>CAZPYP010000005.1:24331-32560 GCA_964590845.1 uncultured Nitrospira sp.
GGACCGCCGCGACCGTGTCGTCCACGGTCCCGATGTATCCGGCTGGAATCCGTTTCGTCATGCCGGCCAGTTCTTCGGGGGGCGCACTGCCGCTATCGATGAATCCAGGAGAAATCGCGTTGACCGTGATGCCGTGCGGCGCAAGCAGTTTCGCCAGAGTCCTTGTCAGGATCAGAATTCCCGCCTTGGCGATGTAGTGGGCGGTGACGTCCGGTTGCGCGATCATCTGGTCGGCGTTGGCCATGCTGAACGTAATGATCCGTCCGCTCTTGCGGGCCTTCATGCCCGGCGCTGCCGCCCGGACCAGATAGAAGATCGGATGCAGATTGCCGTCGAACATTTCGTTCCAGCCTTCGACGGTTTCTTCGAACAGATTGATGCGATGGTAGGGACCTGCGCAGTTGATGAGGGCGTCGATGCGCCCCCATTCCTTTTCTACCTTCCCCACCAGTTGTGAGGCGGCGGCGGGATCCGAGACATCGCAACGCACGGTCAATACCCGGCCACCCCGTTCAGTGATGGCGGCGGCGGTGTGCTTGGCCTCGGCTTCGCTCGTGCGGTAGCAGATGGCGACGTACCAGCGCTGCGCCGCCAGGTCGAGCGCGATGCCTCGTCCGATTCCCTTGGCTCCGCCGGTGATCAACGCTACACGTGGATGCATGACTTCCATTATGCTCTCGTCCGCAACCGTTTGGCGAGCAATTGCAGCGCGCCGCCGGTTCGAGATGAAAACTGCTGCTCCGTTCTGGGTTTCTTCGCGTCGAGGGTTGCGGCTTCGATCAGGGCCTGAAGATCGTCGATCGTGTCGACGTCCCGCCAAGGAGGAAGCAAGGCTGTCCGAAGGCCGAGCCGGTCGGCGTTTGCACGAGTCAAGCGCAGCACGTCGGCGGTCGACCAGGGGATCTGCTCGAATAGGCCCGGCGCCGGTGCGGTCAGACCGATCAAGTAGTAGCCGCCGTCCACCGCAGGGCCGAGTACGCAGTCGTGCGTCTCAAGAGCGAGGAGCGCCTGACGATAGTGGTCGAGCGGCAGCGACGGAACGTCCGTTCCGACGAGCAGCACTGTGCGGCATCCGGCGCCGAACAATCGGTCGAAGGCTCGGCTCATACGGGCGCCCAAGTCCGCTCCCTCCTGGTCGATGAGGATGACGCCCTGCCGCTCTTCCATGATTCTGAAAAAGACCAGCGTCGAGGATGGCGCACAGGCTAGGTAGCGCCGCAGGGGAAGTTTCCATCTTCCCACAGCGGTTTTGGTGCGTTCGAGGGTGTCGAGGACGAAACTGCCGTGCAAGGTCGCGGCTTCATCCGGCGTCAGAGGCGGGCAGAGCCTGGTTTTGACTTGGCCCGGCACGGGCGCTTTGGCGAAGATGACGAGGGCGCCCTCGTGCTTGGTAGTGGCGCTATCGGACTGTGGCATACCACCGTTGCAATCGTGAAGGGCCGACACCGACCCAATAGAGAAACCGGAGCGCCCACATCAGGAGGATGGTACGCAGCGGCCCTTGCCGTTCCCAGCGCCGAAACGAGGTGGTGGCTTTGTCCCGCAACGCTGCCGTGCGACCGGTGCGTTTGAGCCTGGTTGTGAACTCGATGTCTTCCATCAGCGGGATCTCGGCAAATCCTTCCAGCCGTTCAAAGACCGATCGACGGACGAACAGCGCCTGGTCTCCCGTCGCGATCCGAGAGAGGCGGGAGCGGGTGTTCATGAAGAAGGCGACCGTGCGAGCCCAACAAGACGTGCTGTCGAACTCTACGTCGAATCGTCCGCCCAGGACAAGCGGATCTGCGAGGGCTTGCTCGATGCTGGCCTTCGCCCGGGCCGGCAGTTTGGTATCCGCGTGCAAGAACAGGAGAACGTCTCCCCTGACCGCCGATGCCCCCCGGTTCATCTGGATGCCTCTTCCGGGTGGCGAGAACAACACCAGCGCGAGCCCCGAGCGTCCGGCTTTCTCGGCAGTCCCGTCGCGGCTTCCGCCGTCCACCACCACGATCTCGGTGAATCCCAGCCCGGCGGTCTGTTCGATGATATCTGTGATACGAGACGCTTCGTCGAGCGTGGGAATGACGACGGAAATAGTCACCGGTTACGGACGATCGGCAGGTTTCTTCGGTTCGTTGAACATGAAGTACATCACGATGATCACGGTGGCCCAAAACACGACCTGCTTGTGCCAAAAGAGAATCTCTCCAAAATGGAGAAATCCGATGGACAGTGCCAAGGCCCCGATCGTAATCCCCCATCGTAGCGCCGCATTGTCGATGGCGGCATTGGCCCAAATGGCGAGGCCGCCGAAATAGAGCAGCAAGGCCACGACGCCACTCAGCTCGAAGCCTCCGCTGATGGACAGGAAGATCTGCAGGAACCCCAGGAACATGAAGGCGGTCCCGACCATCTTCGCGATGACCCACATTTGAACGTCGCCGCCGCCATCCGAATCTTCGGATCGAGCCGGTGAAGCCGGCGGACGTTGATTCGGATCTTGTGCGGGCGGCAAATCGGTCGGTGGCATCGGTTACACCTTGAAATGTTTGCTGAGGGTGAGACCCTGACGCTGATAGGACGACCCCAATCCCACGCCATAGAGTTGTTGCGGGACGTCGAGCATCCGGTCATAGATCACTTTGAAGAACGTTTGCCCATCGTGGATCAAAAAGGGTACGTCGTGAGGGCGGACTTCTAAAACAACCTGCGTGCCGGCAAGTTCGCCGTCGGCGCCATAGCCGAACCCGGGGTCGAAGAAGCCCGCGTAGTGGGTGCGCAACTCGCCGCAGGCCGCCTCGTAGGCCACCATTTCTGCAGCGTAGTCCGGCGGTACGCGGATCCGCTCTTTCGAGGCCAGGATGTAAAACTCCTCCGGCTCCAACAGCAGGCTGTCGTTGCGGTGGCGATACAGAGGCTCCCAGAAGTCTCCCGCCGCGTAATAGCCGATTTTGGACAGGTCGATCACGTGGCTGTTCTTCTTTGCCCGGTACCCGATCACCTCGGAGCGGGTCCGGTCGTCTCCCTTCAGGTCGATGCGAAGAAACAGTCCTCGGTCGGTCCGAAAGTCCTTCACTCGCAAGGGCTTCCGTTTCGACGTGTTGTGGTAGAGCAGCGGTTCGTGGCGATGCAGGCTCTGGAGCGCCTGGTCCGTCGCCGTGGCTTCGCCGCGGATGAAACGGATTTGATTCAGCGACTGGCCCGTCTTGACTTTGATCGCGAAGGAGCGCGGCACCACTTCCAGAAACAGCGGCCCCCGATAGCCGGCTCGGATTTCGTCGAATCCCGTGTTCAAATCGGTCACGATGCGTGTGAACACGTCGAGCCGTCCGGTCGTGCTTTTCGGATTGGCGCGGGCTCTGATCGTCTTGGGCAGCGTGAGCGATTCCAGTAGCGGCACCAGATAGACGTGCCCTTTTTCGAGAATGGCGCCGCCGGTGAGATCCATCTCGTACATGACGAGATCGGACTGATAAAAATCCATGACGTCGAGCCGGCTGGAGATGGCCGAGAGTTCCGGCAGGAAGCTGCTGATGAGCCGGTAGGCCTTCTTGCCGAGCCGGAGATCAAGGCTCGCCGGCTGGATTTGGCGATCTTCGATCGGAACCGCGGCGGTGACGGCGCGGCTGGTGATCAGCCTGGTGATCTGTTGATAGGGGAGAATGCCATGAGCCGGTATCTTCATCGCTACTCGTCCGTATCGCCTCCACAACTGTTGCCCCAGGACGAATAGCCGTCCCGGTCCGGATAAGAGTTGCTTTCCGATGCATACCCATCGTCGTGGTTTCCATAGGCGGCATGGGCGCCGACCATCGGCAACTCGCGGCCGTTTCCGGCTTTCGGCTGCGGGTAGTGGAAGGTCTTGTTCTCGTAGTTCTTGAGCACGGCACCGTCTCCGTCGATGTGCACAAGATAGTCGTCTGGAAGCAAGGGAATCTTCCCGCCTCCGCCCGGCGCATCGATCACGAAGTGGGGGACCGCCATGCCGCTCGTATGGCCCTGCAGCGACTTGATGATCTGCAGTCCGGTTTCAACGGTCGTTCGAAAATGGTTCGTGCCCTTGGTCAAGTCGGCTTGATAGAGGTAGTAGGGTTTCACTCGAGCCAACAACAGTTGGTGCACGAGACGTTTCATGATGTCGGGATCGTCGTTGACCCCCTTCAGCAATACAGTTTGCGCGCCGAGCGGCACACCGGCGTCCGCCAACATGCCGCAGGCGGTCTTCACCGCCGGAGTCAACTCGTCAGGGTGATTGAAGTGCAAGTTCATATAGACGGGGTGATACTTCTTGACGATCTCGCAGAGGCGCGCCGTGATGCGCTCCGGCAGCGTCCCAGGGACGCGGGAGCCCAAGCGGATCACTTCCAGGTGAGGAATGGTCCGGAGCGCTTTGAGGATGCGCTCCAGAAGGTGATCGGGCAACAGCAACGGGTCGCCGCCCGAGAGAATGACGTCTCGGACTTCCGTATGTTCCCGCAGATAGGCGATGGCTCGATCCAACTCGCCTTTTTTCAGGAAGCCCGGTTTGCCGACGAGCCGCTTGCGGGTACAGAAGCGGCAGTAAATCGGGCATTGGTTGGTCACCATCAGCAACACACGGTCGGGATATCGGTGCACGAGATGGGGCACCGGGCTCATCAAATCTTCTTCGAGCGGGTCGTCCTCCGCGTCGAGATCGTCTAACTCGGCCGCGTCGGGCACCACCTGCCTCCATATGGCATCACCACGTTCTTTGATCGTAGACAGCACGGTCGGAGTGATACGCACCGGGTAGGGCCCGACGATCGCTTCGACTTCGCGCACATCGAGTCCGAAGCGCTCGGCCAACTCCTTCGGTTTCACGAGGCTCTCGGCGAGAATGCGTCTCCATGCTTCCATCGCGGCGCTCCCAGCTCAGGGATTGGGGTTGGCGGACACCTGATCGAGGTGCGCCAGAATCTCATGCGTTTCGGTCAACACCCGGTCTCCGTCCTTCAGAACCGGAACGTAATATTGCCCCGACACGTCGAACACCTGCTTTCGCAGCGGCCGGAAGTCCGGCACGACCACTTCTTCGTATGGCAGGTTCAGCTCAGCCAGCTTCCGCCGCACGACGTCACATTCCGGGCACCATTCGACATGGTACAGCGTCAACGCCATAGTTCTCGGGGGTGAATCATGAGTGCTCGATTTCGACCAAGCTATTCTCCATGCTCGCGCGGTGGCTCACTGCGGCGCGCCCGCGCAAGGGACCATCACGGCGTCCTTCATGCCGTGAATCACTTTCTTATCCGCCGGACAAATCGTGGCCAGGATACCAGCCAGTTCGACCTGTTCGCCAGTGACGAAATAATAGGGAGAGAGGCGCGCCCGGCCGGACATCTCCCGCCTCTCTTCCGTCACGGCATCGAAGTACTCGACCTGGTACTGCCGTCCTTTGTGGAACTCCTGAAGAATGTATGGCGTCCGGGGAAACGATTGGAGCGCGCGGTCAATCGCGGCGGCCCATTCATTCTGCGGCATGTCATGCCCCACGGACACCCCGCGGCTTCCCCATGCGAGTTCGGAAAAGCCCGACGGCTTGATCACGAAGTGCCGCTCCTTCTGCGTCGCAGGGGCCAAGTCTTCCCATCGCGTCACTGCGCGGCCTCCGATCGAGAGGCCGGGAATCGTCGCCGAAGGCGGGATCGGCGCCGGGTCCAAGATCCAGGTCCGCGGCATGATCGTGGAGAGGTGCACATATCGGTCTTCTCCCAATTCCTTGCGCCAGAAGGGCTGGAGCGCCGGATGGTGCAAGAGCGCGAAGGCGGACTTTTCTTCGAGTGCCGGCTTGTACGGAGGGGTAACGGCTACCGCTTCTTTTTTGACGGCGTATTGAATCAGCTCCGATTTGGGAATGTTCGGCAGGTCGAACAGTTCGTAAAACCGATAGACGAGTCCGACGGGGAACTCCTGATCGCCCTGCCGGATGCGGAGGCCCTCCTCGGTGAATCGAATCTGTCGAGGTTCCACGCACACGGCAGCGAGGCCTTGCTCGGAAAGTCTGGCCGCCATCCACGTCATCTCCGGCCGGTAGTCTCTGGCCTCTTCCGACACGACGATCGCGACGCAGCCGGGCCGTTCGCCGCGATGGTGGGACAACATGGCGGCAAATCCTTGTATCATGCCGCCCGGACCTCCGGGGAAACGGAGGGCGGTGTCGACATCGCGATAGAGCTGTGTCAGGTGCGCCGTGAGCCCCATGCCACCCGGTACTGAGTCCAGCTCGGTAATGACCATGCCATCGGAGGTCGGGATGACGTCCGGTCTGATGACGGCGGGAAGATGATCACGGAACCGCTTCATCCGGCTGTATGCGACCAGCCCTTCCGGCTTGCCCTGATCCAGATACGCCGCCACCCATGAGGGCTGAATGCCCCTCCCGCTTTCCTGATACAGCCGGTTGAGGGCTTTATAGAAGGCGAGCAGATGAGGACCGAGATCACAAAAGAAGGAGAGCTGGTCAGGAGACAACATGAACGGCTTGACCCCGATCCGCCACGAATTCCCGTTCGCTTGGGCGTCCGTCGGGGAGGCGCTTTGGGCAGCCGGAGGAGAAAAGAGCCCCGATGCGATCAGGGCTGCGCGAATACCGTAACAGCGGTGGAGGAGATCCGAGGTAGCCAAATCAGACAGGAAACGATGTTCGGGCCAATCTCGCTGCGATGCTCACATAGAAAGACGACCTGATCGTAACATGGGCTCTAGGATCGTACAAGAGGCGGAGCCTGGGAGGAAGGCGAGGCTGGTGTCGCCATGCGGACGCAGTTCTTACCCGCTCGTTTGGCGGCGTAGACAGCCGTATCCGCGGCGATGATCAGGTCGGTCGGAACATCGGCATGGATAGGAAACGTCGCCACCCCGACGCTGCAGGTCAGGGAGAACGCCGGAGTCTTGAGGGCGGACAGCTCCGGCAGCATGGTCAGGGTGGTGACCCGAGTCCGCAGGCGCTCGGCGGCGCTCAACGCGCCGTCCATAGAGGTATCAGGCAGGATCAAGGCGAATTCCTCGCCGCCGTAACGAGCGGCAAAGTCGCTGGCCCGCGCAATCCCGCGGCCCGGTCCCTGTTGGCTGTCGAGCAGCCAGCCGATTTCCCGGAGCACCTGATCGCCGGTCGTATGCCCATACACGTCGTTGATTTGCTTGAAATTGTCGAGGTCGACGAAGAGCAAAGACAGGGGGCGCATGGACCGCAGGGCCAAGGCGCAGAGATGGACGAGGGTCTGTTGAAAGTGCGAATGGTTGTAAAGACCGGTCAGGCTGTCCCGAACCGACTGATCTTGGAGAAGCTGGTTGGCTTGGATCAAATCGCGGTTCGTGGCGGAGAGCCGGTTGACGAGCCGTTCGGTCTCCTGCTGCTGGCGTTTGGCTGCGGTAATGTCCGTACGGGTCTCGATGATATGCGTGGCGCCGGTGGTCGTCTGGACCTTCGACCATTGCACTAGGTGGTAGTTGTCGTTGGGCATTGGCACTTCGCTGGCGGTCGGCACGCCCGTTTCCACCGTCTCCGGCATCTTGCAGAAGGTGCAAGGAATGGCGCAGCCGGCGATCTTTTCATGACAGGTCTGGTTCGAAATGTCCCCGTAGGTGGCCTGGGACGTGTCGTTCTGAAACACCACCTTGTGAGTTACCGGGTCGATGACGGTGATGATCAGCGGTTGCGAGTTGAGCAACGCCTTGGGGTCATACTGCGGGTGATTGGACGCTTGTGCCATCTCGTTCGGGTGCCCGTCCGTCAGATCTTGCTCCGTGCAGTATCCCAACGGGGTCAGCCCCGGTCAAGAAATTCTGGGTTTAGTGGAAATCCCGGAGGTTCGGGAAACGACATCGTTGTAGGCCCATCCGGTGAATGGTGCTAGAATGCCCTTCCATCGACAAGGGATTCCCATGGCTGGGTCGACCGCCGGCTTCTCCTCCACTACGCTGCCTATGACCTCCCTCCCGCAATTGGTGCCCAGTAGCGTCTGTTTGCGTTGCGAGGTCTGTTGCCGTTTCCCGGACCCGGACAGCCCTCTGCGCCCGTATTTTTCGGGGGAAGAGATCCGGAGAGCGGTCAAGACGGGGAGGCTATCCGAGCGGACGTTCTCCTCGCTGGCGGGCAGCCAGATCTCCCTCGTTCCCGACCAGAGTGAGGGGTACCGTTGTCCTGCCTTCGATCCCGCAACAGCCCAGTGCCGGGTGTATGAACAACGTCCGCTCGACTGCCGGATCTATCCCTTGGTGCTCATGTGG
>CAZPYP010000005.1:32660-43435 GCA_964590845.1 uncultured Nitrospira sp.
GGTGTATGAACAACGTCCGCTCGACTGCCGGATCTATCCCTTGGTGCTCATGTGGAACGAAGATCACGACCAGGTGCTGTTGGGATGGGACAGCAAATGCCCGTTCATGCGCGAGGAATTACCGGCTGCAATCCGGAGTCATGCGGAGCAGGTGATGGAGCGGCTGGCGCAACCGGATCTGCTTCGGTCGATCAGTGAGCATCCCCGTTTGATCGGAGCCTTCCAGGCGGACGTCGTCATCGTGGCGCCGCTTCCTGACCTCACGCTGGCCCTGTCGCACCGATGGGGAGCCCGGGCCATTCATCGTTTGACCCTCGACGACGTACCTCGCCTACAGCGAGCGCTGAAGCCGTTTGTTGCGGATGGAACTCGGACCTTGGCGGCCTACTCTACGCCTTACCATTATATGGGCAATGCGCTCATGACCTTCTGGTGGATGCAGTTGGAGGGGGCGTTGTGCCTCTTCATCCAGTCGCCCGACGGATGGTTCATGCCCCTTCCTCCGATGAGCGACGGCTCCCCGGCCGCGCCGGTCGCAGCAGCGTTCGACTTCATGCGTAGCCGGAACGGCCGCTCGACCGTTTCGCGCATTGAAAACGTCTCCGCCGCGCTGGGTGCCCAGTTACAGCCACTCGGCTATCGACTCGCCGCCAAAGAGCCTGACTATTTGTACTCCGCGGCAGACCTCGCGGCGCTGGCCGGAGACCGATTCAAATCGCAACGCGCGCTTTGCAACCGGATTGAACGGATGGCGGAGGTTGTCGTGGGCCCCTATCGACTCGGGGATCGACGGGATTGTCGCGCGCTGCTAGGCGATTGGCAGAGACAGAAGGGTACTGCGGCCCTCGATTCGCTCGGGCACCTGCTGCTCGAAGACGCGCCATCGGTGCATGAGGTGATCTGGTCTCATGCGGCCGAACTCGGGTTGACCGGGACGGTGCTGCGAATCGGCGGGCGCCTGCGCGCATACACCTTCGGCTATTGGCTCACGGACCACACCTGGTGCGTTCTGGTGGAAATTGCCGATCGATCCGTATCGGGCTTGGCCCAGTACCTGTTTCGCGACTCTTGCCGCCGTGCCCTGGCGCAAGGAGCGAAGTTCATCAATACTATGGACGATGCGGGCCTTCCAGGCCTGCGTGAATCCAAACAGGCCTACCGTCCGGTCGCGACCGTCGAGAACTTCGTGCTCTCCGAGGTCGCCGAATGAGTCCATCCGATTTTCAGAAGCCTCCGGATCTTCAGCGGTATCGCTGGCTTCCTCACCTCATCATCGGAATCACCGCGATTACGTTGCTGGCCGGCGCATTCCTCCTCCGCAGCGTGGAGCACCGGATGGTGGCGGCCGCAGGGGAAGAACTTACGGTCGCATCGTCGGAGATCTCCGACAAGCTCGACCGACTGCTCTTCGAGCGGCATGGCGATGCGCTCATGATGGCGCGGGCATTCTCGCTGCGAGCGTCCGACGCCCAGTATCTCACCAGTTATCTCGGTTGGATGAAGGCCAACTATGCGCCCGTCTATCTGTGGCTCGGGGTCACGGACGGCCAGGGTGTCATGATCGCGTCCACGGAAGAGTCCTTGCGCGGGAAAAACTTTAGCCAAGCCGACTGGTTTCAGGGCGCCAAGAACGGCAAAAAGATCCTGGTACAGGATGTGGCTGCCCATGACGCGGATAGCGGGATTGAAACCGTCGCGTTTGCCGCGCCCATCCTCGATTCACAGGACTCGTTTCTGGGCGTCGTGACGACCCGCATCGCGGTGCCGGTGCTGGAAGACGTCACGACCAGGACGGTTCGCTCCTTGGAAGACCGCCAGGAGTTTACGGGACCGGTGTCTTTTCAGATGGTGACCAAGGACGGCGTGGTCTTTGCCGACTCCGATCTCACCAAGAGGGAACCGCGGACCGCCGACTCCCGCGAGATTCGCACGGATGGAGCCGGGCGCGTAACAGAACCAGGTTTTCTGGAAGAAGAATACCGGGGCCGTTCGGTCGTGACCGGCTATGCCAAAACCAAAGGGTACGGAGACTTTCCCGGCCTCGCATGGAACGTGCTGGTCCGCATGGACCGGGATCGCATCGTCCAGCCGATCCAGTCGATTCTTTGGAAAGTCGGCTTGGCGGGCGTCCTCCTCTGGTTGCCCATGCTGCTGCTGCTATTCTGGTCGACCCGAAAATTGCGAGCCGAGTATCAGCAGGCCCAGCAGGAGAGCGCATGGGCTCGCGCGGCAGAAGCGGCATTGCTGCAGAGCCAGGAGCGCAACCGCGCCATCGTCGATACGGCGCTGGACGGGTTGGTGACCATCGATTCCACGGGCGTGATCACGGACTGGAACGGACAAGCTGCCGCTATTTTTGGGTGGCCCCGCGAAGAGGCGCTGGGACGGCGACTGTCGGAATTGATCATCCCGCCTCGGGACCGGGGCGCGCACGAGCAAGGGTTGCGACATTTTTTGGCTAGCGGAGAAAGCCACGTCTTGAACCGCCGAATCGAAGTGCTGGCGTTGCACCGGGCCGGACGCGAGTTCCCGGTAGAGCTGGCCATCTCGCCGGTCCGCATCGGCGACACGTATTTTTTCAGCGCGTTTGTCCGCGACATCACGGAGCGCCGGGACGCGGAGACGAAATTGCGGGAGAGCGAAGCGCGGTACCGGTCGGTCGTGAATGCGCTGGATGAAGGCGTCGTCGTCATCGACACCCATGGCCGGCTGCGGACGGCCAACGCGAGCGCCGAACGGATTCTGGGACTGCCGCTGGCGGAACTCACCAAGCGGTCATTGCAGGACGCCACCTGGAGGGTCATACACGAGAACGGCGCACCGTTTCCAGTGGAAGACCACCCCGCCGCCGCGACGCTCCGGACAGGCGAAAGTTATTCCGGCGTGGTCATGGGTCTGTACAAGCCGGAGGGGGAACTCCGTTGGCTTGATGTGAACAGCCGGCCGTTGAGACTGCCGGGAGAATCGACACCCTCCGCCGCGGTCGTGTCCTTCTCGGACATCACACAGCGCAAACGGGCCGAGGAGCGATTGTCCGCACAATACGCCGTCACCAGGGTGTTGGCCGAGTCCCGATCCCTCGAGGACGCGGTGCCGAAGATCATTCAGGCGTTGGGTCAGAATCTTGAATGGGATTACGGCGTCTTCTGGCGGGTTGACAAGGCGGTCGGGCTGTTGCGCTGTATCGATCAATGGCAGCACCCTTCGACCGCCGTCGACCGGTTCGCCGAGGACACCTGGCAGCGCAGCTTCAAGTCCGGTGTCGGTCTACCAGGTCGGATTTGGGTGAGCGGAAAACCTGAGTGGGTGACAGAGGTGGCGGACGACGAGCGCTCAGACCGTCTGCAGGAAGTGCAGGCCGCCGGTTTTCATGGCGCCTTCGCGTTTCCCATTCTCGTCGGCAACGAAGTAGAAGGCGTCATCGAGTTGTTCACCAAGCAAGTGCGGGCGCTAGACGAAGAGCTGCTGAAGATGATCGACGACATCACGCTGAAGATCGGTCAATTCGGCGAGCGCACCCGCACCGAAGAAGCGTTGCGCCAGACCGAGGCGCAGTTGCAGCAATCACAAAAAATGGAGGCCGTCGGGCGTCTGGCCGGCGGCGTCGCCCACGATTTCAACAATCTGCTGACCGTGATCCGCGGGTACAGCGAACTTCTCTTGGCGCGCATGGCCCCAGGGGACGTGATGCGGAAAGACATGGAGGAAGTGAAGAAGGCCGCCGACCGTGCAACGGGGTTGACGAGGCAGTTGTTGGCGTTCAGCCGCCGCCAGTTCATCGCGCCGAAGATCGTGGACCTCAACGCCTTGGTCGTCAATATGGACGGGATGCTCCGCCGGCTCATGGGAGAGGACATCATCGAGCTGTGCGCGGAGCTGGATCAAAAGCTCGGCGCGATTCAGGCCGATCCCGGACAGATTGAGCAGGTCATCATGAATCTGGCCGTGAACGCGAGGGACGCGATGCCTAAAGGCGGTCGCTTGACGATCGAGACGAGGAACGTCACGGTCGGCAAACAAGGCAAACACAAGCTCGTGGGAGTGGAGCCCGGATCGTACGTCATGTTGGCCGTGCGCGATACCGGCTATGGCATGGATACGGACACTCGCTCGCACCTCTTCGAGCCGTTCTTTACAACCAAGGAAAAGGGGAAAGGGACTGGGTTGGGATTGTCCACCGTCTACGGGATCGTCAAACAAAGTAAGGGCAGCATCACCGTCGACAGTGTGCCGGGGCAAGGAACGGTTTTTCGAATCTACTTTCCTCTGGTCGATCAGGACGCCCAAGGAGGAGCCGGAGTCGCCGAATCCGTGGCCCCGGCGCACGGCCGAGAGACCATACTGCTCGTGGAAGACGAGCCGGCGGTCCGGGGACTCGTCCACGAAACTCTGCGGTTGCACGGCTATACGGTCCTCGAAGCTCGCCATGGCATCGAGGCCCTCATGACGGTCGCCAAACACTCCGGCCCGATCCACTTGTTGCTGACCGACGTGGTGATGCCGCAGATGAGCGGTCCCGAGGTCGCCGAAAAGTTGCAAAGCATCCGTCCCAACACCAAGGTCCTCTACATGTCGGGGTATCCCGACCACCCCGTCTTCGAGCAGGGCGGGGTCTCGAAGGAGACGTCGTTCCTCCCCAAGCCCTTCACACCGAATGTCTTGGCCAAGAAAGTTCGCGATGTGCTCGACGGCGTCAAGGTCGCCTGAAAGTCGAACTCGTGCTAAGGGGCCGGAGGCCGAAATGTCCTGGTGCATCCCTCCCTGCTCGCGCCTGTTCGTCGCTTGATCTTCTGCCTCCGTTCCGTTTATCGTGCCGCTTGAGCGAGAACGTTTCGGCATCACACCCGAGGGGAATCGATGGGCCAGTCCGCGCGAGAGATCGATCTGGCGCAGTATCGCGTTGCCAGGGAGCCCTTCTATGCCGAGGTCCGCGGAGAAGTCGGGCTGTTCACGACAGCGGCGAAGAATCGCATGCCGGTGATGCTCAAGGGCCCGACCGGCTGCGGCAAAACGCGGTTTGTGCAGCACATGGCTTATCGCCTCGGACGTCCGCTGATCACCGTCGCCTGCCATGAAGATTTGACCGCGTCGGATCTGGTCGGGCGGTATTTGCTCAGAGGGCAGGACACCGTTTGGACGGACGGCCCCTTGACGTTGGGTGTCCGGCACGGCGCAATCGTCTATCTCGACGAAATCGTCGAAGCCCGCAAGGACACCACCGTCATCATTCATCCCTTGAGCGACGATCGCCGGGTCCTCCCGATCGAAAAGAAGGGGCAGGTGATCGAAGCGGCTGACGACTTCCTGCTGGTGATCTCCTACAACCCCGGCTACCAAAGCGTGCTGAAGGATCTCAAGCAGAGCACCAAGCAGCGGTTCATGGCCATCGAGTTCGATTATCCCGCTCCCGAGATCGAGACCACGATCGTCCGCCGCGAGTCCGGTATTACCTCCGAGATCGCCGACGGTCTGGTCAAACTCGCAGGTAAAGTTCGCAATCTCAAACACCATGGATTGGAAGAAGGCGTGAGTACGAGACTGTTGATTTATGCCGGGACGTTGATCCGGGAAGGCGTCGCCGTCGAGCGGGCTTGCGAGGTGGCCATGGCGAGACCGATCACCGACGATCCGGACATGCAACGAAGCATTCTTGAACTCGCAAAGGCCATCTTCTGATCCTTGTCCACCGTGAGCCTCCTGCGCGGATGAATCCTGCCTTTCTTCAGGTCTATAAAGGCGATGCGGTCCTCTCTCTGTACGTCCAGCCGAAGGCCGCGCGGACGGAGTGGGCCGGCATGTATGGGGGAATGCCCAAGGTTCGGGTAGCCGCGCCGCCGGTCGATGGGGCCGCAAACGAGGCGCTGACTCGATTTCTCGCCCATGAGCTGTCGATTCCTTTGACGGCTATCAACATCGAATCCGGTTTGGGGGGCAGAAAGAAGCGCGTCTCCTTCAGAGGGCTGCGTGCATCGGAGTTGGAATCCTACTTGACCAAAAAGGGGCTGGCTGCGACGTGAGGATCACGTGGTATGTGGGTGTTTTCCTGTTGTTGGTCGGTTGCGCCGGCCCCAAGCCCGTCCTGTATCCCAACGCCTATCTTCAATCGGTCGGCAAGGAAGCGGCCGAACAGGACATCGAGACCTGTCGCCAGCTGGCCGAGTCGGCCGGTGCGGAGGAGGATGCTGGCAAAAGCGGCCACGTCGCCAAGAGCACCGCGATGGGTGCGGGTGTTGGAGCGGCGAGCGGGGCGGTCGGCGGAGCGATCTCCGGTGCGGCCGGGAAAGGGTCTCTGATCGGGGCGGCGAGCGGGGCGGTCTGGGGGTTGCTGATGGGACTGTTTTCGAGCGGATCCTCGCAGCCGGCTCCAGCCTATACGAATTTCGTGAACCGCTGCTTGCAAGAGAAGGGATACGAGGTAACAGGATGGCAGTGACAGGCTCGGGCGCATGAGGATCGCGGCCTGTCCGCGAATCGTGATCGTGGTCGCCGTCTGCACGTTCATGGCCTGCAGCGGCCCGTCGCCGAAGCTGCGGGCGAACGCCAAGTATCAATTGCAGGGACGGGAGGCCTCGAAGCTGGATATCGCCGATTGCCAGCGCAAAGCCGAGGCCGCTGGGTTGAAGCCAGGAACGAACCGTTCGGGCAACGTGGGCGCCGGTGCCGCCATCGGCCTGGTCGGAGGCGCAGCGGTCGGGGCGTCCAGCGGAATTGCGGGCGGTCCGACCGGTGTCGCGATCGGTGCGGCGGCCGGCGGTGTGATCGGCGCCATCATCGGATCGCTTGGCGGGGCCTACCGGCCGCTTGAGCCAGATATTCCCTACCAAGACGCCGTCGTGCGTTGTTTGATCGAAAAGGGCTATGAAGTGAGCGGGTGGGAGTGACGGCTCAGGCGGCCATCGTCATGGCAGCCGGATAAATCACCGCGAGCGTTTCCCGCAGCTGCGCCTGGGCTTCTCCGACCAGTTGTGGCAGATCGACCGGGGCGAGGCGCAGCAGAGTCAAGGTCTCATGGATCGTCTGGAGGGGAAACGCCACCTCTTGGTCATGCGTCTCAAGGTGGTCGGCATAGGCTCCCGCTATCTGGAGTATCGCGGCATCCCGCTCGGCCTTCGGGGCCTGCAGGGGATTCAACTGGTAGCGGACGGCTTCCTCCAACGTTTCCGGCATCGCCCATTTGTTCATCAACTCACCGCCTACGTCCGTCCAGTCGCATCCGATGTTCGCCTGCTCGACTTCCGCCAACGGCTGATTGAAATTCGCAGCCTCGATAAGTGCGGACTGCGCGCGGTCGGGAACTTGATAATACAGCACCAGATGTCCCACATCCCTTAGGAGCCCGGCGACGAAGAGCCGTTCGCTGTCGGCCATACGGCTGGCGCGAGCCATGTGTACGGCGATCAACGCGCAGAGGACGCTCTTCCGCCAGTAGTCGGTCATGTTCATCACGGTCGGAGGCAGTTTGGCGAAGGCTTTCGTCACGCTGGTGGCGAAGACGACGTGGGCGACCTGGCGCATGCCGAGCAGATTGACGGCCTGGCTCAAGGTGTCGATTTTCCTAGGAACTCCGTACAGCGGACTATTGACGATCTGCAGCACCCGAGCCGTCATCGACGGGTCTAACGAGAGGGCGTTGGCAAGATCGTCCATGGACGAATGGGGATCGTCGATCACTTCTCTGACCCGCAGGTAGATTTCCGGAAGCGAGACCAACGTATCGCAGTTGTCGACCAGTTCTTTCGCTGAAGGCATGAGTTGGACCTCCCGTGACAGGGGGCGAAGAGCATCGTTTCCCTGCTTATCGGTCGATCCGGTTGAAGTCTGAAGTGGCGGAACGGTCCGCCGCAAAAGGGGAAGGACAGGTGTCAGGTGGCGGCGGGCTCGGTCGGCTTATCTTGAGCCGCGGCCTTATGTTTGAGAGCCCGGCCTTTGTCGGGCGTCGGATCCGTCACGACGCCGTAGACCTCGCGCCCTTCGTGGCCTTCCGGAAGGTACTCCGTGATCGGCAGGCCGTCTTCCCGGACGAACAAGAGGCAGTGACAGTATTTGTAGATCTGCATCTCGTCGCAGGCACAGATCCATCGGCGAAGCTTGGCCTCGGCTTGTTTGTCCTTGTAGAAGTTGCAGGGGCAGAGCGGCTTGCCGAGCTCGTCGATGTGCATGGCCAAACCTTTGACGACCGCTTCCGTCACGGCCGGATTCGGATGCATGGCCGTGCCACTCTTTTCGGCAAACCCTTTGACGTATTTTTGGATTTTCTCGAGGCTGTCGGGGGCTGGTTCGGCCATAGTAACTCCCAGGCTTGGGCTGAGGGGCGTGAGGCCTCCGCTCGCCGCAGGTCCGCACACCTGCGCGTAGTTTACAAGCGCCGGGGCCTCCTTTACAATCCAACACTTTGCACGCGTTTGATACAGAACCATGGCTGATTTGCAGGCACAGGCGCAGCTGTTCGAACTCTTGGCCGGAGATTTGGGGCCTGGTGTTGCCACTCAGGTGGTTACGCGGCTCCAGGCTTCCGCCGTCAATCTGGCCGCGATAGCGGCCTTGCTCGATGAACTGGACGCCGCTTCGGCGAAGGCGTTGCACGCAGCCGTCGAAACCTTGCCCGAATTGGATCGGCGCGGAGCACTCGCGGCTGTTGAGGCATGGCTGGACCTCGGCGTGGCGCTCGCGGAATCGTCCGGAGCCACGGCCCTGAAATACTTTCGAGACAGTCCGGTGATTCTCGGCGTGATCGAATCGCCCGCCGCAAGGAGCGCCGTCCTTGAGGCCGGGCTTGAACTGGCCGATCGGGATCCGAACGTCGCCCTCGAATACCTCAGAACGGCGCCGCGCATACTCTCCGTGGTGCCCTTTGATGCCATCGGCAGCTGGATGGAGATTGCGCTTGAACTGGTACAGGTGGACGTCGTTGTCGGACTTGAGTACATCCGACAGATTCCCCTGCTCGCTCCCGTCCTGCCGCTCACCGAAGTCCGTTCTTGGTTATCGTTCGCCATGAAGCTCATCCAGCCGAATGCCATCGGCAAACCAGACTATCTGGCCACCATAGAGTTTCTTCGCACGAGTCCCGCCATTCTCGGTGATATCGAGCCGGCGTCGGTTCGGGACAAAGTTGTGACGGTCGGCGCGCAGTTGGCCGGGCATCAGCCCGAGTCCGGCATCGCTTGGCTGGCGGAGTCCCCCCGGCTGCTCCGTGCGCTGCCGAGTGACGAGTGGCGGATCAGGGTCCTGCAATACGGCGCTCTGCTTGGGGAGAAAGACGCGCAAGCCGCCCTAGCCTTCCTCCGCCGTTGTCCGGAAATCGTCAGGATCATCGGCGATGGCTCGCAGGCGATCACGCGGTTCGAGAACTGGTTCAAGGCCGGAATGGAAGTCGCGGCTTACAACCTCGAGGGCGCCCGCGCCTACTTCGCCCTGGAATCGCAGCGGGCGCTGTCGTCCGTCGAAGAAGCCTTGAGCGGGGTGCCGCTCCGGCAGGTGGCCCGCCGGCTGAAGTTGTTCGTGGAAGGACTCTGTGGTGTGGATGTGGCGATCGCCGCCTTGCCGGATTCGGCGACGAACGCCGCTGTGCGCGCGACGGTCAGCGCCGATGGGCGGACAATTTCCCTGCCGGCAGTTCTCCGGCGCTATCCGGCTCCGGAGCAGAACGAACGGCTTTACCTGGTCATGGCAGCCCATGAGGCCGGCCATCTCGAATTCGGGACCTATCGGCTGGCGTGGGGGTCGCTGATGGACCTGGAACAGGCTGTGCGAATGCGGTATGGGCGGACGGGTCCGGAGGGCGTCGAGTCTTTGGGAGATCTGTTTCGTCTCTATCCCCATCCTCGGCTCATTCGGGATCTTTGGATGGTCTTGGAAGATGCGCGAGTGGAGTATTTGCTGCAGGCTTCTTACCCAGGGCTCACACGAGAGTTGGCCGAGCTGGCGGCGGACGCGATTACGCCGAGAGATCCCGCCCATGGACTGACCGCCAAGGAATTGATCATCGATTGTTTATTGCGCCTGTCGACCGGCGAAGCCGAGTCTTCGTCAGTGCCCCATGCCGTGCAAGCCGAAGTCGCAGAGCTCTGGCGGCTCTGTCGGCCGCTCTTTTCGACGGCGGCAACAGCCGAATCTACCCTTCGACTGACACACGATGTGTACGTCCGGATGGAAGAACTGCTCGCTCCAAAAGCCGAGATGATTCGGGGAGAACGGTCGAAGGAGGATTCAGAGGAACTCGGCGTTGGGCCGCCGTCCTCGGAAGAGACCGGAGAAGGATACCGTCCCGTGACGAATTGGGTGTATCGCGGCGAAGTGAATCCTGAGTTCATCCGGCGAGAGCAAGTCGGCGCTGATGCGTGGCAGCCGCAACAAGACGGAGTAGCCAGCGGGGGGGGCGGCTCGAAAGCAGGAGCTGCCGGTGATGGCCAGGGACAGGCGCGCGGCGGACGGGAGTCGGGTGCCGGCGACGTCGTTGGAGGTGGGAGGTCCCTGCCTGCGGTCGTCGATGAACTGCTGGCGCTCGATGTTGAGCCACAGGTGAAACCTGAATCCTCGGCTGCTGGTGAACGGGCCGTTCGTTATCCGGAATGGGACTATACGATCCAGGATTATCGGACCAATTGGTGCCGGGTCGTGGAACGGCCAGCGGAGTCCGGTTCCGACGAATCTGTGTCTGCCGCATTGACGACACACCGCGGTTTAATCAGGTCCCTCAGGCGGTTTTTTGAAGGATTGCGCCCGCCGGCCTTTCGCCGGGTGGCGGGACAGGTGGATGGTGAAGAGATCGATCT
>CAZPYP010000005.1:43535-44831 GCA_964590845.1 uncultured Nitrospira sp.
AAGTTCTGGGAGGTCTACCCCCGCTGCACCGCCAAGGTCCTTCAGGAAGTGAAGACCGGCATGATCGTGGTCTTCCACGATTTGGGGGAGTACCCGGCCGGCGGCTTTCAGGAATTGGTCGACAATCCGGAGGAGTTTCTGGCACAAACGTATGGGAAGAAGAAGATCAAGGTGAACTTCTACGACGGAGAGAACTTCGTCTGCACGATCAATTTCAAAGTCGCGGGTTGGACGGAACACGAACACTGAGCCGGGAGAACCGAGCGGAGGAAGTATGGGTCGACCGAAAATCACCGTAGTGGGGGCTGGCAACGTCGGCGGAACGACCGCGCAGCGGTTGGCGGAGAAAGACGCGTACGACGTCGTTTTAGTGGATATCGTCGAAGGAGTGCCGCAAGGAAAGGCGCTCGACATCTCGCAAGCCGGCCCCGTGTGCGGCTACAGCACGAAGGTGGTCGGAACCAACGGCTACGACGAAACCGCCGGCTCCTCCATCGCCGTCATTACCTCGGGCATTCCGCGGAAACCAGGCATGAGCCGCGACGAATTGCTCGCCACGAACGCGAAAATCGTCAAGTCCGTCGTCACCGAACTGGTCTCCCGCTCCCCGGGCATCATCTTGATCCTGGTCACGAACCCACTGGATGCCATGGTGCACGTCGCGCGGCGCGTGAGCGGCCTGCCGAAATCCAAGATCATCGGTATGGCGGGCGTGCTGGATTCGGCGCGGATGAGGACGTTCATCGCGCAAGAGTTGAAGGTGCCGGGGCCGGACGTGCAGGCCATGGTGCTCGGCGGGCACGGTGACACCATGGTGCCGCTGCCCCGGTACACCACCGTCAAGGGGAAACCTGTGACGGATCTGATGCCCCAGGACAGACTGGACGCCATCGTCACACGCACACGCGAGGGCGGGGCCGAAATCGTCGGTCTCCTTAAGACGGGCAGCGCCTTTTACGCGCCTTCCGCTTCGGCGGTCGACATGGTGGAGGCGATCCATCATGATCAAAAGCGCGTGCTGCCTTGTGCGGTGTTGTGTGAAGGGGAGTACGGATTGCAGAACGTCGTCGTCGGCGTGCCGGTCAAACTCGGCAAGGGCGGCGCCGAGCAGGTGATGGTGTATGACCTCACGCCCGACGAGCAGAAGGCGTTGGACATGTCCGCCACAGCCGTGCGTGAGCTGTGCGCGGCGGTCGATCGCCTCATGGCGTGAGTCTCGCTTGACAACGAAAGAGGGCCTACAGTACAGACATCGATTTAGCAGTGGACTGAACAAGGAGGCCCTATGAAGTTTCT
>CAZPYP010000006.1:0-18246 GCA_964590845.1 uncultured Nitrospira sp.
TTCTCACGCGCTTCTTCCGCCTTCTGGAACTCCACCATCGTGATCTTGCGTTGCTCCTGCACGATGGTCTGCGTCGTTTGCTCGACGACGCCTTTGGGCGGGAGGATGCTGCCGACGACGACGCGATTCAGCCGCACGGGGATTCCCTGCTTCTCGATCAGCTTCGTCTGGATTTCCTTGGCAATGGCGTCTTGCAGTTTGGCTCTGGTGGTGGGGTCGGTGGTCAACTGAAAGAGCGGATATTTCTGCACCTCTTCGCGGACGAACGTGCGGAACGCTTCCTTCACGTTGTTCTGATACCAGCTGGGGCCATACTTGGCGATCAATTCGGGCGAACGGCCTTCGACGACGTTGGCGATCATGAACGCGTCGAACGACACCGGGGCGTTTTCGGCGGAGATAATGTCGAAATGCTCCGAGTACTGGATGGGGCGAATGTCGACATCGATGACTTTCGTCGTCGGCGCGACGACGACGCGGCCCGTTTTCGTCGGCACCGGATCGACGCCGCCATGCCCGAAGAAGAACGGTTGTTCCACCAGCACGCCTTCATGGCCCGCGTCGATCGCGACGCATCCGGATGCCCCGACTAACACACCCAGCACGAGCCCGACTGTGCGCAACGACTCGATTCGACACCTCATCGTAGGACCTCCTCTGATCACGCCGCCCAGCTGAAGTCGGCGTGGTTGAATGACCGGCGCCCATCACCTACCGGAGACTCATGTGAATACCTTACGAAGCGCTCAAGAGGAATGTCAAACCGAGGGAAGGCGCCGGCTGGCCGCGCGATCGGCGTCACGAGGGGGAGGCGCTGTCGATTGGAGTGGAACCGGACGCTAAAAGATGCCGGCTTGCTTCTGCAGCCAGCGCACGTAGCGGATGATGTGGTCGACGTCCTCGGGCGTGACGCCTTCGATTTTCGGCATATTGCCGAATTCCCAGTGATGCGCCCGGACGCCGTTGGCGGCCGCACGTTGAAAGGCGGGATCGCCATGGTGATTCGGCTCATAGATTTTATGGACGAGGGGCGGCCCTTGCTGCGACCCCGCACCTTGAGGACCATGGCAGGCGGAACAATTGGCGTTGAACTTGGCCTCGCCCGGTTGCAATTCCGGCGGTACCGGGGCCCCGCCACCGGCAGCGGATTTCGGCTGCGAGGAATCACAGGCGGCCAAGGCCAGGAGCGTCGACAGAACGATCACCGCGCGAACCGGCCGATCGAATCGTCCGATCATGGCTTGGCACCGGGACGCGGCTGAGAGGAATCCCCGAACTGTTGTTGCAGCATATCCTGCGTGCGGCGGAGTGTCATCCGCCGATAGAGACGAGCCCCGATCGGCACCAGCACGATCAGGCCGATAGTGAGATACATGAAGAATTCTTCTGGAGACATCGTATCGATTATCGAGTGTCGTTACGTTATCGCATATTGGGTCGGATCCTCAACCCCGGCGCGCACAAATCCCTCGCGACGGATGAGGCAACTGTCACAGCGCCCGCAAGCTCGCTCACCGACCGGATCATAACAACTGTGGGTGAGGTGAAGCGGAACGTTCAACGCCACGCCTCGTCGAATGATGTCCGCCTTGGTCGACTGCAGGAGCGGCGCCAGCACTCGCAACTCCCGGCCCTCGACCCCGGCTTTGGTTCCTTCCTTCACGGCCGCTTCGAATGCGCGAATGAATTCCGGGCGGCAGTCCGGATAGCCCGAGTAGTCCAGCACGTTCGCGCCGAAATACACGGCATCGGCGCCGACGACCTCCGCATGGGCGGCCGCAAGCGAGAGAAAAATAAGATTTCGCGCCGGCACATAGGTGACGGGAATCCCGCGCGTCCGATCGGCACCGGTCCGATCTTTCGGGACGTTGGTGCTTCCGGTCAGAGCCGACCCGCCGATGGCGCGCAGATCCAGCGCACAGACGAGGTGGTGTTGTACGCCCATCGCCGCCGCCACCCGGCGCGCACGATCGATTTCGATCGCGTGGCGTTGCCCGTAGTCGATCGTGAGGAAATAGAGTTCATGGCCGGCGTCTCTTGCCACGCCGGCCGTCACCGTGGAATCTAACCCGCCGCTGGCCAAGATGACCGCCCGTGTTGGTTGCGCCTGGGTCATCGAGAGCCCATGATTGAACAGCACGGGCTACGACCGGATGGGGCGGCGATCCGATGGATGGCAGGACGGGCAGTACTGAGGTGACGAGGAGGCGGGCTCATGGGGCCCCGTGATTCGGAACGGCCGATCAGTCGCGCTCTTCTTCCTTCTCGATTTTCTCGAGCAGTTCTTCCCGCGACTGGCACTCGACGCAGAGCTTGGCGAAGGGGACGGCTTCGAGACGCCGCTCGCTGATTTCGACGCCGCATTCCGCGCAGATCCCGTAAGTGCCTTCGATCAGCCGCGTGAGCGCTTCGTCGATGGCCTGGCGGCGGCGGTTGCGCATCTCCATCAACGAGATGCCGAGTTCGCGGTCCAGATCCATGAGCGCTTGATCGCCGACATCCCGGGCAGATTCGAGCCGGCGCTGCTGGTCTTCGGTCAAGGATTGCCCGAGGCTGCCTTCGATTTCCTTGAGAATCTCCTGGCGCTTGCGCATCAGCATCTGCTGCAACGCGTCGCGCCGCTGCTCCCGCGCTTCTCGTTCTTTGGCCGATTCCTTCGGTTTAGCGGCCAGAGGCGAAATGCTCATCGTGATCGGTTTTTCGATGACCGCGGTCGCCGCCGACGGGGCTTTTGCCGCGGGCTTCGCGCTCGGTTTGGCTTTCACAACAGGTTTTTTCTTCACGGTTGCCTTGATCGCCATGTCGTCGTCCTCTCCTGGTGAGGGCCGAGTGGCCAAAAAAGTTCGGCATTCATAGCACGGGACCGATAAGCTTGACAAGGGGTGGTAGAGGGGCGCCAGTGGCGCCCCTAGGGGTAGAGGATCGTGGAGTGCACGGGATATCCGGCCAGTTTTTCCCGACCGCTCAGCCCTTTCAACTCGACCAGAAAATCCAGCCCGACAATGACGCCGCCCAACTGTTTGACGAGCGAAACCGTCGCCGCCGCGGTCCCCCCGGTGGCCAAAAGGTCGTCGACGATCAACACGCGTTCGCCCTGCGAGATGGCATCGCGATGGATGGCCAGCGAGTTCGATCCGTATTCGAGGCTGTACTTTACCTCGAAGCTGTCCGCCGGAAGTTTTCCCGGCTTCCGCACCGGGACGAATCCTGCGCGAAGCCGATGGGCCAGCGTGCCGCCGTAGATGAATCCCCGGGACTCGATGCCCACGACCTTGTCGACCCGCTCGCCCTGGTACCGGACGACCAGTTCTTCGGTGATCGCCGAAAAGGCCCGCCCATCTTTGAGGAGCGTGGTGATGTCGTAAAAGAGAATACCGGGCTTGGGAAAATCGGGGACTTCGCGGATGAGGGCGCGGTAGTTGCGGTCGGTCATCGATCAGAGCAAGTCGGATTGTGTCAGCGTTTTTCGTTCGATCGTGTGGCGCAGACGCCCCAGCGCCGCCATCTCGATCTGCCGGACGCGCTCGCGAGTCAGCCCCATTTCCGTGCCGATCTCTTCCAGCGTTTTCGCTTCGCTGCCGTCCAGCCCGAACCGCGACACAATAACAGTTTGCTCTTTTTCCGGCAACTCCTTGACCCAGGCCATCATCTCTTCCCGGCGCATGACGCCTTCCGCCGTGTCGGCCGGCGACGGGCACATGGGATCCTCGATGATGTCCCGCAGGAACGTATCCGCTCGATCGTTGATGGGACTATCGAGAGAACAGGTGGTGCGCACGACCTGCTTGAGGTCGAGCACCTCGTCTTCGGTCGTCTTCATCTTGGCGGCGACTTCGGCTGCGGTCGGCTCGCGCCCCAGTTCCTGAACCAGCGCCTCTACCCGATTGAGATATTTGTTCAGCCGCTCGACGACATGCACCGGCAGCCGGACCAGCTTGCCTTGATTGATGATCGCCCGTTCGATGTATTGGCGAATCCACCAGGAGGCGTACGTGCTGAACCGGAATCCCCGCTTGTAGTTGAACTTTTCGACCGCTTTGATCAGCCCGATGTTGCCCTCCTCGACGATGTCCGAAAAGGGAAACCCGCGGTGGATGTACCGTTTGCCGATGCTGATCACGAGGCGGAGGTTGGATTCGATCATCTGCTGGCGGGCTTGCTCGTCGCCCGCCATGACCCGCTTCCCCAACTGCTGCTCCTGCTTGAACGTCAGCAGCGTGGAGTGGCGAATTTCCCGGAGGTAACTCTTGAGGGTATCGAGACCTTCCGAGCGGGTTCTGGATTTTTCGTCCGCGCCGGAGGCCTCCTCGCGGCTAGATCCGCTGCCCGACTCATCGTCATGGTCGGCCACATACCGGCGCGCTTCGCTTGCGTCGTTGAATTCGTCCTGCTCCGCCGCCATGCGTTCCTTTGCCTGTCAGTATGCGATGCGAAATGCCGTGAACCGCCCTGTCGCCGCCGCCCACTCCACCTGCACCGTCGTCACACGCGAGGCGGGCGGGCCCTTTTTCAAATCCTGGATCAACGACTCGATGTGATCCTTGGGCCCTTCGGCTTCGAGTTCGACGCGGCCGTCGTCCAGATTTTTCACGTGGCCGCAGAGGCGTCGTTCGGATGCCGCCCCCAGCGCGAACGCGCGATAGCCGACCCCCTGCACTCGACCGGCGACGAGGATGAGCGCGCGAACAGATGGAGGCGCATTCGACCCGGCCATTTGCCATTCACCGCCGTAACGAAGGAATAGTCTCACACAAGGAAAAAGGCGTCACGTCTTTTACACTTCTACGCGCCGAAACAACAGCGTTTTTTTGCAGGCGCCTTCGGCCGTCATGCCGCCGGCGATCCCCCGGACATGCGCGAGGTGCTTTTCGCCCGCAGTCCGGATAAAATGCGAAGCAGAACGGCCCAGGAGCGCGCATCGTGATCATCGGCGTGCCGAAAGAGATCAAGGACCATGAATACCGGGTGGGCGTGACGCCCGAAGGTGTCCGCGCCCTCTGCCACGCGGGCCACCAGGTATTGGTCGAGCCGAACGCCGGCCTTGGTAGCGGCTACTCCGACGAGGAATATCGGCAGGCGGGAGCCCTGATCGCCGAATCAAAAGCGCATCTCTTCCAGTCGGCGGGCTTGATCGTGAAAGTCAAGGAGCCGCTGCTCAGCGAGTGCCCCCTGTTCCGCCCGGGGCAGGTGCTGTTCACCTACCTCCACTTGGCGTCCCTTCCCGAATTGACCAAGGTGCTGCTCGACTCGCAAATCACGGCGATCGCGCGCGAAACGATCGAAGCCAAGGACGGATCGCTGCCGATGCTGAAGCCCATGAGCGAGATCGCCGGACGTATGTCCGTGCAGGTCGGAGCACACTACTTGGAGAAGATCCATGGAGGACGCGGCTTGCTCTTGGGTGGCGTGCCTGGCGTCGAACCGGCAACGGTCGTCATCCTGGGCGCCGGCATAGTCGGTCAATCGGCGGTCAGGATCGCCGTCGGCATGGGCGCACAGGTGACCGTGCTCGATCGCGACCTGGAGCGTCTGCGCCAGCTCGATGACCACTATAGGGGCCGCCTCGTCACGCGAGCCTCGACCATCGGCGCCATCGAGAAATCGGTCGGCGAGGCAGACCTGTTGATCGGCGCCGTGTTGGTGTCGGGCGCACGGGCCCCGCAGCTCGTGTCTCGACGGCTGGTGGCGGGAATGAAACCGGGCTCCGTGATCGTCGATGTCGCCGTCGATCAAGGAGGCTGCGTCGAGACGATTCGCCCCACCACCCACTCGGACCCGGTCTATCTCGTCGAGGAGGTGCTCCACTACGGGGTCGCTAACATGCCGGGCATCGTGCCCCGCACGTCGACGGGCGCGCTCATGAACGCCACGTTGCCCTATCTGCTTCGTCTCGCCACGGAAGGGGTCGATGCCGCGGTTCGCGCGGACCCTGGATTAGCCAAAGGCGTGAACCTGTCGAACGGCAAGATGACGAACCGCGCGGCCGCCGAATCTCTTGGCTTGCGTTTCGCCCCCCTGATGTAAGAGAATCACGCTCCTCTCAGGAGTCCACCGGTCGGGGCGTAGCGCAGCCCGGTAGCGCACTGCGTTCGGGACGCAGGGGTCGAAGGTTCAAATCCTTTCGCCCCGACCAAACCGCATTTCGTGCGGGCCGCGCCGCGGGATCGACCCCGCACGTGCAAGTTGGCTTCGGCTCCCCTTCTTGTGGAGGTGACAACGTATGAGCGTTCCGGATTCTTGCAACGCCTGCCAGGCCACCGGCATGGCGCTGATGAAACTGTCTCTCGGCAGAGACTTCTTCGGTCGGGCCTACGATCGACTGTCTCCCGCCAGCGATCAAAGCCCAAAATGGTATTGCGACGCCTGTTCCATGCAGAAGAATCTGCAGCGCGACTTTCGGGATATCCGCGGCGAGTACGACAAACTCGCGGTGGGGCAACAGTCCGAATTGGGGAACCCCGAGGCGTTTCAGCGCGCCGCGTTGCGATTGCGGGAGATTGTCGCCATCCTCGGCGGGACCGGCGGGCAATCGACGCTGCTGTCCGCGACGGACGTCAAACACCTGATCGATCGATTCCAAACGACCGCGTTACAAGCCTGAGGACGCGACCCCGTGTCGACTTTCCAACGTCATATTTTCGTGTGCACGAACCAACGCGGTCCCGACGATCCGCGCGGCAGTTGCTCGAAACTCGGATCGGACGCGTTGCATGCGCACTTCAAACAGGAAGCCAAGCGGCTGAATCTCAAGAACGTGGTCCGAGCCAACAAGGCCGGCTGTCTCGACCACTGCGCCGAAGGCCCGAGCGTCGTGATTTATCCCGAAGGGGTCTGGTACAGCGTGAAGTCCGAGGCCGACGCGACCGAAATCATGGAACGCCACGTCATGAAGGGCGAGGTCGTCACGCGACTCGTCATGCCGGACCATCCGGCACCGTCGAAGCTCCCCCCGCTGAACACCTAGAACCAAATGGCCACGGAAGAGAAATGGAAGGCCAATCTCGAGAAGGTGGCCTTCATGAAGCAATTCCCCGGCTTACTCGGGAGTTGGGACGCGCTCAAAGGTAAAACGATTGACGCCGTCATCCCACTCAGCGGCAAACCAGGATCCGCAGCGGTCGTATTCACGGATGGGTCCTTCACCGTCGCGCCGCCGATGATGACGGAACCGTACGAGTTGGGCGAAACCTTGGCCGCGGCCCGTCCACTCTTGGAGCCCAAACACGAACAGGCCTATACCGAGTATGATCGGCTGGTGGAGCGGGACAAAGAGGCGCTCAAGTCGGCCCGCATGGAGAAGATCATCGGCGCGATCGAGAACAACCTAAAACAGATACCCGAATTGAAGGATCGAATCAAAGCGCTCGTGAAGGAGTGGAAGTGAGCAGTCTCCCCAACAAGAACATGTTCGAGATCTTCTCGCAAGGTCTCTTCGAAGGAGTCAAACCCATGATGATCATCCGCGACCACCTGGTGCGCCATGCAGACCGCTGCACCCATCAGGGTGTCTGTATCCCCATCTGCCCGACCGGCGCTTGGCTCTCGACGCCGCCCTACAAGTTCGACCCCTCCCGCTGCCTGGAAAGCTGCCGGCTCTGCCTGGATGCCTGCCCCTCGAACGCGATCTACGGCGTGTTCAAGAAGGGGGATAAGATGCTGGAGCCCAAAAAATAGGGGGCGGCGTGGCTGACGAACAGCACATCCGTTCGACCTAGGATAACGATAGCGAAGTCTAGCGCCTCCAGGCTCTCAAACAATCTGCTTCCGCAGTCTTCCCCAATAGGCCGTGCCGACGTAGCCGCAGGCCCCGGTGAAGGTGGTGAGCGCCATGATCTGATAGACCTTGCCCCGCGAGATTTTCACTTTGACGGTGGGATTCAAGAGATCCGGCGAGCGCATCACGAGTTTGAGCGATTCGCCGGCCGAGAGAATCGGCCACATGCAGGAGAGACGCAGACGGGTTTCGTAGCGCGGAATCGCCATCGTATAGAGCCAGCCCTGATCGAGATGCTCGACCGCGGTACGGACAAGCCGGCTCAACACCGTCCTGAACCGCGAGAGATTCTGTTGATCCAGTAAGTCGCGTGGTTTCAATCCGGCTTGGGCGAGCATCGGTTCTGGAATGTAACACCGGCCTCGTTGAAGATCGTGCGCCACATCTTTCACCACGTTCGTGAGTTGCAATCCTTTGCCGAACCGCACGCCCACTTCGGACATTTCACGCACGTTCCACGATCGCAGGGCGGGACGGTGAGCGCACATCAGGTCCGTCCAGAATTCGCCCACGCACCCCGCCACGTAATAGGTATACCGATCAAGGTCATCCGGCGTCTTCAAGGCAGCCAGATCTGCAGCAGACGCGCCCGGGAAAACGGTCAAGTCCATCTCCATCCCCTGCGTTAGCGTCGTCATCAGCCGCTGCACGCGCCGCCGATCGTCTGGCAAAAATGTTTGAAATAATTGGAAACACTCCTCCAACCGTTCGAGCAAGACACGCTCGGACGACTGCTGCTGGAGGGGCGCAACCGCTTCTTGAATGGAACGGATCTGCCCCCATGCGATCTGGTCGCTCACGAACTGCGCCTTGAGCTGACTGAGGTAGTCCAGCCGGCGCGGACGATCGATGAGGTCGGTGTCGGCGATCGTGTCGGCCGCGCGAGCGAACAAATAGGCCAGGCTGACCTGATCCCGCACATCCGACGGCACCACCGCCAGCGTAGTATAAAAGAGCCGGGAGACTTGCTTGAGGAGGTCGCGGAGAAGGGCCTGTTTGGAAACGTCCGTGCTCGTGGCGGCACCTATCTGACTTCCAACTTGCCTTCCATCCCCTTGTCTCGGTGGGAGGGCATCGGCCAGAGCCGCTTGTCGCAGTAGATGGGAAAGGTCCCCGGCTGAGTGGGCGTAAATTTCACCACCACCGTCTTGCCGGCACCGACATCCTGCTCGACGTGCAGGCTGCCGGCCGGATCCTTGACGATGAAATTATGGGGCGTAATCGTAGTGACGCTGGTCAAGGTGAGTTCGACGGGCTTGCCCGCTTCGACGATCAGGTGTCCGGGCTGGTACGAGTAACTATCCAGGGTCACGGTGGTTCGCTGTACGCCGTCGGACGACAACGGAACGACGACCGGCGGACCAGATGGAGGAGCCTCGGCGGCTGATGACAACTCCGAAGCAAGGAGGCAGGCCAGCACCATCATCATGATCCGCCGCATCATGACCACCCCGCAGATGAGAGAAAACTAACCAGCGCGGCTCACTGTAGCACGGGGAATCAAGCACTTCCAGAGCCTTGACCCGGAACGAGGGCGACTTATTGTAGAATGCTACATGCGTCGGTTTGTATAATCTCGACCACGACTCATTCGTCACCGGGCCGACGAAATTCACCGTCCGAAGGAGGCTGTCGATGAAGTGGATTAAGGGTATCGGGCTGTTCCTGATTGCGAACGTCCTGATTTATCTCACGCTGTCGTTTACGGCGAATTTGCTCATCAACGCCGTGCTCCCAGCGTTCGGCATCGACGTGCGGGGTGTCTTCAATCAACAACTGCTGGTGTGGTCGCTGGTCATCGGCTTCGGCGGCGCCTTCATCAGTTTATTGTTCTCCAAACAGATGGCCCGCGCCATGCTCGACTGTGAGCAGATCACGCAGCCGCGCACACAGGCCGAACAGGTGATCTACGGATCGGTGCAGGACATTGCCCAACGGCTCGGCATCACGATGCCGGAAGTGTGGGTCTACGCCTCACCGGACCCAAATGCTTTCGCCACCGGTCCCAGCAAGAACAACTCGATGGTGGCGGTGTCGACCGGCCTGCTCCAGAATTTGAAAGAAGATGAGGTGAAGGCCGTGCTCGCGCACGAGATGGGGCATGTCTATAACGGCGACATGTTCACCACCACCGTCCTGGCTGGATTGATGAACACCTTCGTCTATTACATCAGCAATCTGTTATCGGCGGTCGTCGGCCAACCGTCCGCTCAAGATCGTGAGGAAGGCAACTCGACGGGCAACCCGATTCTCGCGATGGTCGTGTACTTTTTCCTCCAGATCGTTCTGTCGTTCCTTGCGGCTCTGGTGGTCAGTTGGCACTCGCGCCGGCGCGAATTCGCCGCCGACGCATTCGCCGCCAAGGTCTACGGGAAGGACTCGATGATCGGTGCGCTGCGCGGCATTGACCGGTGGGTGAACCGGGCCCAATACGAGTTTTCCAACCAAGACGCACTGGCGACGTTCAAGATCTCAGGGAAGACTTCCGGCGTGATGCACCTCTTCGCGACACATCCCCCGATCGAAGCGAGGATCGCCGCGCTGCAACAGCTGTAACCGGAAAGGAGACCGCGATGAACATCCTTGGTACACTGACCGCCGGCATGTTCGGCATCGGTAGTCTCCTGACCGGCGTTCCGCCGGCATCCGCAAGCGAAGAAGGCATGATCATGGCCGCCAAAACTCCGAGCTTCTACGAATTCACGATGGACGACATCGACGGGAAACCCGTCAACCTCGGCCAATACAAAGGCAAGGTCCTGTTGGTGGTGAACACAGCGAGCTTTTGTGGAAACACGCCGCAGTATGCCGACCTCGAATCGATGTACGAACAGTATCACGAGAAAGGCTTTGAAATTCTCGCTTTCCCCGCCAACAACTTCGGCCAGCAAGAACCGGGCACCAACGAAGAGATCAAGGGCTTTTGCCTCACCAAGTACAGCGTCAGTTTTCCGCTCTTCAGCAAAATCAGTGTAAAGGGTACGGATAAACATCCGCTCTACCAATACCTCACGGAACAGAGCCCCTTCCCCGGCGACGTCGAGTGGAACTTCCAGAAGTACTTGATCGACCGGTCCGGCAACGTCGTGGGACGCTTCCATCACCGGACGAAGCCCTTGTCGCCAGAAGTGGTGAAAGAGGTGGAACGGGTCTTGGCGGCCAAATAGCGGTCAGGCCCTTCGGAAAAACGTGATGTGCTGGCGATATTCCTGGATCGCCGCGCCGAGCGCCGCGGACCCGCGAGGAATGTTGGCATCGAGTGTGTCTTCGATGGAAGGCTCGTCGATCTCGACCTCGTACCGATCCTGAATGTTGGTGCGTACCGGGCCGCTCGTCACATCCCGCGGCATGAAGATCTCCTTCCACACCTCCTTTTCCACCAGGCACACGTCGCGAAAGCGCTCGAAGAGCAAGGTCAGCTTTTCAGGGTCCGTGATTTTCACTCGATCGGCCATCGATTCGATCCTCTGGAGGTCGCTGGTTTATTTCGGAGCGGGGGACAAAGGGGCGGGTAACGACTCGACAATGGAGAAGCGCATGGTACCGACCAAGTTCCCGGCATGGAACGGCTGCTGCCCTTGGGGGGTGATGTAAATCTTCACCTGATACTTGCCGACCGGCCACCGGTCAGCGCTCTTCTTCAATTCCAAATACCCGAACCGTTCGTATCCCGGCAACTCGACGACGTCTTTCCCTTGAGGCACATCGGACGACTTCCCGTCGGCCCCTTCTAAGAACCATTGGGCGCTGAATTGGACGGGATCTTCCAGCGGGGCCGACTCGAAGACGATGTAAAAGGTCGGCGTGTCCGGCGTGAAGACCGAGGTCGGGTCCACCGGCTTGAGACGCGGCTCCTGGGTATACCAACCCTTTCGCCCGAAGCTATCCCATTCGACGTCGTACCCCTTGGCCATCTTGATCCAGGTAAATAGCGATTGGGGGATCCCCTTTTTCTGATCGTCGAACGAGGGGGTCTGGGTGGGATCGACCTCGGTGGTAGATTGCTCCTTCGGAACCACCAGGTCGCGCGCAGGCCAAACCGGCTCGGTGAGGAGCGCGAACGCCCCAACAGCTAGGAGCCCGACCCCAAACGCCGGGGATCTAGTCGACCGACTGACCGTGAACATATCAGCCTGCCCGCCTCATACATGTCATGGTAACGAGACTCTCACAACCGGTCAATAAGCGAGCCAAGTTGTCCGATAATCATCCTGTTAGGCGTCTCGTTCATCTTGTGATAGGGTGAACCCTCCGAACCGACGAGAACATGCCAGCGCTTTCGCCGACACCCGATCCCTGCAAGCCCGTACTCGACGCCGAAGAGCACTGCCGAAGGTACGGCCTGCGCGACGGCGCTTGTCAAGCCGTCACCCAGGGCAGCGGCGAGCAATATCTGTCCGCCTTCGCCCTGCTGCTTGGAGCCAGCCCGTTTCAATTGAGTGTGCTGTCGGCGCTGCCCCAACTGATCGGCACGTGCGCCCAAATCGCCTCGATCAAGCTGCTCCAGTGGTTCCCTGACCGCACTTCGCTCATTCGAGCCGGCACAATCGGACAAGCGTGGACATGGCTTCCGATCGTGGCCCTCCCGCTTGTGGCACCGGAGTATGGTCCCTGGCTCGTGATTCTCGGTGCGGCGCTCTACTTTGCCTGCAGCCACTTCATCGCGCCGACCTGGAACAGCCTGATCGCCGACCATCTGGATCAACATCAGCGGGGCGCCTACTTCGCCCGCCGAGCCAGGATCATGGCCATCCTCAGTTTCGGCGCGCTGGGCTCGGCCGGCTGGCTGCTCAGCTTGTGGCAGCATCAGGCGTTCGCCTGGCTGGGATTCGCGCTGACGTTCGCGATCGCAGGAACCGCGCGATGGCTGTCGGCCCGAGCGCTCACCGGCGTGCTGGACGTGCATCATGGAATTCACCGGAACCGTCAACAGGGATTCCGTATGTTTCTGGCCACCATGAGTCGGAGCTTCCAGCACTTTCTGCTCTTCTCCGGCTTGATGCATGCCGCCGTCCTCGTCGCAGGGCCGTTCTTCGTCGTCTATATGATCCGTGATCTCCAGTGGTCATATCTTGAATACGGCGTATGGCTTGCGGCCGGGATCTTGGGCCAATTGGCGACCTTGAACGCCTGGGGTCAGCTCGGGGATCGGTTCGGCAATAAGGTACTCCTTGCCGTGACCGGACTGATGGTCCCCTTTCTGCCGATGCTCTATCTATTGACCACGAATCTCGGGCTGCTGTGGGCGGTGAACTTTTTCGGCGGCGTCACCTGGGGCGGGCTCTCGCTAGGGCTCCAAAACTACGTGTTCGACGCGGTGAGACAGGAAGACCGGGCGAAAGCCGTCGCTGCTTGCAGCGCGGTCAACGCCACCGGCTGGTGCGCCGGAGCGCTCCTCGGCAGTTGGCTCGTCACGGCCCTGCCCTCGCATCTTGAAACGGCGCCCTTCTCTTTCCAACTCGCCTCCAATCTCCCGTTGGTCTTCTTCGTCTCCGGAGTCTTGAGACTGCTGGTTTCCGCCTCCTTGCTGCGAGGCTTGCATGAAGCCCGCGCCGTGGAGCAGGCACCGTTCCGTCACCTCTTGTGGGAACTGCCGGTCCTCAAAGCGGTGGCCCAATGGGCAGCCGGCCCGCCGTTTCGCACCAATAAGTGAGTGATCGTGCCGAACAGCCTAACGGGGCACAGACGGCTGCGCGGCGCGCTCCTGCTCTTCTTGCTTGAGTTTGTCGAAGGCCCGGTCGGCATGGCCGCGAACTTGATCAGGCGTCGGTTGGGCCATGGGTTTCGGCTGTTCACTCGAGCAAGCCACCAGCAGCGCTACTCCCGCAGCCATCGTAACTGAGAGCACGACCCTCGAACGACTGATCACCTGGTGACAATCCACGATGCCCCTCCTTCTTGTGAGATTGAACAGATCGCATATCTTATTGAAACGCCCGATGAAGGTCGAGGACCGTTTGTCTGATCCCCCGGTCCAGCGCGTCCCGCCCAAGCTGCTGCATGTCCATCGATTCCACCAACGCCCATTCCCACCGAGCATCCGCATCCATTCGCGCCGTCACGACGTTGTGATACACCACCTCCGCCGTTTCAACGCGCACGATCTTCGTCGTCACGGTGATGGGACGCAACTGGCTCGGCCGACTGGCGAACAGCCGCTCGCGGGCGGTCGGTCCCTCGATCGTATAGAGCAGCACGCTATCGACCCCGAGCAATCCTCCGATCCGCACGGCGCTCTCGTCCGTCACCGATCCGGCCTGTTGAAACCGTTGTTCGGAACGAAGGATGGACAAATTGAATCGATCGATGATCCGAATCGTGGCGCGTGTGTCTCGCAGTTGGAACGCCGCGTTTTCAAGCCGCTGATAGGCCTCGGCAAAATCCGGGTTCGAGGGACGAGGAAACAAGACAGCGATCCGTTGCACGTCGCCAGGAACCGCCCGAATCGGGCCGAGCGGAGACGGGATCGCCGGCGTGGTGGGGTGCCCCTGACAACCCAATAGCACGACGGCCGCCATGCAGGCCAGTGCGCCCAGCCCGGTGGAAACTCGACCGCCCATACCTTCGCTCCGAGACGGCATGATTGCGACGCCTCACATCATACTCCCCGGTTGAACTCAACACCACCCGCCTGCCGGCGGCTCCTGAATTGACTCACCCCCTGGGACGCGCTATTCTGCGTCGAGCCCTTCACGAGCCTGTTGCCGGAGGTGCCATGTCGCTGCGCGATCGTCTTGCCGAAGACTTGAAACTTGCGATGAAGTCGCGTGACCAACTCCGCATGGACGTCATCCGCATGATCAAAGCTGCCGTGCTCAACAAGGAAGTCGAACTCAAGAAGGACCTCGACGACGCCGAGATGAGCCGCATCATGACGACGATGATCAAGCAGCGGAAGGAGTCGGTGGAGCAGTACGAAAAAGGCAACCGAACCGAACTGGCCGCCAAAGAGCGTCAGGAAATTTCGATCATCGAGTCCTATCTTCCCACGGCGCCGTCGGCTGAAGAGCTGGCCGGCGCGGTCGACAGCGTCATCCGCGAGACGGGAGCCTCCTCCGCCAAAGACATGGGTGCGGTGATGAAAGCCGTCATGGCCCGTTTGGCGGGCCAGGCGGTCGATGGCAAGCAGGTCAGCGACCTGGTCCGAGCCAAGCTGCGCTAGCCGGCCGTTTCACGACTTCACGATTTCCTTTCCTCCCACACATAGACTGTTATACTGACCTGGCGCATCACCCCACTCGCGCAGATGCCAGGAGACAGCAGCGCCGTATGAGTATTCTCATCGTCGACGATTCACCCGACCAGCATACCCTGCTTCGCTCCATTCTCGGGAAGGCGGGGCACACCGACATCCTCAGCGCGGATTCGGCCAAATCGGCCGGCGCGATTCTGAATGTGACCGGGCAGGCCCCGGCACAACGGGTCGATTTAATCCTCATGGACGTGCTCATGCCGGAGCAGGACGGCGTGGAAACCTGCAAGCAAATCAAGAGCTGCGCCCACCTCCGCGACATCCCCATCATCATGGTGACGGCGAAGAACGACCTCGCCAATTTACAGGCTGCCTTCGCGGCCGGAGCCAACGACTACATCAACAAACCGGTACAAAGCGTCGACTTGCTGGCGCGCGTCTCTTCCGCGCTGGCGTTGAAATATGAGATGGACTGCCGCAAGGCTCGCGAACTGGAACTCCAGCGCAGCAACGAAGAACTCCAGCGCGCGTTGAAGGAAGTCAAGGTCCTCCGAGGACTCATCCCGATCTGCGCGTCCTGCAAAAAGATTCGAAACGACGGAGGGTTCTGGCAACAACTGGAAGAATACCTCGGCGAACATTCCGAGGCGGAATTCAGCCACGGGCTCTGTCAGCCTTGTATCAAGAAGCTTTATCCTGGAGTTTACACGGACTAGCTGTTAGGATTTCTTCTATATTTCCCTCGGTAATGAGGCCGAAACGACATGAGCATTCTCCTCGTTGACGACTCCCCGGACGACCGCGCGCTACTCCAGTCGATCCTCTCAGCCGCCGGCTACGACAGCATCCTCGTAGCGGAATCCGCTCCGGCCGCGTTCAAGATTCTCGGACTGGAAGGCGGGAAGCAGAGCGCCGGCCGGGTCGACCTCATCCTCATGGACATCATCATGCCGGAGATGAACGGCATTGAAGCCTGCCGTCAAATCAAGGCCGTCGAACGGTACCGCGACACGCCCATCATCATGGTGACGGTCAAGACGGATCCGGTCGACCTCCAGCTGGCCTTCGCCGCCGGAGCGTTGGACTACATCGCCAAACCCATCAACAAGATCGAATTGCTGACCCGCGTTCGGTCCGTCCTGCGTCTCGTGCACGAAGTCGAACGCCGGCGGGCGCGTGAGCAGGAATTGCTGGAGGTCATGCGGCAACTGCAAGAAGCCAATCAGATGTTGCTGCGCCTGTCATGCCTGGATGGATTGACCGGCATCACCAACCGCCGGCAGTTCGACGACTTCCTCGATCAGGAATGGCGGCGCGCCGTACGCGAATCGACGCCGCTCTCGTTGATCATGCTCGACATCGACCGCTTCAAGACATACAACGACACACAAGGCCACCAGGCCGGCGACGAATGTCTCCGCCAAGTCGCGAACGCGATCTCCGGCGCAGTCAACCGGCCGGGCGACTTGGTCGCGCGTTACGGCGGCGATGAATTCGTGGTGGTCCTTCCAGGCACGACGACCGAAGGCGCTGCGCAAGTCGCAGAAACCCTCCGCCACCGCATCGAGTCGCTTGGGATCACCCACTCGGACGGGGAGCACATTACCAGTAGTATCGGATATGCCAGCACGATTCCCAACCGGCACTCTTCGCAGAACGATCTGATCAAGGCCGCCGACCAAGCCCTCTACCAGGCCAAGCAAGAAGGCCGCAATCGCGCCAAGCAGGCCGGCATTCTCACGCTCGTCCCCCACTCCGACGAAGCCTAGCCCTTCACGCCATGATGACGAGGCCGAGGCTTCGACGATATCTGCTGGCGGCATCCGGCCATGCGTTTCTCCTCGACGTCTCCAAACCGAGCATCCCGTTACGAACACGTCGACATGCGTAAGAAGGCGGCACAGACCAGAGGCAAGCGAGCCGGATCGCCGCGATCGCGCAGGGGACCTCGCCGCCCTACACGCAAGCCGCGGACAAATCCCGCCGGCGACAATCAAGTCCTGCTCAATTCCATCATCGAACACATTCCCCACATGATTTTCGTGAAGGATGCCAAAACCCTCCGGTTTGTCCGATTCAATCGGGCGGGCGAGGACCTGCTCGGCTACTCCCGCAGCGAATTGATCGGCAAGAGTGATGCGGACTTTTTCCCCGAACCGGAGGCCTCGTTTTTCACCGCGATGGATCATCAAGTACTGCAACGGGGGCAGGTCCTCGACATTCCCGAAGAAGCGATCGACACCAAGCAGAACGGCCGCCGTCTCCTGCATACGAAAAAAGTCCCCATTATCGGGGCCAACGGGAAACCGCAGTATCTGCTGGGGATCTCCGAAGACATCACTGATCGCCGACGCGACGATCGGGCCAAGCTGGAGCAAGCCCGTATGCTGGCAGAACAACAGCTGGCATTGCATGAGTTGGCCAAACACGAGGCCGTGAACGCGGGGAACCTCGGTGAAGCGCTACGGATCATCACGGAAACAGGCAGCCGCCTCCTCGGCGTGGAGCGGAGCAGCGTCTGGACGCTCGACGAGTCCGGCTCAGCCCTCACGCTGTTGGACCTCTTCGAACGGACTCCCAGCCGACACAGCACCGGCCTCACGCTGGACGCAAAAGACTATCCATCCTATTTTCAGGCCATCGCACGAGAAGAACACGCCATCGCCGCCCACAACGCCCATACCGACTTTCGGACCTCGGAGTTTGCCGAATCGTACCTCGCTCCTCACGGAATCGACGCCATGCTGGACGCGCCTGTACGGAGCAAGGGACGTGTGATCGGCGTGCTCTGTCATGAACACGTCGGCGGTTCCCGTCTATGGACGACGGAAGATGTCAACTTCTCTAGTTCGCTGGCCACCTTCATCACCCTTGTGCTGGAAGCCCACCAGCGCCGTGAAGCGGAGCAGGCCCTCGTCCTCGCCAAAGAGGCGGCGGAGGTCGCCAGCCGGGCGAAGAGCGAGTTTCTCGCCAGCGTTAGCCACGAAATCCGTACGCCGATGAACGCGATCATCGGGATGGCGGACCTGTTGTGGGAAACAGAACTCACGCCGGACCAGCGAAAATATCTGCGGAGCTTCCGGCGCGCCGGCAGCAACCTCCTGACGCTTATCAACGACATCCTGGATTTGTCCAAAGTCGAAGCGGGCCACCTTGAGCTGGAATCCATCGACTTCGACTTGAATGACCTCGTGGAAAAAGCCATCGAGATCCTGGCGATGCGCGCCAATGAAAAAGGCCTCGAATTGGCCTGCCACCTGGCTCCGAACGTACCCCAGGC
>CAZPYP010000006.1:18346-43010 GCA_964590845.1 uncultured Nitrospira sp.
CTGACCATCTCGAAACAACTGGCGGAACTCATGAACGGCACCATTCGAGTCGAGAGCGAGGTCGGCGGAGGCAGCACATTCCATTGTCGCGTGCTCCTCGGCGTCCAACCGCCCCGCCTCGCCAGTGCCGACCCCCCTCCCATCAACCTCACACAGATCCGTACGCTTGCGGTCGACGACCATCCGGTCAACCGATTGATCCTCCGAGAAACATTGGCCGGCTGGGGGGCGCAGGTAACCGACATCGCCGGAGGTTGTGAGGCCTTGGCCGAACTGGAGCGTGGCGTCCAGGCCAAGCAACCCTACCGCCTCCTGCTCTTGGATTGCCGCATGCCGGATCTGGACGGCTTTTCAGTCGTGGAAAAAATCCGGCAGGCCAACCTGTCACAAGACTTGACCATCGTCATGCTGGCTTCGCATCAATGGGCAGACGACATCGCCCGGACGTACGACATGGGCCTAGGCGGCTACTTGATCAAGCCGATCCGGCGCTCGGACTTGTCGCAGACCATCAGCATCGCATTGGACCGGCGTAAGGGGCCGTCTTCGATTCCGGCGAGCCCGCCCAAGCAGCAAACGCCGGCTCCGCCGATCAGACCGCTGCAAATTCTATTGGTCGAAGATTCTCCCGACAACCAGTTCCTGATCAAATCCTATCTCAAGCAGACGCCGTACCACCTCGACATTGCGGAGCATGGCGGTATCGCCGTCGAAAAGTTCAAAGCAGGGCACTTCGATCTCATTTTGATGGACATGCAAATGCCCGTCATGGACGGCTACGAAGCGACCAAGACGATTCGGGCCTGGGAGTTCGAACATGATCTGCCGCCGACGAACATCATCGCGCTGACCGCTCTCGCGCTCAAGGAAGAGAACGAGAAGATTCTCGAAGCCGGCTGCAACGCGCACATGACCAAGCCGGTAAAGAAACAAACTCTGCTCGAAGTGCTTCAAGCCTGCAAAGGACATAGACCAGCATGACGAATCCTTCTCCCCGCGCCGCCGACCGAATTTCCGTCGTCATCGACGCCGACCTCGAAGAAATCGTCCCCGGTTTTCTGGAGAATCGGAGAAAGGACGTCGGGACACTCCAGACCGCACTCCAGGGGAACGACCTGAAAACCGTGCGGCTCTTGGGTCACCGGATGAAAGGTGACGGGGGCGGTTATGGCTTCGACGCGATCAGCGAGATCGGCGACAAGATGGAGCGAGCGGCGATCCGCGAGGACCGACGCGTCATTACCGAACAAATCGCTGCGCTGAACGATTTCCTGGAACGGGTGGACGTGGTGTACCGCAGATAGGACGTAGTCTTGGGAATCTTCCGTCTAGAGTCTTGAGCAGCGGTTGTGTATAATGAGCCCATCCGGGGACGCGAGCCAACTTCCTCCCCGTTCTTCTGCCGCAGCATCTCGTCTGCACACTGTTGTGCAACACACCCTGCGGGACTCTCGTTCGCGTCGCCTTGTTCCTCCAGGTGGGGGGCTAGCTCAGTTGGGAGAGCACTACGTTCGCAACGTAGGGGTCGGGGGTTCAACTCCCCTGCCCTCCACCAAACCAAGCACGCTCGGCCGACGGTTATGCAGGCGAAGCCTCTCTGCTATTGACGGCCCCTGACAAACACCTCTAGCAGTCTTCAGATTCAGTCCTCAGCTTGTACCGGCAAATCATCTCGTTAGCCCTCCTCCTTATCGCGCCAGATCATCCAGGGACTGTTCCCTTTCTCGGCTAGCCGAAATTCCTACGAGGGACTGATCACGGCCTCACCGAGCGGCTTCCCTTCTTCGATAAAGACTCTCCGACCTTCCACGCGCAGACGGCCCTGCGCGAAAAGTTGCACGGCTTTCGGATAGATCTTGTGCTCCTGCTGGAGAATACGCGCCGCCAAAGTTTCCGACGTATCCTGATCGAGAATCGGCACCGCCGCCTGCAGAATGATCGGCCCTTCGTCCACGCCTTCCGTCACGAAATGCACGGTGCATCCCGCCAGTTTGCAGCCCCAATCGATCGCCTTCTTTTGCACATCCAGGCCCGGGAACGAGGGCAGCAATGACGGATGGATGTTCATCATCCGGTTCGCAAAGGCATCGACGAGCACCTTGGTGACGATCTTCATGTAGCCGGCCAGCAGAACCAACTTCACGTCATGTTGATTGAGGATCTGCAGCAACTCCCGGTCGTAAGCCTCGCGGCTGTCCGGCCGACCGGCATACGGTTTGGGATCGACAAAAATATCTGTGAGCTTGTGCGTGCGCGCTCGCTCCAACGCCACCGCCTCTTTCTTGTTGCTGATGACCGCCACGATTTTCGCCTGGACCTGCCCCGCTTCGATCGCGTCGATGACCGCCTGCAGGTTGGACCCTCGCCCGGAAGCCAGGACCGCGACGCGCAGCGGAGTCGCCCGGCTAGTCGACATACTCGACCTCCGGTTCCTGTCCCGCCACGATTTCTCCTATCACCCAGCCCCGATCACCCAATGACGCCGCCTTGGCCAACAACGCGGAGGTCGATGCGGCCGGCACGACGAGAATCAACCCGATCCCCATATTGAAGACTCGGTACATTTCTTCGCGATCCACCTGACCCAATCGGCTCAGCATGAGAAAAATCGGCGGTACTGTCCAAGCCTTGCGGGAAATCTTGGCCCGCACGCCGGCTGGAAACACGCGTGGAAGATTCTCGGTGATGCCTCCGCCCGTGATGTGGGCAATGCCTTTGATCGGAAACTCCTGAATGAGGGCCAAAATCTGCTTGGCATAGATGCGGGTGGGAGTCAGCAACACCTCGCCGAGCGGACGATCCAAGTCGGAAGCCCGGCTGCCGACCGTGAGCTTCGCCTTGTCGAAGAACACCCGCCGGGCCAGCGAAAAGCCGTTGCTGTGGAGGCCGCTGGACGCGAGGCCGATGACAGCATCACCCGGCTGGATCGACTTTCCGTCGATGATCTTCGGCTTGTCGACGACGCCGACCGCAAACCCGGCCAGGTCATACTCTCCATCCGCGTACATCGACGGCATCTCCGCCGTCTCCCCGCCGATCAACGCGCAACCGGCCTGCCGGCAACCCTCGGCGATGCCGGCCACCACCTCCCGCGCCTTCGGTACGGCCAGTTTCCCCGTGGCAAAATAATCCAAGAAGAACAACGGCTCGGCGCCGCTCACCACGATATCGTTCACGCACATCGCGACCAGGTCGATCCCGACCGTGTCGTGTTTGTCCATCATAAAGGCGATTTTCAGCTTCGTCCCGACCCCGTCGGTGCCGGAGACCAGCACGGGGTCCTGATACTTCTTCGCTTGGAGATTGAACAACCCGCCGAAACCGCCAAGATCGGCCATCACTTCGGGGCGGAATGTCGAACGCACGAGCGGCTTGATGCGATCGACGAACTCGTCTCCCGCATCGATATCCACTCCAGCTTCGCGATAAGTCGTCATTGGAAATCAGGGAAGGCTCAGGCTTAGGTTAAGGTTGAGGGGAGGCATCTTAACGAAGCGGGAGCGGATTGGTCAACGCGCGGCGAGGAGTTCGTGAGTCCGGTCCGTCAGGGAACGGCGTTCTTCGAGTTGGTATTCTCCCACCGTCATAATCCTGCCGAATTCTCCGCGGGCATGCCGAAGAAGCAGGGCCCCTTCGAGAGGCGTGGGAGCAGGATTACCGGTAGGCGCTACGCTTCCGGGCGCATTTCGACATCGAGCAGTTTGATTTTCCGATGGAGATGGCTGCGCTCGATCTGTAAATCCTCCGCCGTGCGGGAGATGTTCCAGTGATGTTCGCGAAGCTTGCGGCCGATATATTCTTTTTCAAACGCGTTGCGCGCATCGCGCAGGGACTCGTAATGGGTCGTGAACAGCGGGCTCACCGCGGGAGCGGCCGCCGCACCCGTTCCCGGCGCCACCGCAGGTCCCCCCGGCCGCACCTGCAGCGAGAGGTTCGCCTGAGCTGTGTCGATGACCGGCCCCGGCACCATGATCATCAATCGCTCGATCAGGTTCCGCAGCTCCCGGATATTCCCGGGCCAGTCGTACTGCTGAAAGGTGTTCATCGCTTCCGGCGTGATCTCCTTCATTCGCAGCCCCTGCTCCTCCGCGTGGAGCTTCATGAAATGCCGCACGAGCAACGGGATATCCTCACGGCGCTCCCGCAACGGGGGCACGATCACCGGCACCACGTTGAGCCGATAGTACAAGTCTTCCCGGAAATGTCCTTTCTCGATCTCCTTCATAAGGTCCTTATTGGACGCCGCCAGCACCCGCACATCCACCTTCATCAGCTTGGTCCCGCCGACGCGGGTAAATTGCTGTTCCTGCAAAGCGCGCAAGACTTTCGCTTGCGTGCTCAGGCTCATGTCGCCGATTTCGTCGAGAAAGAGCGTCCCTCCGTCCGCCTGCTCGAACTGTCCCCGCTTCATCGACGTGGCGCCGCTGAACGAACCCTTCTCGTGGCCGAACAGTTCGCTTTCGATCAACGTTTCAGGAATCGCCGCGCAGTTGACTGCGACGAAGGGCCGGCCGGCCCTGGCGCTTTGCACGTGGATCGCCCTCGCTACCAATTCTTTCCCGGTGCCGTTTTCTCCGCCGATCAAGACACGGCTGTTCGTCGGGCCGGCCGTCTCGATGAGCTGCCGCAACTGTTGCATCGCCGGCGACTGGCCGACCAGTTCGAACTTTCGCTGGACCTTGGTCCGCAGGGACCGGTTCTCTTCTTCCAGGCGGTATTGTTCCAGCGCATGCTTGACCCGCAGCGTCACGTTCTCGAGCGACAGCGGTTTCTCGATATAGTCGTAAGCCCCCAACTTGATGGCTTTGACCGCGGTTTCGATGGAACCGTGTCCGGACATCATCATCACCTGGGCCGTCGGCACCAACTCACGGACACGCTTCAGGGTTTCCAGCCCGTCCATCTCGGGCATCCAAATGTCGAGAATCGCCAGATCGGGCGGATCGGTCGTGTACACCCTCAAGGCCTCCGCCCCGCTCTTGGCGGTGGTCACTTCATACCCTTCATCCTGCAGGATGCTGCTGAGCGACGACAGGATCGCTTCCTCGTCATCGACGACTAAGATCGATGCGGACATAATCTCCTCTGGTTAGGTTGCCATCCGCTTTCAGTTCTGAGAACTGCTCTCGGTATTCCGAAACCTGCCGATAGCTGATCGCTGAAGGCTGACGGCTTCGGCTACACCGGCAGCTCGAAGGTAAAGACCGCCCCCTTCGGCTGGTTGTTCCCGGCCTGAATCTGTCCTTCATGATCCGTGATGATCCGGCGCACGATCGCCAATCCGAGCCCGGTTCCGGTCTTCTTTCTCGTGAAATACGGCACGAACAGCTTTTCCTGATCCTCCGGCGCGATGCCGCTTCCTTCATCCGCGATCGTCACGACGGCCCGCCGCCGTTTCGTGTCGTACTGCGTGGTGAGCCAGACCCGCCCTTTTTGATTCATGGCCTGAATGGCATTGTCCAGAAGATTGACCAACACCCGCTTGATCTGTTCCCAGTCGAACTTCAAGGCCGGCAAGTCTTCGTCCAGGTTCACGGTCAGCTCGATGTCCTTATGGGCGCCCCGGTAGAGCGCGACGACTTCGTTGATCACGTCGTGCAGGGACTGCTGCGTCAGCTGCGGCGCCGGCAAGCGGGCGAACTTGGAGAACTCGTCGACCATGTGCTTCAGACTGGTCACCTCGTTGACGATCACGTTGGTCGACTCGTCGAACACGCGCTCGAAGTCCGGCGCTTTCTCGAAGAACTTTTTTCGCATGCGCTGCGCCGACAACTGGATCGGCGTCAGCGGGTTCTTGATTTCATGCGCAACGCGCCGCGCGACTTCCTGCCAGGCGGCGACCTTCTGCGCCTTCAACAGCTCGGTCAGATCTTCGAAGACGAGCACCACACCCAAATCCTGATCGGTTTCATCCTTCATGCGGGAGCCGTGCAGCGCGATCGTCAGGAATTTGCCTTCCACCTCCACGGTGCCGTCCATGGTCAGATCGTCGCGTTGGTCCTGCAACATCCGGTCGTAGAGCGTCTGGAACAAGCCGAGATTGAATTCCTTGAAGACCTCGTTCGCCTTCCGGCTTTGCACCCGGTTCGCCGCCAGGCCGAGGATGCGCTCGCCGGAGGGATTGAAATTGGTGATCGTGCCTTGGCGGTCGATCGACAGGAGTCCCGCTGCGATCGTATCGACGACGGTTTCGATGTAGGCCCGGCGGCGGTCGAGTTCGAGGTTGTTCTGCTGCAGCGACACGTTGGCCGCCTCGATGGCCGACTTGCTGCTCTGCAAGTCGGTCGTCATGCGGTTGAACGATTCGATCAGGGTGCCGATCTCGTCGGTGGCCTTGGCGTCGATCCGCACGGACAGGTCCCCCTGCGCGATCGCCTCGGTCGCTTCGGCCAAATGCTGAATGGGCACCGTGATGCTCCGCGCCACGTAGAATCCGAACCAGGTCGCGCCGAACAGGATCAACACCGTGATGACCGCCACGAACAAATAGGCGCCCGCTTTGATCGGATTCTTCATCGCCTTGATCTGCTTGTACTCTTCGTACTGGCGTCCGATTCCGTCCATCTTCGCCAGCAGCGACTCCGGCACGTAGGCATCGACCACGACGACCCCGCCGACTTCCCCGCCCCGCCCGGTCAAGGCGATCGGCGCCGCCGCCCGCACGAGCCGGCCGGTTTGAGCCTCCTGCACCGTGTTCGCTTCCTGTTTGCCGTTGATCGCCTGCAGGACCAGTTGTCCAATCGGCAGATCCAGCACGCCGGGAGGCACCTCGGGGTCCAGCGATTTGGTCAGCGTCTCCATCTTCGCCGAATACACTTCGATGCCGGCGACGCCGAACTCCACCCGCTTGCGGCTCATCGCCGACACGAGCAGATCGCGTTGCTCCGGCAGCATCAGGTCTTCCCTGAAAATTTCGTGGCTGATCGCCCTTGCACTGTTCACGGCCAGCGTGATGTGGCCGGCATGCTGCATGCGGGCGACCTCATAGGAGTCGCGCATGACCTTGTCGATTTGATCGCTGAACCAGACATCCACCGCTTTGTTCACCAATCCGCTGGCCACCATCGCCAGCAACACGGTCGGAATGAGTGAGAATCCGATGAAGGCAGCCACCAATTTCGTCCGGAAGCCGGACCCGATGAGGCGATGCCGGCGTTCGAAATAGGCTTTGATCAGGTTCCGAGACAGGAGGAGTAGCAGCACGACCACCCCGATCAAATCGAGGTTGATCAGCAGCAGCACGAGCGCATAGCTGGTCGTCGGAATGAAGGAGTCGGTGTCCTCGGCTCCCGGCACGACCATCTGCGTGTAATAGACGGTCAGGGAAAGGCAGCACACGAGGAGGAGCAGGACGATCCAGACCGGGCGTAGATGTCGTTTGCGCCGCTCCGGCTCGGGGGCCGACTCGGGCCTGCTGGCGGACGGCTCATCCGGCGGCACTCGGCGGTCGGGACCGCTCCATCCCGCCAGTCCGGGCCTTTTGTAGAGATCAGTCACCGCCGGCATTCCTTCCCATCGGCATCAGGCACGCGAGAGGCGTCTGCACTATAACGGAAACGGGTGTGCGGCTCCAGGCCGCGAAGGGTACGGCGCCGGTGCGGCGGGGTCACTTCCCGGTGGTCAGGCTCACATACTTCATGCGCAAGGCATAGAGCATGTCCCGCAACACCGTCTGCTCTTCCTGTGTGAGGTTGCCCTTCGTCTTCTCTTCCAAGACGGACAGAAGATCGATGATTTCCTTGGCTTGAGGGAGATTGACCGGCATGGCCTGCTGCTGGGGATCCAACTGCTCCCCCATCAGCATCAGAGAGGAACTGCCCAAGGAGATGACGAACGAGGCAAAACTGACCGGGAGACCGGCGGCCTGTGGATGTGCTTGCGCCGAAGCCGAGCGAGACTCCTCAGGCGACGGAGCCGGTGCGGGAGCAGGCTTGTCGGATCCGCCGCCCCGCCGGTCGCGAACGACGAATCCCTCTTCCTTATCGCCGGCCATAGTGGCTCCTCCTGGCAAAATCTGTCGGAGCGTATCATAGGGCCTAAGACCGCGCAACTCGTTGAAGCGCAGCGCGAACCGGGTATAATGGGCCTCCGCAACCCGTTCAAGCGAGACGCGTCATGTCCCAACACTTCGACAAGCTCACCGAACTCATGGCGGCGCTGCGAGCCCCGAACGGCTGCCCGTGGGACCGCAAGCAGACCCACGAGTCGCTCAAACCATACCTGCTCGAAGAAACCTACGAGGTGTTGGACGCCATCGACCATCACGATCGGGCGAAGCTGCCGGAAGAACTCGGGGACGTGCTGCTGCAAGTCCTGTTTCATAGCCAGATCGCGTCGGAAGCCGGAAGCTTCACCGTCGAGGACGTGATGAACCACTTGGCCGACAAGTTGATCCGCCGCCACCCCCACGTCTTCCCGAATGGATCGAACGATCCCACACCCGCGAACGCGGAGCAAGTCGTCGCCCGCTGGGAAGATATCAAGAAAGCCGAACGGCAGGCGGCCGGTCGGTCGGAATCCGTGCTCGACGGCGTGCCCAACGTCCTTCCGGCGCTCCTGCGGGCCTACCAGATCCAGGCGCGGGCGTCCCGGGTGGGATTCGATTGGAGCCACGACCAAACCGGGTTCGATCAGATGTTGAGCAAGGTGGAAGAAGAAATCCGAGAACTCCGTTCGGCGCTGCGGCTGCCCGCCTCGGAAGGGCAAGATTCTTCCAAGCAGCGGGAGATCGCCGCGGAGTTCGGCGACGTGTTATTCTCCCTCGTCAATGTGGCCCGATTCGTCAAGGTGAATCCCGAGGACGCGCTGCGCCAATCGATCAATCGGTTCGTCGAGCGGTTCCAGTTCATCGAATCACAGGCCGCTCAGTCGGGCCGAGCCATGCGCGATCTTTCGTTCGACGAAATGAACCGGCTCTGGGATGAAGCGAAGGCGAAGCAAGCGGCAACGGACGCGAGGCAGCCGTGAGTGAAGACTATCAAGACGGGAAACGCGCAGGCATCCATCCGCTGGTCGTCGTCTTCGGCATCCTGCTGGGGCTGTGGCTCTTCGTCGCCTTGATCGTCCCCAGTTCGAAAAGCAAACAAGCGGCCGGCACGGAAGGTCCGGCCGGTCCGGTGATCGAAGACCCCGAAGCGGCGCCCGTCCTCTTCAAAGTCCAAGCCACGGTACCAGACATGAACGCCGTGAGCCTCGTCGTGCCGGAACAGGCCACCGAAAGCCAGGTCGTCGGTCTGCTGAAACGGCTGAGAAAGGAACGATTGGCCGGCACGCTAGGCGATCTCTTACCCGCCACCACGCCGGGACACAAACTCGGCGATCACGCGGTCGCCGAAATCTATGTGGTCTCGGATGCCAAGTTTGCGGATGTCGAAGTGCTGCGCACGCTCACCCGCGGCGCCCATGCGCCGGGCGGGCTTTATCCGTCGAAGGTGCCGTTCGAAGTGGCCATGGAAGAGATTCGGGGCCACTACCGAATCGACCTGAACAACACCAGCGCTCCGGATACGGGCTCCGTCGGATTCGCGGATGAATCCGGTGTCCACTCGAAGCACTACCGGAAGATTTTTTAAAGGTTGGCCCGTTTCTTAATTTCCGCTCGTATCGACTCCCGATCCCGCTCCAACCACTCCTCGAGCCGCGTAAACCGGTGGGCTTCAGGTCCGACGTAGGGAGCCAGAATCACCTCTCGCCGGTCGAGCAGTTGTCCTTCCGCTTCGGCCAGGCGCATTTTTTCGTCCGCGATCCGCCGACTCAGAACTTGTGAAATCAACAACTGTTGCCCCGGCGTCCCCATGACGGAACCGAGCAGTTTGGTTCGCAAGATGTCCAATTCTTCCGGAATCCCCACCTTCACACGCACCGCATGGGGCAACGGCCAATTCGACCGTTGGATGGAATAGTCGTAAGAAAACACCTGCTCTCTCGGCTCCCGAAACGGGCCGCTCACATCGAGAATCTTCATCTTGCTGTCTGTGGCCATTTCCTCGTTCCTTTACACGCGTTCGCCGGAAAGATACCGCACCACCCGTTCCGCCGCCAAGGCCCCGTCGCGGATGCAGTCGGGGATGCCCACGCCGCGATAGGCCGCGCCGGTCAGGACCAATCCGCCATACCGGCTGAGCGCGGACTCGGCCTGCGCCAACCGTTCGAGATGGCCCAGTAGATACTGCGGCATCGCCTTCATCCAACGGTTGACCTCCACATAGGTCGGCTCGGCCGTCACGCCGCAAAGCTGTGTCAATTCCGCTTTCACCTTGGCGACCAATGCCGAATCATCGTACTCCAAGATCCGCTCCCGCCCCACCCCTCCGACATAGCAACGCACCATCAACTGCTCCGCGGGGGCTCGGTGCGGCCATTTGAGCGAGGTCCAGGTCGCGGCGATCAAATCTCGCCGCTCGACCCGCGGCACGACGAAACCGAACCCCTGCACGGCTCCGCCGATCACGGAGGCCGGATACGCCATCGCGATCGTCGCCGTCGACGCGTAGGGAATCTGCTCTAGCAGCCCGGCCGCGATCGGGGTCAGCGGCCGGAGCAGCTCGGCGCTTACATAGGCCGGGGTCGCCAACACAAGACTGTCCACGGAGACCGCGGTCCCATTGTTCAGCATCACATCGTACGTCCACTTGCCCAACTGATGCGACCGGACTCGTAACGATTCGACCGTCGCCGCCGGTTTGAGCTCCGCCCCTTGAGCGGTCAGACGGGCCACCAGGGCTTTGATCAAATCTTCGAGCCCGTTCCGCAGACTCACGAACATCGTCCGCCTCGCGCCCCCGGACCGAGGAGGCGCTCCGGTGGCGCTTTTCGCCGTCATCATCCCGCGAATGACGCTGCCGTGCATGCGCTCTAATTCAAGAAATCTCGGGAACGTAGCCTTGAGGCTCATCTGCTCCGCGTCACCGGCATAGATCCCGGCCATCAGCGGTTCCATCATTCGTTCGAACGCTTGCCGGCCGAAGCGCCGCCGAAAGAACGAGGCCAGCGATTCCTCCTCCTCGCCTCGTTTAGCCGGCAGAACAAAATCCAGGCCCATACGGGCAAGGCCGCCGAGAGAGAGCAGGCCGCTCCTTAAGAAGGGCGCGATCTGGCCGGGCGTGATGACGACCAGCCCTTCCGGCAGCTCACGGAGGCGTCCGTTTGAATAGACGAACGCCTTCTTGCCCGTCTCGTTCGTATTGATCAGCTGGTCGGTGAGCCCCAATTTGTCGACAAGTTGCAAACCGGCCGGTTTGTTGGAGAGAAAGGAATCGGGCCCTGCCTCGGTGACGAGTTCGCCGATCCGATGCGTGACGATCTTGCCGCCCCATACCGGACTCGCGTCGAGGACGGTGCACTTGATCGAAAGGCCGGCGGCCGAGGCCTGTTCCAGTAGCGAGAAGGCGGTGGTGAGGCCGGATATGCCGCCGCCGACAACGGCGACTGTGCGGGGATTGCTCACGACGAAACGGTCTGGGCGGATTCATGAGCCGCCAACACATCCACCAGCGTCTCGATCAACGCCGGCGAGTCGTTCAACATCGCCATCCGCTCGAGTCGCATGCCCTTGGCGGCGGCCAATTGTTTCAATTCGATGTCGATATCGTAGAGCGTTTCGACGTGGTCGCAGAGAAACCCGATCGGGGCCACGAGGACCTGCTTGGTTCCCTCGCGGCTCAAGTCCTCGATCGCCGATTCCACGGTGGGGCCCAACCAGGGCTCGCTCGAGCGGCCTTGGCTCTGGTAGGCAAACCGCGTCGGTTGCCCCCCGAGCTTCGCCGTCACCGCATCGACCGTCCCCTTCACCTCGTTCGGATAGGGATCGTTCATGGCGACGATCCGTTCGGGCAAACTGTGCGCGGTAAACAACACCGGCACCTGCGCCCGAACGTCGACGGGAAATCGCTCCAACCCTTGCCCGATGCGCTCAACGATGGCGGCAATCAGCTTCGGATGACGGTTCCAGCTCCCCACATAACTGACCGGGCAGGCGCTGCGCTGAACCGCCTGCGCCTCCTCGACTTTTTTCCGGTAGGCTCCCGTGCTCAGCGACGATTGCTGGGGCGCCATGCAGAAGCCAATGACCTGATCGGGTTTCTCCGCCAGCAACTCGGCGAACGTCTCTTTGATGAAGGGATGCCAATGCCGCAACCCGACATAGACGCGATAGCGTCCGCGGCCGGATGCATTGAGCCGGCCCTCAAGCTTTTTCGCCACCTCACCGGTGATGCCGACAGCCGGGGATTTGCCGCCGGTCGCCCGATAACGCTCGCGAATCTCTTCCACCAATTCGGGCGGCGTCGGACGCCCGCCGCGAACATCGAGGAGAAACGGTTCGACGTTTTCCAGCGAGTCCGGCCCGCCCATGGCCATGAGCAGGACGGCGATGGGTTTTGCTTCCTGAGACATGACGAAGAAAACTAGCGTTGGCTCAACTTATGGATCATGTTGATGGCGGCTTCGACGTGTTCGACGGGAGTGGTGGGCAGGATGCCATGCCCGAGGTTGAAGATGTGTCCATTGCGGCCGCCCGCCCGGCGGAGAATGTCTTCGACACGGCGTTCGATTTCATGGAGCGGCGCATAGAGCGTAACCGGATCGAGATTCCCCTGCACGGCCCGGTCGTAGCCGATCATGGCCCAGGCCTCGTCGAGATGGATGCGCCAATCGACTCCGATGACATCCCCCCCGGCTTCGCGCATCTGCCTCAGGATGGCCGTCGTGCCGGTGCCGAAATGGATCAGTGGCACGCCTTCGCGCTTCAGTCCGTCGAAGATGAGTTCCACATGTGGTTTCACGTACTCCGCATAATCCCCCGCCGAGAGGCAACCCACCCAGCTGTCGAACAGCTGGACGGCCTGCGCGCCGGCCTGAATTTGGCGGCGGAGATAACCTGTCACGACGCGGGCGAGTGTATCCATGAGCTTGTGCCACACGTCCGGCTCGCGATACATCATCGTCTTGGTCAGTACGTAGTTGCGCGACCCACCACCTTCGATGGCGTAACTGGCGAGGGTAAACGGGGCGCCGGCAAACCCGATCAGCGGCACGCGGCCGTTCAACGCCTTGCGTGCCTGGCGGATCGCCTCGGCCACGTAGTCCAGTTCCGTCCCCTCGATGAGCTTCAGCCGTTCGACATCGGCCTTCCCCCGAACCGGATTGTGAATGACGGGCCCTTCCCCTTCGGCAAATTCGAGATTCAGGCCCATGGCCTCCAGCGGCAGGAGAATATCGGCAAAAATAATCGCGGCATCGAGCGGAAACCGGTCGATGGGCTGCAGGGTCACTTGGGCGGCCAATTCGGGGGTCTTGCAGAGGGCCAGCATCGAGTGTTTGGCCCGCAGGGAACGGTATTCGGCCATGTAGCGGCCGGCTTGCCGCATGAACCAGACCGGCGTGCAATCGACCGGCTCTTGCCGGCAGGCCTTTAGGAATCGATCATTCATCACGGCGGCATTCTAGGTGGGCCGTAGAGGGGGTGTCAAATCGCCTCCAGCTGCCGCAGCAGTCGCTCCAACGCCTTTCCCCGCTTTAGTGGACAGGCCTTCCCTTTCCAGTACAATTGAGTCCAGGCCGGTACCAGAGGCAAATTGCCGATACCATTCGGACGCGCATTTATGTATAATGCAGTCCCATCGTTGAGCGTGGTGAGCGTCCCGACGTTGACCCCGCATTCTGCGGCCTGCCTTGTGATCCACCAACAGCTGCCGCGGCTAGTTTGAGTGTCACTGTACCGTGTGTGCCTGGTAGAGCCGGCCAGGTTTGAGCGGAGGGAATCGAATGTCCGACGTGCATATACTGCATCCGACCAAGGCCCAAGATATCTGGTTCACCTTCCTGCGCTGGTTCGATTCATGGGCGGGCCTCGAATACATGAAGACGGACGGCGTCCCGAAGATGGACTGGTTTCGCTGTATCCCGATCATCGCCGTCCATGCCATGTGCCTGGGTGTCATCTGGGTCGGCGTCAGTTGGACAGCCGTGGCCGTCGCCATCGCCTTCTACTACATCCGTATGTTCGCCATCACCGGCTGGTATCACCGATACTTCTCTCATCGCACGTTCAAGACGACCCGGGGCTGTCAGCTGGCCTTCGCCATTCTGGGCGGGTCTTGTGCGCAGCGCGGCCCGCTCTGGTGGGCAGGACATCACCGCCATCACCACATCGCCTCCGACACGCCCGACGACGTCCATTCGCCGCGGCACGGCGGATTCTGGTGGTCGCATATCGGCTGGTTTACCTCGCAGACTCATTTCGCTCCGCGGCTGAAAGCGATTCAAGACTTCGCCAAGTTTCCGGAACTGCGGTTCCTCGACCGGTTCGACATCCTTGTCCCGACGATCACCGGTTTCGCGATGTTCGGACTCGGCATGCTGCTCGAGGCCTATGCGCCGGGCCTGGGCACGAACGGCCCCCAGATGCTGATCTGGGGATTTTTCATCTCGACCGTCGCGCTGATTCACGGCACCTGCACAATCAACTCCCTCTCCCACGTCTACGGCTCGCAACGGTATGAGACCGGCGACGACAGCCGCAACAATTTCATTCTCGCGCTCATCACGATGGGCGAAGGCTGGCACAACAACCACCATTACTACCCCGCCTCGACCCGGCAAGGATTCTATTGGTGGGAGATCGACATGACGTACTACTGCCTCAAGGCGATGGAATGGCTGGGGCTGGTGTGGGACATCAAAGATGTGCCGGAATACGTTCGCGAGCAGCGCAGCAAGCACGAAGCGATCGCCGTCTGACTAGACCGAACGGCGGCGCTAGACCCACTCCGAGTCTTCTCGATGCGGCTTCCGCCCGGACAGGCCGGCGCAGGCCTTCCTGATGCATTCGCTCGCAGCATCGATGGCGCCTCGCTCCCCTTCTGGAACAATCCAAGCCTCCCCGGCGTTTAACTCGAAACGGTAGTGGTTGTTCCTCGTCGAAAACCATTCGACGTATGGATGCGGCACCAAGTTGGGGTGCGGGTCGAATGAAATGAGGTTCACCGTCCCGACTTGCGGTGTCTCCATATCGCCGATCACCTGCGCGGCTATGTCCTCGTCCTCGAAGCGGCTGTTGCGGAATTGAACGACCTGACCAGCAATGTCGGCCTTGAAGTTCCCCTGTAAATAGACATCCACGGGACCGACCGCCGCAAAAACGATCCGCCCCACGACGGTCCCTTCGATGCGATTGTCCAGGAAACCTTCCTTCACCCAGCGCCCGTTGCCGAATTTCTGAGCCATGCGACTCCCCCTCACCCGACGCGAGCAGGTTCCGGTCGCCCCGACACCGAAGGCATTTCCGCCGTGCCGAACGCCCCGATGACGACCGCCGTCAGAATCAACGCGCTTCCGGCCCAACCCTGGAGATCCAAGGTCTCTCCCAAGAAATACCAGGAGAGCCAGGCCGCATAGGCCGGCTCCGACGCGAACACCAACGCAACCTGTTGCGCCGGGACGATTTGCTGAGCCCACATCTGCACGGCAAAGGCGCCGGTGGCCAACCCGCCCGTCACAGCCAGCCCGATGAGCAGCACCGCCGTCGGCGCAAACGCTTGTACCGGCGCTTGTTCCCACAACGTCGTCGGAATCAGGAGCAGCGTCATCGCAGCCATTTGCCAGAGCAACAGCGAGGGCGCGTCGAACTGCCTCGTGAACCGCTCGAGGCAGACGATGTGCCCGGCGAACGCTACGGCGCAACCGAGCGTCATGACATCGCCGATGTTCATGGACGCGCTGGGCTTGACCAGCAGCCAGAGTCCGGCCGTAGCGATGGCGGTGGCCGCCAGTACGCGTGCGTCAAACCGGCGGAGGATCACGGGTACGAAGATGACATACAGCGCCGTCAGGAACGCGGAGTTCGACGCGCTGGTATACCCCAGTCCGACTGTCTGCAGAACATAGCCAAGAAACAGGAACACCGTGGCGGCGCCGGCGGCGGTCAGGCTGGACCAATCACGATGGACCCGGTGCCGCGCGAGTACGAGCCAGCCCGCCACGAGGAGCGTGCCCAAGCCGAACCGCAGCAGAAGAAACGCCAGCGGTGGGATCTGGTCAAGCGCCGCCTTGGTTGCGGGAAACGTGGCGCCCCAGATCAGGGTCGTCAGCAGGAGAGCTAGGCGAGGCATGGAATGGGTGAGGAGTGATCAGTGATGGGTGATGCGTTCAGGAGAAGAAATCTTCCGCTCGTCACTCATCACGCATCACCGCTTCAAGGTTTGCAGAGGGGACAGCGCCGCTGCTGGGTCGTCCCGGCCATCTCCATCGCCGCCAAGGCGCGTTCTTTGTCCGGATAGTCGAACCAGCCGCCCTCCCAGAAGTCGCTGGAGGAGTGCACGGAAGGAACTTCGGAACAGCGGTCCCTGTGGAGCGTCACTCGATCGATCGAGCGCGCGATGTGCAGCCAATAGATCATGATCGATTTCGTAAGGGGTGAGGCGTGAACCGTGAGGGGAAGAGGTGGGGCCTTCGAGCGCGAACGCCGTCTTACCCCTCACGCCTTACGTCGTTACGGAAGGAGCTGCCACTCGTCCTTTTCAATGAAGACTTTCACCCCGGTCTCGAGTTTCTTGACGTCGTCCTTCTCGAAAAGCCGCAGGTACCGCTCGATCCGATCGTCGTCGTCGATCCGTTCTTCCTGCATCATGCCGTTGTGGCCCTTATACCGCCGAATGAGCACCGCCATCGAACATCCTCCTCCGTCCACACAGATTGCCCCTAGTCTTCAAACCAGGCAGGTGTGGTACAATACGGCATCGTTCGCCGGGCGGTCAAGGGTAGCCGAGGCGCGGCTCCGCTCGGAACATCGCAGGGAATCATCGTCATGCCGATCTACGAATACCGCTGCGGACAATGTGAGACAACTTTCGAAACGACCCAATCCGTCCATGCCCGCGTCGAAGATACGGTGTGCCCTTCCTGCGGCGCGCAAGACGCGACGAGACTGATTTCGTCCGTCGTGTCGAAGATTGTGGGCACTCACAAGCCCGGATTCTCCGAGATCAAGGCCTACGACATGTACAACGAACGGATGGACAAGTTCGCCAAACTGCCTCCGTTGACCGGCAAACGTGCCACCCCCGCTCCCAACATTACGTCCGATTCAGATCCTCCGGCCGGCAATCCATCGCCGAATTGATCACGACATGGGTTGGCGGATGTTCACGACGGCAAGCATGGTGACGATGCGATGACCCCGCGGATCCTTCTCGCGCTGCTCGTCGCCGTCCTGCTTCCCCTTTCGATGCCGCTGCGCGCCGAGGCCGAGATAGCCGGCAACCTCACCATCGTCGGGAACGGGCCGGAGCTGCCGACGATTGAGGCGCTCGCCAGGGCCTTCGAAAAGGCCAACCCTCGCGCCTACCTGGACGTCGTCTGGGACGACCATTCGAAACCGATCGAGATGATGAAAGCCGGTGAGGCGCACGTCGCCGTCACCGGCTCGGAAGAACCCGGACTGGCTTCTGCCCAAATCGCCTGGGACGGAATCGGCATCCTCGTCCATCTCTCCAACTTCACTAAGGAGGTCACGAAACAGCAGGTGGCCGACATTTTCTCCGGTAAGGTTCGTGAGTGGGCCGATGTCGGCGGACCCGATACGAAAATCCTCCTGATCGACCGCCCGAAGAACCAGAATATTCGGGACGCCTTCGAACATCAGCTCAACATCAGCGGAAAGATTCCGGACCATGCTAAGGTGATCGGGAAAGACGATAAAGTGGTCAAGACCGTCGTGGGCACGCTGCCACCGTTGTCGGCAGTGGCCTATATTTCGCTCAGCCAAGGACTCTCCGTTGTCTCCGGCGGCGTCGCCGTCCGGTTGTTGCCCATCGACAAAGTGGAACCAGAAGTCCCGACCGTCAAGGATGGCCGCTATCCGCTCCGCCGGCCGGTGCTGCTGCTCTCCAAGAAGGAACCGAACCCGTTGATCGACGCATTCGTTCAGTTCGCCTTGTCCCCCGCCGGCCAACAGATCATTGGCGAAACCTATATCCCCATGGACAAGAAATCATAATGGCGTCTTATTTCTAAGGAGGGTCCCATGCAGCTGTGGCGATCGCTGGTCTACGTTTCGACGGGCCTAGCCGGGTTCCTGCTGCTCACCGTTCCCACACACGCCGAGGACCAGAGCGGGCAAGGCGCGATCGTGGAAGGCGCCGGCTTCACGCTCTACGACATGGAGTCGATCAAGGGCTCCGACAGCGACAAGGTGGAGCGGGCACCGGTCTGCGACCGCAGTAAACGACCCAAGATCTTCAAAGTGGAACCGGACGAGGCCAAACCGGGGCAGAAAGTCACGATCAAAGGTGAGAACTTCGGAACCAAGGAATGTTTCCACGGCGTCGCGTTCAGCGCGGCAGGAGCCGCAAAGATCGACTACAACTTCGTGAACGAGTCGACGATCGAAGCAACCGTCCCCGAAGTGAAGGCCGGGATGACCTTTATCGATGTCGTTGCGGGCGGCGGGAACGCCAGATCCAAAGGATTCTTAGTCCAAGCCAAGTAAATGTCTTCTTTTTCGGGTGGGGACTGTCCCCACCCGATCCATCCTTTCCGGTCACAACCGTTCTCCCTCTGTCTCGACTTTCCTTTTGATCCTATGCTAGCTTACGCGTTCCTTTGCGCCGGTCTGCTGGGAGCGATGCGCCGGAATGTCAGGGAGTCCGCGGGACATGTTTAAGAAAATCCTCGTAGCGAATCGCGGTGAGATCGCCATGCGTATCATCCGCGCTTGCCGCGAATTGAATATCGCAACCGCCGCTATCTATTCTGAAGCGGATTCAACGGGCATTTACGTCAAGAAGGCCGATGAGTCCTATTTGGTCGGCCCAGGGCCGGTCAAGGGCTTCCTCGACAGCCAGCAGATCGTCGACCTCGCCCTGCGTATCGGAGCCGACGCCATTCATCCTGGCTACGGTTTTCTCTCAGAAAACGCCTACTTCGCGCAATTGTGCCATGACTCCGGCATCACGTTCATCGGACCGTCCCCTCATGCCATTACCCTGATGGGGAGCAAGGTCCGGGCGCGCGATCTCGCCAGAGAAGTCGGGGTTCCTATCGTCCCCGGCACGGACGGCGGCGTCAGTGACGCGAAAGAAGCCTTGGCATTCGCCAAGCAGACCGGCTATCCGGTCATCATCAAGGCCAGCGCCGGCGGCGGTGGCCGGGGACTGCGGGTTGTCCGCTCCGATGCGGAACTCCGCGAGAACATGGAAGTCGCCGCCCGCGAAGCGCAGGCCTCCTTCGGCGACGGCAGCGTGTTCATCGAAAAATACATCGAACGGCCGCACCATATTGAGTTCCAGATCCTGGCGGACCGGCATGGCAACATCATTCACCTTGGCGAACGCGACTGTTCCATCCAACGCCGGCACCAAAAACTGATCGAAATCGCCCCGTCGCTCATTCTCACGCCCAAACTGCGGGCCGAAATGGGTCAAGCCGCCACCACGATCGCCAAAGCGGTGAACTACGACAACGCCGGTACGGTGGAGTTCCTCTTGGACCAGGACGGACGGTTCTACTTCATCGAGATGAATCCGCGGCTCCAGGTCGAGCACACCGTGACCGAGCAGATCACGGCGATCGACATCGTGCGCAATCAGATTTCCATTGCCGCCGGCAAGCCGCTGGAGATTCAGCAGAAGGACGTCACGCTCCAAGGTCATGCGATTCAATGCCGCATCAATGCCGAAGACCCCAAGAACAACTTCATGCCTTATACCGGCACGATTACCGAATACCTGTCCCCGGGCGGCATCGGCGTCCGCATCGACGGCGCCGTCTACAAGGACTACACGGTGCCCCCGTATTACGATGCTCTGCTGGCCAAACTGACCGTACGGGGCCGCACGTGGGAAGAGGCCGTCAGCCGGATGAGGCGCTCGTTGGAGGAGTATGTCTTGCGCGGCGTTAAAACGACGATCCCCTTCATGAAAACCATCATGCAGGACGCGGATTTCATCGCGGGACGCTTCGATACCTCCTATCTCGACACGCACCCCGACCTGTACAACTACGACGAGTTCGAACAGCCGGAAGATCTCGTCCTGGCACTCGCCGCAGCGATCGCGGCATACGAAGGCTTGTAGCCGGACGCAGCCGATCCCCACGAGAGACCATGGCAAGCAAACGACCCGCTGCAAAAAAGACCGCTCCGAAGAAGCGGCCACAGTCCCAGACGATTCGGACGTCGAAGGACCGGAAGCCCAAGTCTCAGGAACTCACCCTCCAGCCGGCTGCCGGTAAGCCGGTGCTCATCACCGACGTCGCCTTGCGCGACGGACATCAATCCCTGCTCGCCACACGCATGCGGACGGAGGACATGTTGCCGATCGCCCAGAAACTGGACGCGGTCGGTTATTGGTCGCTCGAGGTGTGGGGCGGCGCAACGTTCGACACCTGTTTGCGCTTCCTGAAGGAAGACCCCTGGGAGCGGCTGCGCGCCCTGCGGGCCGCCATGCCGAACACAAAGCTGCAGATGCTGCTTCGCGGCCAGAATCTGGTCGGCTATCGCCATTATGCCGACGACGTGGTGGAGCGGTTCATCGAACGATCGGCCGCCAACGGCATCGACGTCTTCCGCATCTTCGACGCTCTCAACGACGTGCGTAACCTCGACCGCTCGATCAGCGAGGTCAAGGCCTGCGGCAAACATGCCGAAGCGGCCATCAGCTACACTGTCAGCCCGGTCCACAGCATCGACCGCTTCGTCGACATGGCGAAGCAGCTTGAAGACCTCGGCACCGACACGCTCTGCATCAAGGACATGGCCGGTTTGCTCGCCCCGCTCGACGCCTACCACTTGGTCCGGCGGCTGAAAGCGGCGGTGAAGATCCCGATTCATCTCCATTCTCACTACACGTCCGGCATGGCGTCGATGTCGTCGCTCATGGCGATCCTCGGCGGACTCGACATGCTGGATACCGCGATGTCGCCACTGGCCGGCGGCACGTCGCATCCGCCGACCGAAACGTTGGTCGCCGCGCTGAAGAACACGCCGTACGACACCGGGCTGGACCTTGCGACCTTCCAGCCGATCACCGAACACTTCCGGACGGTCCGCCGCAAGTACCGGCAATTCGAAAGCGATTTCACCGGCGTCGATGCGGAAATTCTGACGTCGCAGATCCCCGGCGGGATGCTCTCGAACCTGGCCGCCCAGTTGACCGAACAGAACGCGCTCGACCGGATGAAGGAAGTGCTGGACGAGGTGCCGCGCGTCAGAAAAGACATGGGCTACCCGCCGCTCGTCACACCGACCAGCCAGATCGTCGGCACCCAGGCCACGCTCAACGTCCTGACCGGCGAGCGGTATAAGGTCATCACGAACGAAACCAAGAACTACTTCCTCGGCTTGTACGGCCGGGCGCCGGGCCAGGTAGATCGCGAGATCATGAGCCGCGCGATCGGCGACGAAGAGCCGGTCAAGACCAGGCCGGCCGACCGGCTCGAACCGGAGATGGAAGACGCCAAGAAGGAAATGCCCGCCTCCGCCGAAACCGTGGAGGATCAACTCTCGTTCGTCCTATTCCCCGCCATCGCCCGCGATTTCTTCGAAGCGCGTGAACGGGGCGATCTGGTGCCGGAGCCCCTCGAAACGATGTTGACCAAAGGGCCGGCGGTCGCCGGAGAACTGCACCTGGCGCCGGTGGAATTCAACGTGACCGTCCACGGGGAAACCTACCATGTGAAGGTATCCGGATCGGGCCGCACGACCGACGGACGCAAACCCTACTACATCCGCGTCAACGACAAGTTGGAAGAGGTGTCGCTCGAACCGATCCAGGAAATCCTGGCCGGCGTGCCCGAAGCTCCCGCTGCGGCGAGCGGCGCGAAGCCCAAGCGACCGAGGCCGGCGAAACCCGGGGACGTGGCGCCCCCGATGCCGGGCCGTGTCGTAAAAGTGTTGGTCGCCAAGGACGATCAGGTCAAAGCCGGCGATCCGCTCCTGATCATCGAGGCCATGAAGATGGAAAGCCGAGTTCCGGCTCCGATCGACGGCAAAGTCACCGGCATCCTCGTGACCGAAGGGGAGAACGTGAAGACGGATGAAACGGTCATCCAACTGGAGTAGTCTCCGATCCCTCTTCATCCGCCGGCTTCGGCGGTCCCGTGGTTCGTTCGCGCTCCTCACGCTCTGCCTCTGTTCATGGTCGATGACCGCTTGCTCCTCACCGGACCCGATTCCTCCGCGCTTCGACGCGATCGAGCGATTCCCCGTCAAGACCGTCCTCGTTCACGGGCACCGCATCGCCTACCTCGATGAAGGGCAAGGCCAGCCGGTTATCCTGATCCATGGCTTCGGAGGATCGATGTGGCAGTGGGAGTACCAGCAAGCTCTATCCGCGCATCTGCGCGTCATTACACCCGATCTCCTCGGCTCCGGCCTCTCGGATAAACCAAACATCGCCTATCGTCCGGACCAGATGTTGGAAGCGTTCATCGGATTCATGGACGCACTCGACGTTCAACAGGCCGTGCTGGTCGGCAACAGCATGGGCGCCGGGCTTGCCGCCGGGACGGCGCTGACCTATCCGACCAGGGTATCGAAACTGGTCTTGATCGACGGTTTGCCGGATCATGTGTTGGACAAGTTGAAGAGTCCGACGATGAGGCGCGCGCTCGAATCGAGCGCTCCGTCTTGGGTCGTTTCGTTCGGCAACTGGCTCTTCGGCGGCTTTGTGATGGAGTCGGTCTTGAAAGAATTGGTCTACGATCACTCGTTGTTGACGCCGGCCGTCCTCGAACGGTCGAACCGAAACCGTCGCCGGCCCGGGGCCATTGGCCCGATGATGACGGCCCGCGACAATGTGCCGCTCTGGGAAGCCGGGTTCGCCACCCGCCTCGCCGAGATCCGACAGCCCACGCTGATCCTCTGGGGCGAGGAAGACCGTGTCTTTCCGGTGGCGGTCGGCGAGGAGTTGCAACGCACCATCCCGGGCTCCCGTTTCATCCGCGTCCCGAAAGCCGGCCACATCCCGCAATGGGAACAGCCTGCCTTCAGCAACGAGGCTATGATAGAGTTTATCCAACCGGCTTCTCATCGGTGAGGAGGATCTATGAATCTGATTCGCTCGCAGCGGTGCTTCGTCCTATTATGTGTGGTCTCGATCAGCCTGTCCGGCTGCGCAGGATCGGCGCGTCACGGCAGTTTTTCCTACAAGAGCCTTCCTGTGGCGGACGGCTCCACGACCGCAGGCGAAGGACACACCGTGCTCTTCAAAGGCAGCCCGTTGATGTTGGCCGGCATGGGCATTCGATCAGGTGACCAGTTGCGCGATGTCAAGCTGGCACAGGCGGATCTCTCCCTCGTTAACATCGTCGACACAAAAGGCAAAGGCAAAGTTCGGATCATCAGCGTGGTCCCCTCCTTGGACACGAAAGTCTGCGAACAGCAAACCCACTACCTCAGCGAGAAGAATAAAGGCCTCGACAAGATGGTGGAGTTGATCACGGTCAGCATCGACACGCCGTTCGCCCAGAAGCGATTTGCCGAAGAGGCGAACATCAACAACGTGACCTTCTTGTCCGACTACCGGGGCGCCGACTTCGGCAAGACCTACGGGCTTCTGCTCAAAGACCCGCACATCCTGGCCCGCGCCGTCATGGTGGTGGACGCGCAGAACAAGGTCCGGCACCTCCAGATCACACCGGAACTGGCCCAGTTGCCGGACATGGACGAGGCGTTCGGCGTCGCCAAGTCGCTCATCACGGCAAACTGACTTGCGTGAGGTCGAGGTTGAGGCTAAGGTCGAGCGGGAGGGAACGTACCGGAGTCCCCTCAACCTAAGCCTTAGTCTCCTTCCACAGGGGTCCCGATGGCCCACTATGACCTGTTGGTGATCGGCACTGGCCCCGCCGGCCAAAAAGCGGCGATTCAAGCCGCCAAGCTCGGCAAGACAGTCGGCATCGTCGAACGCAAGGACGTGGTCGGCGGCGTCTGCACCAATACGGGAACCATCCCCAGTAAATCCCTCCGTGAAGCGGTGCTGTATCTTTCAGGATTCCGCCAACGGAGCCTCTACGGCGAAGGGTACCGGCTCAAGGAAACCATCACGATCGAAGATCTGGCCTTCCGGGCGAACCATGTGATTACGAACGAAATCCGGATCGTCGAGAACCAGATGACCCGAAACCGCGTGGACATGATCCACGGGACCGCCAGCTTCGTCGATCCCCACCGCCTCCGCATTCGGCACGAGGGCCGTGATACCGACCACGAGGCCGACTATTTCGTGATTGCCGTCGGCACGGAGCCGGCCAGACCGGCCGAGATTCCCTTCGACGACGAATCCATCATCGATACGGACGGGCTGCTTCGCCTCAAACGCATCCCCGATTCCATCGTCATCGTCGGCGGCGGCGTGATCGGCACGGAGTACGCGTCGATCCTCGCCGCGCTCGGCGTCCCCGTCACGTTGATCGACAAACGTCCCCGCCTGCTCGAATTCGTCGATGCGGAAATCATCGAGGCCTTGCAACAGCAAATGAGAGCGATCGGGGTCACGCTCTATCACTCCGAAGAGGTGCTGGAGATCAAGAAACGCGCGAACGGACGAATCCATGTCACACTTCAAGAAGCGCCACCGCTCGAAGCGGCCACCCTGATGTATGCCATCGGCCGGGTCGGCGCGACGGCCGGGCTCAATCTCGAAGCGGTCGGATTGAAAGCGGACAATCG
>CAZPYP010000007.1:0-32387 GCA_964590845.1 uncultured Nitrospira sp.
AGGTCGCAGGTTCAATTCCTGCCGGGCGCACCACCCCTTCCAACCAACTCTTAATCTCACTATTCAGTGCAGGCAGAGACATGCCGATACGGGCATGGGTCATTCGGACATTTCTCTGTGGACGGTCTTAGCCCACCACTGGAGATGTGCCCCCCACCAAAGCTGCATAGACTTTGGTTCAACGCCAAGATACCTTACGTATTGAGGCTAGGAGACGACCAGTGGTGGCGGATGCTATTCTTTACCAGGGGCGGTAGGCTGGGCGAGTAGCGGCTGTATTATTGAGGGAGGCACCATGAGTCACGTGATTCCCCATGAAGTCCGTGCAGCGTTTTTTCTGTTCGTCGGCTTTCTGATGCTGGCGTTCATTTGTATGGTTGCGGCGCTCAGCACCGTGATGCGGCCCGCTCGATGGGCTGATCGCCGGTCAGCCCATTTTTAGAGTTATCTGCGGTGTCAATGCCCTAGCTCCTCTCGAAGGTAGAATAGATAGCCCGATTTCTCTTCTCGATCTCGCTCATCATAACCATTGGATTTTATTGGCCTCGCTTGCCGTAGTCTCTCTTGCTGCAGGGTTGCCAGGCCAATTTGAGGCCAGCTGCTATATTTGTCATACACGGAAACACTTTCACATATATCGATGGGGGAGGCCATGAAAGCGAGCACGAAACAAGTGGCGTTGATAGCCGCGGTTGGGGTCATGTTCTTAAGTGCCCAAGGATGCGGGATGAAGTGGATGCAGTCCGATGGAGATGGCGCAAGCGGATCACAGAGCGGTCGAGTCGAGGGCGGTACGAGCGGCCGAGCCGGTTCGGACTGGAATGGGCAGGGAGTCAATCCTAACTTCCCCGGTATGGCACAGGGCGGATCAGGCGGTGAACTGAGCGGGTTCTCTCAAAACCCTGCCGAAGAACGGCTGACACAGGGAGGTCTTGCCTATAAGACCCCGACAGGGATGAACGTATTGCAGCATGCCGAACTGACGAAGGAAGAAAAGGCAGCGATCGAGGCAGGATTGCACGATGTCTTCTTTGGATACGATCAGTGGACGCTTTCAGAGCATGGGATGACAGCGTTAAACCATGATGCCAAGTGGTTGAAGGAACACCCGGGCGCAGTCATGAAAGTCGAAGGCCACTGCGACGAGCGCGGAACGACGGACTATAACGTAGTGTTGGGAGATAAGCGTTCGAAGAGCGCGCGGACGTATCTGCTTGAGTTAGGGGTGAGCCCCAAACAGATCGGCGTAGTCTCGTACGGCAAAGAGCGACCGTTCTGCATGGACCACAACGAATCCTGCTATCAGCAGAATCGCCGCGGCCACATGTTGCTAAAAGTCAAGCAATAGGGCCGGCGAAACCTTTGAGCCCCGACGTTCTGCGAAACGGGCACGTCGGGGCTCGTCTTTTCGGAATCGTTCCTGATTTATAAGTCACTTGCCCGACTTCCACTCTTAAGGACGCCATGGCGACAAAATCCCACGCGATTAAGGACGAGCGGCAGTCGGAGAAGCGGAAGCAGCCCAGGTTTACGGCGCAATTTCGAAGCACCTTTTCCGGAGGGCAACGAGAAGGGCAAGGCAAAACACTGGACCTCTCCGATGGCGGGTGCAAGATTGAAACGGATCAGCCGGTCGTCGTCGGCGCGACGTTCGAATGTCGTGTGTATGTTCCTGGGCTGAGCTGGCCGCTCCGTATCAATCTGGCTCAAGTTCGCTGGGTCAAGGGGCGCTCCTTCGGACTGCAGTTCATCGATGTGTATCCTGAAGAACAGATGAAGCTGAAGCAGGTTCTTCGGGATCTCAAGCTGGAAAAGGCGAAATAGACTTCCCCATCCCTCGTCCCTCCGCACCTCTGCTGTGATATAAAGGGGAAGCTGGCGGCTTGTAAGATTTGAGCCGTTCGACCCACCCACCTCTGTCATTTGCTGACGTTCGGGGCTCGCGATTATGCATCAGGACATTGCCACATTGGCGGGGGGCTGTTTTTGGTGTCTGGAAGCCGTCTTCGACCAGATGAAGGGCGTGCTCTCGGTCGAGTCCGGTTACATCGGCGGGCAGGTCGAGAATCCCACGTATGAAGCCGTGTGTAGTGGCCGAACGGGCCATGCCGAAGCGGTGAGGATCACGTACGATCCAGACATCGTCAGTTTTCGGGAGTTGCTCGAAGTCTTCTTCGTCATCCACGATCCCACCACGATGAACCGGCAGGGACACGACGTTGGGACGCAATACCGCTCAGCAATCTTCTATCATTCTCCCGAGCAACAACGTCAGGCGGAGGAGGTCATCAGCTCCTTCAGCAAGGAAAATGTGTATGCCAACCCGATCGTCACCGAAGTGACTTCCGCCACGAGGTGGTATGAAGCGGAGCCCTACCACCAGGAATACTTCGCCCGCAATCCCTTTCAGGGCTACTGTACGGCGGTGGTCGGTCCCAAGGTCTTCAAGTTCCGCAAAATGTTCTCCGACAAGCTGAGATCCTAACATCCCCGCCTTGCCTAGCGACTCCGCTAGTCCCTCCAGCGTTTCTTCAGCTCCGCCAGCGGATCCGGTTTCTGTGCGAGTTGGTGGTTGGCTATGATGACCTCGGACTGGGGTGGACAGAAGGGCCACTCGCTGTTCGTTTTCCCTTGCACCTTCGCCAGCACCGAACTTTCTCGGTCGGAAGGGGGTTTCAGCACGATCAGCGGATCTTGTGGGTCGAGAAGACAGGTGCCGTCATAATTGTCACGATCATAGAATGATGGGTGAAGGAATGGGACCTTGGCCGAGCCGGCGGAAAAGATGGTGTCGCCTTCGCGCACGGGGCCGGACGGGGCGAGGGAGTACAGAATGATCGGGACACCAACCATCAGCAGGACGACCAGCCCCATCGACCATAAGGGAGGTCCGGGGTCAGGCCGCTGCTCGGATGTGGTCGGCATAGGGCGGTCGCTCAGGCAAGCGGCGTGTCCTGATCAAGCCAGGCGTCTTCATCACCGGCGAAATCGGAACGGCCTAGCGAAGCGAAGTCGAAGAGTCGGCGATCGTGCAGCAGCGAAGGGGCCACGTTGGACAGTGCGGCAAACATACTGTCTGTGCAGCCTGGCGCTCGTTTTTCCCACTCGCGGAGGAACGTTTTGACCTCTTTCCGTTTGAGCTCGTCTTGCGAGCCGCAGAGGTCGCAGGGGATGATGGGGAAACCCCGCCGCTCCGCATATTGTGCAAGATCGGCCTCTCGAACCGCTGCCAGAGGGCGAATCACCAAATGCCTGCCGTCTTTCGACCGCAATATGGGAGGCATGGTCTTTATTTTTCCCGTGAAGAGGAGGTTGAGCAGCAAGGTTTCGAGGATATCGTCCCGGTGGTGCCCGAGGGCGATCTTTGTCGCGCCGAGTTCGGCAGCGATCCGGTAGAGGTGACCCCGCCGCAGTCTGGAGCAAAGGGAACAGGTGGTTTGCCCGTCGGGGATTAGGCGTTTGACGATGGAATAGGTGTCGCGAGCTTCGATGTGAAAGGGGATGCCGACCGTGGCGAGATATTGCGGCAACACGTGGGCGGGGTAGCCCGGCTGCTTTTGGTCGAGATTGACTGCGACTACATCGAACTGAACGGGAGCCCGGCGCTGTAACACCAAGAGCAGATCGAGCAGGCCGTAGCTGTCCTTCCCGCCGGACAAACAGACCATGACCTTGTCGCCTGCCTGAATCAATCCGTAGTCCACGATCGTTTGGCCGACAACGCGCAACAGCCTGGTCTGTAGCCGCTCGGTCGCTTCGTCGAGTTTGACCTGCTGCCCTGGAGAGTTGGTCGGGGAGAACATGGAGTGGTATTCTACGCGGTCCTCGGTCCCACTGTCGATCCGAGGCCTGGAGGCTTTGGTGGACGACGATCAAGGCAAACCTCGCCCTCGCGTACGGTCGATTCTGTTTGTCTGCACCGGGAATATTTTTCGCAGCGTGGCCGCCGAGTACGGACTCAAGTCTTTGATCGGGCAGCCGTCTCCCTACCGCGTCGGCTCCGCCGGTATCGAGGCGAAGCCGCAGCCGGTCCATGAATGGGTGAAACATTGCTTACGGCACAAGGGGGCCGACGTGTCCGGCCACGTGCAGCGGCGGCTGACCAAGGAGCTGCTTGCGCAGACCGATCTCGTCGTGGCCATGAGCCGCGACCATCAAGAGTTCATTCAACGGGAGTTCGGAAGGCATGCGCCGCTGTTCAAGCAACTGTGTTACGGGCGCGACGAAGCGATTCCCGATCTGCATGAGCGCTATCCCGACTGGGAACAGAATCTCGAATTGGCGAGAGACTACGTGACGTCCGTCATCGACATAATCTGGATCGATTTGCCCTCGTTTCTCTACAAACTTCCGCTCGAGCGCCCGCAGTCATCACCCTGATCCGTTACCGCCTCATCTTGCGAAGCATGTGAAAAGTTGCGTGATCACCCGATGCAGGCTATAGTCTCCAGCTAGCGGCATCGATCAGAGGCGCAGCGCCCGGCATGCAGCGAGCTTCCGCACAACCTGCTTTTCCCTCATCCACATCTCCGGAGCCGGAATGGGCTTCCTGGCCCGATGAGAAGCTCCTTGATCTGCCGATGTGCCGGCTCGGGGTGAGTCTCGCGGACGAATTTCTCTCCAAGCAGATCGAACAACTCTATTCGGAACTCGACGCCAAACATCTCCGCTTCCGCCCCCATTTTTGGATCTCCAACGAATGGTTCACCCCGGACGGCGTGCCCGGCATCGCGGTGCCGTTCTACCTCGCCCACCCGCGCCTTGCCAAGCTGGAACAGGCGCAGATGTTGGAAGTCGAAGGCGGCACGCCGGAGTGGTGTATGCGGATTCTCCGCCATGAAGCCGGCCATGCGATCGAGAACGCCTATCGCATCCGCCGCGTCCGCAGCCGCCAAGTGATCTTCGGCAAGAGCTCGCAACCCTACCCCCAATATTACCGTCCGCGTCCGTACAGCCGGAGCTTCGTACGGCACCTCGACGTTTGGTATGCCCAAAGTCATCCCGACGAAGATTTCGCCGAGACCTTCGCTGTCTGGCTGACGCCAGATTCCGGCTGGGAGGATCGGTACAAAGACTGGCCCGTCCTGAAAAAGCTCCAGTATATGGACGGTCTCATGAAAGGACTGGCCGGCGTTGTACCAAAAGTGGTGACGACCGAAGAGATCGATCCGCTCCATACCTTAAAAAAAACGCTGCGCGAGCACTATGAGCGCAAACGGGCGCACTACGGCGTCGAACGTCCGTCGTTCTACGATCCGGATCTCAAGCGGCTCTTCTCCGATGGCGATGCCCACAAAGAGAAGATGTCGGCGGCCACGTTCCTCAAGCGGTTTCGCAAGGAAGTGCGCCGAAAAGTCGCTGCCTGGACCGGTGAGTACCAGTACACCATCGATCAAGTGCTCGAAGATATGATCCAGCGCTGCCAGGAGCTGCGGCTTCGGCTGCCGGTGCCGGAGGATCAAGCCAAATTGGACTTCACCATTCTCCTGACCGTCCATACGATGACCTACCTCCGCAGCGGCCGGCACAAGGTGGCAGTATGAAGCGGTTGCGGATTCTGGTGCTCATGCATAAGGATCTGGTTCCGCCCGAACAGTTGAACGGGCAGAAACCGGACCAGGCGGAATGGAAGACCGAATACGATGTAGTCACCACGCTGCGGAAGTTGGGGCATGAAGTGCGCCCGTTAGGTGTGAAGAGCGATCTCGGCGTCATCCGCGAAGCGGTCGAAGAATGGAAGCCGCACATCGCCTTCAATCTGCTGGAAGAGTTCGACGGTGTCGCGGTCTACGATCAGAACGTCGTGTCGTACCTCGAACTGCTCGGCGTGCCCTATACGGGTTGCAACCCGCGCGGCCTCATGTTGGCCCGTGACAAGGTGCTCGCCAAAAAGATCTTCTCGTTTCACCGCATCCCGTTTCCCGATTTCATCATGGTCCGCCACGGCCGGGCGGTCCGGCGGCCGACCTGGCTATCGTTCCCGTTGATCGTCAAGTCGGTCACCGAAGAGGCCTCACTCGGTATCTCACAAGCATCGATCGTGGCCGACGATGATAAACTGAAAGAACGCGTTGCCTTCATCCACAACAGTGTTGGGACCGGCGCCTTGATCGAGCGGTACATCGAAGGACGTGAGTTTTACGTCGGTCTCATGGGGAACGGGCATCTCCATACGTTTCCGGTTTGGGAATTGGTCATGGACAACATGCCAGAAGACGCCAAACGCATCGCAACGGAGCGGGTGAAGTGGAGTCGCAAGTATCAGGACAAGTACGGCATCCGATCCGGTGAAGCCAAGAACTTGCCGGAGGGTAAAGGCGAGGAGATCCAGCACTTGGCCAAACGTGCCTATCGCGCGCTCGATCTCAGGGGGTACGCCCGGATCGATATCCGCATGGATGCGGAGGGGAAGTTGTACGTGCTGGAGGCCAATCCGAATCCGCAGATCGCGCACGACGAAGACTTCGCCGACTCCGCCGAAAAAGCCGGGTATTCGTACGAAGAACTGCTACAGGAACTCCTCTCCATCGGGCTACGCTGGCAACCGACCAAAGTGGCCTAGGTTGCCGCTGCCTCATGCCACTAACCGGCCGAAGGGTGATCCTTCGGCCGGTCCTGCGCAGCGTCACATCTTGACGTGTTTCTTGAGAATCTCGGATTGTTGGATCTCCGCATTCGTCTTGCCGAGTTCCCACGCCTGTTTGAAGTGTCCGGTCGCGCCGCTATGGTCACCGGCCTTGTCGAGCACCAGCGCCAGGTTGTAATGTGCCTCCGCCGACTGGGGGTCTGCCTTTTCCGCTTCTGCGAAATGGTTCCTCGCGACGTCCCAGTGCCCCATGCCGTAATGCTCGATTCCAGTCGCGATGTGGTTCTCAGCCTTAGAGCCTGGGACCGCCTTCAACGGACCGGCGGTCTTGCCCATATCCGCCAGCGAGGGTGATGCGAACAACATGCAACTCAGCAGCAGCATAGATCGAGAGCGCTTCATAAGACCTCCATGGGTGAATGTTCAGTTACCTCCACCTACGGAGCCGACCATGCAACGGATGTGTCGCGGGAAACGGTGTGAAAACGAGGGGCCGGCGAGTTAGGGACTGAAATTGAACCCAAAGAGCAAGGTCACGCTGGTATGGTCTTTGTCGGGAATGGACGGCGCCAGATTGATGTCATGCAGATTAACTTGCAGCGTCGAGGTGAGCGCGACGTTGTGTACGACCTGATATTCCAACGAGAGCCCGATCGGGACGAACCAGCTGGTGTCGTTTCGGTCGATGCGTCCAGGGCCGGTGCCTTTGTCGAGATCGGCATGGATCAATCCGAATCCAGTGAACGGCACGACATTGATGCCGTTGTTCAAGCGAAAGTGGTAGCGGCCAACGGCGGCGAAGGCGACTTGGAACAGATCGCCTGTCGGACTGATCTGCATCAGCGGGCCGATGGAAAAATTGCGGTCGATGTAGTAATCGGCGTTGAAGCCGAGCGTGAAGACCGTATTGTTGACCGTACCGGATGTGAAGCCTAACCCGGACCCGAACCCCCATTGTCCGCCTTCGGCTCGAACCGGAGACAAGTGCGCCAGGAGCGAGAGGAGCAGGACAGTCCCAAACAGAAGTGAACTGGAGCGGAGCCGCAAGGGGACAAGCATCGTGGCCGGATGCTAACACAGGGGCTATCGACGGACAAGCCGCTTGAGCGCGGCAAATCAACTGCGGTATCTTCGCCCTCCAACGACCAGGAGGCAGGAGGATGCAAGGCAAGAGCATGACGCCCAAGGAAGCAGCCGCCGCGTTGATCGGCGCGCTGCCGGCCGGCGTGTCCGATTCGAACTTGGAAGAATACGGAATAGAGCCGGTTGCGGGACGAGCGCAGGGTATAACGCGCGAACTCCTGGCACTCAACCTGTTTTGGATCTTCGCTGCCGTCAAGGCGCACATTCCGCAAAAATATCACGGGGTCGTGTCGGAACTGGTACTCAGCAGCATTGAGCAAGGCTGGGACACGATCTATCCGGTCGGCGCGATCGCCTGGACCGTTTTTCTCGAAGACTGGACTGAGCGGAACCGGCGCTATGAGCGGCTGGTGGACGACGGGGCCAGTCCCTTGGCTGTGAGCACCGAAGCGACCGTGATGATGGAAGAACAGGGGCTCATCGAGGAGAGCGACCACCGCAATCTGCTGACGCTGCTGATCGATTCGGTCCCGGTGGATACCTACGACCAACTGCTCAAGGACGTGGGATAAAGTCGCGCTGCTGGTTCGGGCCGATCAGAGATACTTGTGGCTGGTCACCTTGCCCTGTTGGTCGAGTTCATAGAGCAGCGGCGCGCCGGTTGGAATGTTCAACTCCAGCACCTGCTCCTTCGACAGTTGCTCCAATTCCATGACCAACGCCCGTAAACTGTTGCCGTGGGCGGCGATCAAGATCGTTTCGCCCTTCAGAATGTACGGCTTGATGGTTTTGTCGTAGTAGGGGAGCACCCGTTCCGCAGTATCTTTCAGGCTCTCGCCTCCCGGCGGGCGCACGTCGTAGCTCCGCCGCCAAATCTTCACCTGATCGTCCCCGTACTTTTTCGCCGTCTCGGCTTTGTTCAGCCCCTGCAGTTCTCCGTACATCCGTTCGTTCAGCGCCCTATCCTTTTCAATGGGGATGTTCGACTGGCCGATGGCATCGAGCGCCAAGCGCAGCGTTTCGTTCGCGCGGGCCAAGACCGATGTGAAGGCACGATTGAAGGTAAAGCCACGCAGCTTGTTGCCGGCGTTCTTCGCTTCCTGAATGCCGCGGGGAGAAAGCGGAACGTCGACCCAACCAGTAAACCGATTCTCCAAATTCCATTGCGATTCGCCGTGACGAAGGAGGACCAATCGTGCCATGAAGAGGCTCCCGGTGAAAGCGAAGTGAAAGACTGGCTCAAGAATACTGGAACAGGGGACCAAGTCAAGCGTTGCTTTCAAGGGACCGGGGCAGTACCATGCCGCTCGATTTCCGCCATATCGCAGTAGACACACCATGACCACCGAGCCGCCCTCCCAAACGCCCGATCCAGACTGGCTAGCGCTCCAAGGCTGGTGGTTGGCGCTGGCGGAGCGACTCCACGTCGCCGACCGGGCGCTGAGCTTCTTCGGCAAGATCGCGGCCGACGGACAGCTCGATCGCGTCCATCAGGTCAATGGACAGATCGACTATGTCTTGTTCGTGCTCATGCGCTATTGGGTGCCGACCGTGCTACCGCCGCCCGGCCGGGAGCGGCTCACCAAGAACGATCCGGACTATTGGCTCGAGTCGGAGCAGATCCTCAAGGCTGCCGCCATTCGATTACGTGAGCTCAAACCGCTCATCGAATTGCTGACGACGCCCAGCCCGCTGGCGGAGCCGCCTGCTGGCCGTGGCCCCGCTACGCCGGTTACGGAACTGGAATTGGCCGGCATCGTGGAAGGCATTGCGGAAGCCGCCGGGACCTATGGCGGGCCGGACTATACCTCGATCGTCAAAGCCTTCGATCCCGTGCCGTTGCGGCAGACCCAGCCGTTCAAACACAACAAAAAGAACAGCGCGGAGTTGTGGGTGGTTTTTCTGCTGCGCGAACACTTCCGCAGTCTCGGTCTCGGCAAGGACCGCTACTGGCCGCTTGTGGCGCCGCTCTGCGCCGCGGCAGGCATCCTCAATCAGAACGGCCAGGCCTACAGTCCCGACGAACTGAAATCCTGGTGGCAGAAGAACTGGCCGCGCACCTACCAGCAGTTGGAGCAGAAGCAGGAGGCCGGCGACCAGGGCGGCGCAGCGTATGAGCAGGATTTTGAGTGGTTCAAGGCGTGGATCGGCTGGCAGCGGACGAGATAGGTGTCAGAAACCGTTCACTTAATCAGAAAAGGTTTCTGACACCTTGTCTCGCTCCCGGTCCCGTGCAATGGCTTGTCGCACCGCCTTGTTTATTCAATGGCATCTCGCTTTTGAAGGTTATGACGTGCGCAAAGAAGCTGCACATTCTCTGCCGTGAGCGATGTGCCGCCTTTTGAGAATGGAACGATATGATCAAAGTGCAATTCATCAGTTGCCGAACATATTCGACATCTTCCTCCATCTCTCTTCCAAACCTCCAATTTGACGGATGTTGGGATGATGCGGCGGCGTTCAGCGTCTAGCTGTACGGGCTGGGAGAAGTTGTCGTCGCTTTCTACAGCTACGAGTTTGAACTTATAGACAGTTCGATGCTTGTCGCGTTCCCGCCAGGAGTCAACGAGGTGAAAAACTCCGTTGTATGACCAAATACCGGTGCGTATTTTTTCATACACGCGAACGCGTTCTGGGCCACGCTTGCCAGTCTTGAAATCTTGGGCAGCCTCATCAAATTTCCCATTCTGAGTTAATTTTCCCGAGGGCAGGGTTCCTAGCTGATCGATGACCTTCGGATTGGGCCACTGCATAGACTTAGGCTCATCGTGCCCCTCATAGATGAGAGTTGTGCCGCCATCCTCGAGCCGATCACGGTAAGGAGCATTCGGACGAACGGACATCAGGATAACCGAGTGGTTTCCACCAAGTCCAAAGTTCATTCCCCGCTGAAGACTAATGCCTTCACGCCGACACATCTCGTTATGAGAGATAATGTTATCCGACATGTTCCGTGAGTCTGAGGTGCGAGCGAGCGTTCTGATTTCTTAGCTGACCTACAACAGACACCGGTGATGCGGAGTCTGCCTCTACACGCTCGTCGCAGCCGGCTTAGCTGGCTTGACCGGACGCTGATCGCCGTCTTGGAGGCCATCCTGTGCCATCTTCACCATCATCATCAGGAACAGCACATAGAAGGCGACTCCAACCCAGATCACGTAGGGTTGGACGCCTCCGGCTTCCTTGAGCGCGGCCTCGCGTTTCGCAGGGTCACTCCACCCGCTCTTCTTGATCTCCGCGATCTGCTCTCGGCAATGCCAGTAATAGACATAATTGCTTGTAGCGCCTGCCATGATGCTCCAGACGATTCCCACCGTCATGTCCCCGGTGAGGTAGGTCGAGACCATGGGGCCGATCGCATAGACGGCGGCGTAGAGGTACATTTTCCGGTAAAGAAACCAGAGAAAAGAAATGAAGAGAAAGGCTGGCCAGTTCCACGTCAAGGCGAATTTCGGGGCCTGTTCCGTGCCGAATTTGGCGAAGTGCTCCAGGTAGCGGTCCGCGTTCGGGCCGATGAACTCCCGCCAGGTTTCCCGGTCCGTCTGCGAGACGGACAAAGTGGCGGGAGCCTGTGCGGCCATGACGGCCTCCTCCGCCGGTTTTGAGAGATCGCTCCCGCATTGATAGCAGAAGTTCGCCTCGTCCTGATTCTGCTGTTGGCACTGAGGGCACGTTTTCATCCGGCAGAGGGTAACATAATGCTTCCTTTCTCTGCTGAGGGAAGAGCGGGGCGGCGTCTTCGCGGATCTCGGTGTCAGAGGCGCTGGTTGCTTTCATGGCCTGCCTGTGCTAGCTTCCCTTTCTTTACAAGGGGATACGTTTGCCATGCCCACAGAAGAACTTAAACAAGGCGCCGATCAATTCTTGATGGGGACCTACAGCCGCCAGCCGATTTCGATCGTGCGCGGGCGAGGCGCGAAGGTCTATGATTTCGAAGGCCGCGAGTACATCGATTTCGTCGGAGGGATCGCCGTCAATCTGTTAGGTCACGGCCATCCGGATCTGGTTGCCGCGATCCAGCGGCAGGCCGCCCAGCTCATCCACACGTCGAACCTCTACTACACGGAGCCGCAGGTCAAGCTGGCCGAAATGCTGGTTGACCATTCCTTCGCGGACAAGGTGTTCTTTTGCAACAGCGGAGCAGAGGCCAACGAAGCCGCGATCAAGCTGTCGCGCCGCTATTCACACGGCAAGTATGGCGCCGGCCGGTTCGAGATCATCACGATGAAGAACTCGTTCCATGGCCGGACGATGGCGACCTTAACGGCCACGGGACAAGAGAAAGTACAGAAAGGCTACGATCCGCTTGTGCCGGGTTTTTCGTACGTGGCCTTCAACAGCCTGGCCGAACTCGAACAGGCGATCACTGTGAAGACCGCGGCGATCATGTTGGAGCCGATCCAGGGGGAAGGCGGAGTCCATGTAGCCGATCGGGCCTATCTGGCTGCCGTTCGCCAACTCTGCACCGACAAAGACGTCCTCCTGATCTTCGATGAAGTGCAGACCGGGATGGGACGCACCGGGACCTTGTTCGCGTACGAGCAGTTGGGTGTCGAGCCGGACATCATGACGCTTGCCAAAGGGTTGGGCGGGGGAGTCCCGATCGGGGCCTGTCTGGCGAGGGATTCCGTGGCCGCGGCGTTCGGACCCGGCTCGCATGCCTCGACGTTCGGAGGCAATCCGCTGGCCTGCGCCGCGGGTCTCGCCGTCTGCCGTGTCTTGCTCGAAGGGCGGGTGTTGGATCAGGCGCGCCGGATGGGTGACTGTCTGTCGAAGGGGTTGCTGGACTGCAAGGACCGTCACCATGTCGTGCGCGACGTGCGGGGCTTGGGCCTCCTCCAAGGTATGGAGTTGGAAATGGACGCCAAGACCGTCGTGAACGAATGTTTACGCCGCGGTATCCTCGTGAACGCGACCGGCGACCATGTGATCCGCCTCGTGCCGCCCCTCATCATCGGCCAGAGCGAGATCGACCGACTGGTCGAGACCTTGTCGCAGATTTTCAACCGGCATGCGGTGGCGGCTTCGACCCATTAGCCGCGAATAGCAGAATGAAATCGAGCAGAGCCAAGAAAAAGAGTATGGGCAAAGACCTGCTGGACGTCGCGGCGCTGTCACGTGGCACCATCGAAGGGTTTCTCACGGTCGCGGCTCGGCTAAAAGATAAGCAGCGTCGGGGCGTCTCGCATCAGCTGCTACCGGGGAAAACACTGGGCCTGCTGTTCCAGAAACCCTCGACTAGGACCCGAGTGTCCTTCGAAGCCGGGATGAATCAGCTGGGCGGGCATGCGCTCGTCCTGCCGATGGGCGACATTCAACTTTCCCGCGGCGAAAGCGTGGCGGACACGGCCCGGGTCCTCTCGCGTTATTTGGACGGGATCGTTATCCGAACCTACGACCATACGACGGTCGAGGAATGGGCGCGCGAGGCGACGATGCCGGTCATCAACGGCTTGACCGACCTGAGCCATCCCTGTCAGGCGCTGTCTGATTTGTTGACGATCCGCGAGAAGAAGGGTCGCTTGAAGGGCGTCAAGATCGCCTATGTCGGTGACGGGAACAATGTCGCCAATTCGTTGATCGAAGCGGCGGCCAAGATGGGTATGACGATCGCGTTGGGCTGTCCTTCCGGCTATCAACCGGATCAGCACGTCGTGGATGCCGCCCGCCTCGAAGCGGCGAAAACCGGCGCGACGATCGAAATCGGCTATGACCCTCACGTGGCCGTGAAGGAGGCGGACGTCATCTATGCCGACGTCTGGATCAGCATGGGCCGCGAACGGGAGCAGGCGAGACGGTTGAAAGTCTTGGCGCCGTACCAAGTGAACGGCCGCTTGGTCGGCCGTGCGAAGCCAGATGCGATCGTCATGCATTGCCTGCCGGCGCATCGCGGCGAAGAAATCACCGCCGATGTGTTGGACGGACCGCAGTCCGTCGTGATCGACCAGGCGGAAAACCGTCTGCACATGCAGAAAGCCATACTGACCCAATTACTGGGCAAGAGGAGCCGAAGGACATCATGAGCCGTGGCATCAAGAAAGTCGTGCTGGCCTATTCAGGGGGACTCGACACCTCCGTCATCTTGAAGTGGTTGCAGGAAACCTATGAGGCAGAGGTCATCGCCTTTTGTGCCGACCTCGGGCAGGGTGAGGATCTGCAAGCGATCAAGGCCAAAGCCAAAAAGCTCGGCGTGAAAAAGGTCTACGTCGAGGATCTGCGGGAGACCTTCGTCAAAGACTATGTCTTTCCCATGTTGCGCGGCAACGCCACGTATGAAGGCTGTTACTTGCTCGGGACCTCCATTGCGCGTCCGCTCATCGCCCGGCGTCAGGCCGAGATTGCGCTCAAGGAAGGGGCCGAGGCGGTGTCCCATGGCGCGACGGGCAAGGGCAACGATCAGGTGCGGTTCGAGTTGACCTACATGGCGCTGGCCCCGAGCCTCAAGATCATCGCGCCCTGGCGCGAATGGAGCTTGCGCTCGCGCCGCGAATGTATCGAATACGCCGAGCGCCACGGCATTCCGGTCACGGCGACTAAGGCGAAGCCTTACAGCATGGATTTGAATCTCTTCCATGTGAGTTACGAAGGCGGCATTCTGGAAGATCCCTGGGAGTCGCCGCCGGACGAGATTTTCCAGATGACGGTCTCGCCCGAGAAGGCGCCGAACAAGGCGTTGGAAGTCGAGATCGATTACGAAGCGGGCAACCCGGTTGCGGTGGACGGCAAGAAGATGAGCCCTGCCACCCTGTTGGCGCACCTGAACAAACTGGGCGGCGCGCACGGAATCGGGCGGGTCGATCTGGTGGAAAACCGGTATGTCGGCATGAAGTCTCGCGGGGTTTACGAGACCCCTGGCGGGACCATCCTGCATGTCGCCCACCGAGGCCTTGAATCGCTCACGATGGATCGGGAGGTCCTGCATTTCCGCGACAGTTTGATTCCCCGTTACGCCGACCTGATCTACAACGGCTACTGGTTCAGCCCTGAGCGGGAAATGGTACAGAAGGCGATCGATGAGTCCCAGAAGGATGTCACCGGCACGGCCCGAGTGAAGCTGTATAAAGGCAGCTGCACCTTGGCAGGCCGCAAGTCCAAGAATTCGTTGTACCGGTTGGACATCGCGACGTTCGAGGAAGATGAAGTGTACAATCAGAAGGATGCGGAGGGCTTTATCCGTTTGAACGCCCTGCGGTTGAAGATACGGGCGCAGCGGAAGAAGGTTTCGTCCTGATGAGGAGAGGGCACGGACGGAGCGAGGCAGGGTCTGCCTCCAAGGCTTGGGAAGGGCGGTTTCGTGAAAAGACGAACCGCCTGGTCGAGACTTTTACCAGGTCCGTTGCCGTCGACGGCCGCCTCTATGCGCAGGACATTCAAGGCAGTATCGCCCACTGCAAGACATTGGAGAAGGCGCGCGTGCTGACCTCGACGGAAACGAGGACGATCGTGCGTGGGCTCGAAACCGTCAAAGTGGAATTGGAACGGGGCAAGTTTCGTTTCTTGCCCGTGGACGAAGACATCCATATGGCGATCGAACGTCGATTGACGGAACTGATCGGTCCCTTGGGTGGCAAAGTCCACACGGGACGGAGCCGCAACGATCAGGTCGCACTCGATGTTCGGCTCTATTTGCGCGAGCAGTTGGATCAACTCGCGAGCCGGCTCACGGAATTTCAACGGGTGTTGGTCGCGAAGGCCAAGGCGAACCGGACGGCGACGATGCCCGGCTATACCCATTTGCAGCGGGCCCAGCCCGTGCTGGTCGCGCACCATCTGCTGGCCTACGTCGAAATGTTCGCGCGTGACAAGGGCCGCATCCGCGACGCGCGGGCCAGGCTCAACGTCATGCCGCTCGGCTCCGGCGCCTTGGCCGGGACGAATTATCCGGTCGACCGCCGGTACACGGCGTCGCTGTTGGGTTTCCCCGCGGTGACGGCAAACAGTCTGGATGCGGTGTCGGATCGCGATTTCATGCTGGAGACGGCGTCGACGTTGGCGATTACCATGATGCATCTGTCACGGTTGAGCGAGGAGTTGATCGTCTGGTCGTCGCAGGAGTTCCGGTTCGTGGATCTGCCGGACGGCTTTTGCACCGGCAGCAGCATGATGCCGCAGAAGAAGAATCCCGATGTGCCAGAATTGGTGCGGGGAAAGACCGGTCGCGTCTATGGCCATCTGATGAATCTGCTGACGACGCTGAAAGCGCTGCCGCTGAGCTATAACCGGGATCTCCAGGAAGATAAGCCGGCGCTCTTCGACGCGCTGGATCAGGTTGCCGCCTCGCTGCAAGTCCTGACCGAGTTGATGCGCCGGGTCAAATTCAATCGGGAGGCGCTCAAGCAGGCGCTGCAAGGTGGGGGCCTGCTGGCCACCGAATTGGCCGACTATCTGGTCACCAAGGGCGTGCCGTTCCGCGAAGCCCATGCGATTACCGGACGGGTGGTGCGGGCTTCGCTGGATCAGGGGCGTGAACTCACGGACCTGTCGCTTGAAGAACTCCGAAGCTTTTCGGACAGGATCGAGAAGGATGTGTTGCGTCGATTGACGGTTGAGGCGGCGATAGACCGCAAGGCGCAGGTCGGCGGGACGGCGCGCCAACGCGTCGAGCAGCGGATCAAGGAGTTGGAACGGGCGCTGTCATGAAGTGGATGCTGGCGAGCATGACCGCCTGGATGCTGGCTGCATGCGGGGTGGTGGGCGCGCCGGTGCCCCCGGAGAACGTCGGGGTGGCGGCGACGATTGAAATGCAAAAGAAACGGGATCTCCTCGAGGCGCAGCGGCGGCAAGCTGAAGCAGCCGCCGAGGCGGCCGAACAAGATCCCGCCTTGCAGGGTCAGGACGAAAATCTGCCTCCGTTACGGCCGGTGGGCACCCGGTGACGGAGATGAGGCATATGTGACACTGAACCGCAGGAGGGACTCATGCAATTGATCCAGCCTATGAAACAGGGACAACCGCTCAAGCCGGCAACCGGAAAACGGCTCTTGCTCGTCGATCCCTATCCTCGCAACAGCCAATATCATCTGACGGCGGCCGAGCGCAGGGCCGTCTGGTTTCCCAAACTGAGTCTGCCGACGATCGCGGCCTATACGCCCGAGCACTGGCAGGTGGATCTCGTCGATGAGGCGGTCGAGGACATCGATTTCGATTATCCCTGCGACATGGTCGGTCTGTCGATCATGACCTGTTACGCGCCTCGCGCCTATGAAATCGCCAAGGAGTTCCGCAAGCGGGGCAAGACCATTGTGCTGGGCGGCGTGCACCCGACCTACTGCCCGGAGGAAGCCCTGCAGCATGCCGATGCCATCGTCTGCGGCGAGGCGGAAGATCTGTGGCCGCAATTGGTGGCGGATTACGAAGCGGGTCGGATGCAGCGTATGTATAAGATGACGGCGTTCCCCGCGCTCGAGAACTATAAGAGCCCTCGCGTCGAGCTGTTGAGTCCGGATTCCTATATGACGCGCCAGTGCAGTTTCACGACCCGCGGATGCCACTTCGACTGCGAGTTCTGCAGCGTGTCGCCCTTCAACGGGAAGACGACGCGCCGGCGGCCCGTGGAGGAAGTGGTCGCCGAGTTGACCAACGTGCAGCGCTGGATCCGCAGTGAATTGGTGGAACGGATCAGGGACGAACCGCTGTGGAACGCCTTCCTGGCCACCCTCAAGATCCGTGTCGGGATCGAAGACGGCAGCATCGTGGCGTTTGTCGACGACCTGCACAATAGCAACCGGGCCTACTGCCGCGAACTGTGGACGGCGTTGAAGCCGCTCAAACTGAAGTGGGGCTGTCAGTCCACGTTGTTCCTGGCCGATGACGAGGAGATGGTCAAGCTGGCCGCCGAGAGCGGCTGTGTCTCGGTCTTTGTCGGCATGGAATCACTGGACGAGGACTGCCTCGACGAAACCAACAAGCCGTTCAACCGGGTTCAGAAGTTTTCACAAGAGATCAAGATGTTCCACGACTACGGCATCATGGTGAATCCCGGCATCGTCTTCGGCTTCGACAACGACGACGAAGCGGTGTTCGAGCGGGCGGTGGATTTCTTGACCAAGAACCAGGTCGAACTGGCGTACTTCAATGTGCTCACGCCGTTGCCCGGTACGGCCCTGTTCGACCGCTACAAGGCGGCCGGCCGCATTTTCGATTGGGATTGGTCGAAGTACGACGGCAAACACGTCGTCTTCCAGCCGAGCCGCATGACGCCGGAGCAGTTGCAGGAAGGCTTCCATTGGGCGAACCACCAGTTCTATTCGCTGCCGAACATTTGGTACCGGCTCTCCGGTACCAAGCAGCGTCTCGTGGCTCGTTGGGAAATGAACCGGGAGTTCCGGAAGCTCGTCAAACGCAGCTGTCCGAAAGGCACCCTGTCGCCGCTGGCGAAAGTCCTCAAGAATCTGCAGGCGAAGCTGCCGGTGCTCGACAAAGATCAACTGATCCCCAGCGCGCTGCATGCGCTCAAGCAGCGTTTCGACCCGACTTCTCCTTCCGCCCAGAATCTGGCGCTGCATATCAAGGTGAAGCGCCACGACAAGTTTTCGGCGCTGTTCATGGATCTTGAGGGCGCACTGGATCGGTTGAACGTGCAGGAGCTGATCAAACGGATCAAAGAAGCGGCGGAAAACGCCAAGATGGACGTGATCGTGAATTTCGAGCACCTCAAGTTGGCGGCGCCTGAAGCCTTGAAGGCGCTCGTCGATTCCGAGGCGATCAAGTCCGCGGTGCCGAACGTGAAAGTGCGCTATCGGAAGTTCGCCGAGTCGTTCGAAAACTCCTTGCAGGGTCTATCCCTGGCCGGGCTCGAAATGCTGAGAGAGGATTTCCAGGATGCATAACTTCGAATATCGCAACGGCGAGCTGTATTGCGAGCAGGTGCCGGTCGCCCAGATTGCCAAGGAAGTCGGCACGCCCTGTTACATCTACAGCCATGCGACGCTGTTGCGCCACTTCCATGCCTACGACAGCGCGTTCAAGACCATCCCGCACGTGATCGCATTCGCGATGAAAGCCAATTCGAACCTCGCGATCCTCCGCTTGATGGCGAAGGAAGGGAGCGGAGTCGACATCGTGTCGGGCGGTGAACTGTTCCGGGCCTTGAAGGCCGGGGTGCCGCCTTCCAAGATCGTGTTCGCCGGCGTGGGCAAGAGCGCCGAGGAGATCAAAGACGCGCTGAAGGCCGACATCCTGATGTTCAACGTGGAGTCGTCCGCCGAGATTCATGCGATCAACGACGTTGCGGCGTCCGTCGGCAAGAAGGCGCGGATCGCCCTGCGCATCAATCCCGATGTCGATCCCAAGACGCACCCCTATATTTCGACAGGGATGAAGAAAAGCAAATTCGGGATCGCCGCAGATCGGGCGCTGGAAGAGTACAAGATGGCTTCGTCGCTTGGGCATATCGACGTGGTCGGAGTCCATGCCCACATCGGGTCGCAGTTGACCGAGGTGACTCCATTCGTCGATTCGCTGAAAAAAGTCGTCGGGCTCATCGGGACCTTGAAAGCGCAAGGGATCAACATCCGGTATTTGAACATCGGCGGCGGCCTGGGAATCACTTATTCGGAAGAGAAACCGCCGTTGCCGAAGGATTTGGCCGATGCCATTTCGCCTCTTGTCAAGGATCTGAACCTGACGTTGGTCATGGAGCCGGGCCGCGTAATCGTCGGCAATGCCGGCATCCTCGTCACCAAGGCGCTCTACGAAAAGATTGGCGAGACCAAGCGGTTCGTCATCGTCGACGCGGCGATGAACGACCTGATCAGGCCAAGCCTCTACAGCGCCTACCATGACATCCGTCCGGTGTCCGAGGCGCTTCTGCAACGTCCGAAACATGCGGTCGACGTCGTCGGGCCAGTCTGCGAGTCGGGCGACTTCCTGGCCAAGGACCGTTCGCTGCCCGAGGTGAAATCGGGCGATCTGCTGGCGGTGATGAGCGCCGGCGCCTACGGTTTTGTCATGGCCTCGAACTACAACTCGCGTCCGCGGGTGCCCGAAGTGCTGGTCAAGGACGGCGAAGTGCACGTCATCCGGGCGCGCGAAACGTACGACGACTTGGTGAAGGGCGAAACGATTCCGGCATTCCTGTCATAGGAGACTCTATGTTTACGGGGTCACTGGTTGCGATTGTCACGCCCTTTCGCAAGGGGAAACTCGACGAAAAGGCCTTCGGCGACTTGATCGAATGGCAGATCGCCAACGGCACCAACGGCATCGTGCCCTGCGGCACGACCGGCGAATCCGCCACCCTCACGCATGAAGAGCACCATCGGGTCGTCAAACTCGCCGTCGAAGTCGCGAAGAGGCGCGTGCCCGTCATCGCCGGGACCGGTTCCAACAGCACCGCTGAAGCGATCTCGCTGACCAAACATGCCAAGGAAGACGGGGCCGACGGGGCGCTGCTGATCACCCCGTACTACAACAAGCCGACGCAGGAAGGCCTGTATCGCCATTACAAGGCGGTGGCCGAAGCGGTCGATTTGCCGCAGATCCTGTACAACATTCCCGGGCGTACCGGGGTGAATATGCTGCCGGCGACGGTGGCGCGTCTCTGCGGGATGAAGAACATCGTCGGGATCAAGGAAGGCAGTGGGTCGGTGCAGCAGGCGTCCGACATCGCCCAGACCTGCGGGGATCGCCTCACGGTGTTGGCGGGGGACGACGCGTTGACGTTGCCGATGATGGCCGTCGGTGGGAAAGGCGTCATCACCGTGACGGCCAACGTGATGCCGAAGGAGATGGCGCGCCTAGTCAAGTTTTTCCTGGAAGGGCGGGTCGAAGAGTCACGTCAGCTGCATTTCAAGCTGTCCCCCTTGTTCGCGGCGCTGTTTTACGAGACCAATCCCATCCCGGTCAAAGAAGCGCTCGGCCTCATGGGAAAAATCGATCCGGAACTGCGGTTGCCGCTTTGCCAGATGGGGACGGAGACGAAAGCGCAGCTGACGCGCGTCTTAAAGGACATCGGCCTCATCTAGTCCGGTCAAAGGGGAGCTTCACAGCTCATGATCAAAGTCATCGTCGCTGGCGCTGCGGGCCGCATGGGATGCCGGTTGGTGTCCCTCATCAAAGATTCCACCGCCCTGACCCTCGGTGGAGCGATCGAAGGCAAGGGCCACCATGCGTTGGGAGAGGATGCGGGGGAGGTCGCCGGCTGCGGCCGCGCCGGTGTGCCGATCACGGACGACATGTCCGCCCTGCTCGATCGCGGCGAGGTCGTGATCGATTTCTCCGCACCAGAAGCCACGCTGAATCACCTGCGGGCCGTGGCCCAACATCGCCGCGCCATGGTCATCGGAACGACCGGCTTTTCTGCCGCGGAACTCGACGAACTGAAATCGCTGGCCAGGCAGGTGCCCTGCGTGTTCTCGCCGAACATGAGTGTGGGCGTGAACCTGCTCTACAAGGTCATCGGCGAAATGGCCAAGACGCTCGGAGACGAATACGACATCGAAGTCATCGAGGCCCATCACCGCCTGAAGAAAGATGCGCCGAGCGGCACCGCACTGAAAATCGCCGAAGTCCTGGCCAGGGCCGTGAATCGGGATCTCAATCAAGTGGGGGTGTATGCCCGCAAAGGTATGATCGGAGAACGGAAGAAAACCGAAATTGGCATACAGACCATCAGGGCGGGAGACATCGTCGGCGACCATACGGTCTTGTTCGGCGGCATGGGCGAACGGATCGAAGTGACCCACCGCGCCAGCAGCCGCGACACGTTCGCCCGCGGGGCGCTTCGGGCCGCGCGCTGGGTGGTCCGGCAACCGGCCGGCCTCTATGACATGATGGACGTGCTGGGGCTGAAGTAACTCACTCACCCACCCGGGCATGCCCGATCACTTTTCGTCATCCCAACCATCATTTTCCAACCGGTAGCCGAACGAGCGGACGGCTGTCGCGGCCGTTCCTCTGCTAAGCCGCGAACCGCGACTGAAGGCCGTACGGGCGTGGGAATCCTGGTTGGAACGATCGTGATTTCGGGAGGTTGAGGAATTAGCGAAGGATCGGTTGCCAGGAAGTTCGCGAAGTCGAGAGTTGAAGGCTCAATCGTCGCAGCTCAACGGCCAGTGCAAGTTGGTCGTAGACCTTGCGCGCGCCTTCGGGGTCCAGCCTGAATCGGGAGGATGCCCACGGAATGAGGCTTCCGCGGCCTTCTGCTCGTCATAGCTGAGCGCCTTCAGCCTGTCATTGCGGGATCAATGTCTGGCGGTTAAAGGCCTTGGTTCTTGATCCGCTGCTTTTCTGCGACCGCAGTTCAAACAGGCAAACACGGTGATCGCAAGCCCGGCATCCAAATCCACTGCCCGCTCCGGCAACATTGTTCCGCGGCATTTGTCGCAAGTCTTCATGGCGGCACTCTAGCATTCTGATAAATGCATGCATATCCATCAGAAGTACTGGGCTCTTCGTGAGAAATTGGCCCCTGAAGACGGCAAAACCCTTAGGCCCATTGGTCTGTAGCAGAAGGCCACAAATGGCTTGGTAATCTGGTACGAATGCCTGAGGCGATCCTTGACAGAGATCACGAGCTCACATAGGATTGTGGCCTCACTCAGCCGAACCCCCTATGTATAGAATAATCTTCATCCTGATCCTATTGATCGTGCTCTACTTTCTCCTCCGCAGCGCCTTTCGGGAATTTCGAGCTCGGGGGGGACAGGGGCATTTGCCAGTGGATAAGGATCAGATGGTGCAGGACCCGGTCTGCCGGGCGTTCGTCCCACGCGGTTCGGCGGTGACGGAAGTGATCGGCGGACAAACATACTGCTTTTGCGGCCGCACCTGTGCAGACAAATTTCAGAAGCAGATGACGAGTTAGGTAGGCGGAAGCATCAACAACCGGAGTAACTATAATCCGATAGTTTCTCTTCCTTATCGAACTTGAGTGTGATCTGGCATTGATTGGGCGAGAAATTGAAGAGTGGAGCCCCGGACTTGCCGCCGGCAATCCGGTAATAGGTCCAAGTTTCTCCACCGAAGAAACGCGGCGACTTGCCGTCTGGAGCACCCCAATTTTTTTCGAACCACGCTTTGTCTTTGCCCTGCATTTCGGCCGGCCTTAAGGAAGCTTCCAAATATGGATTGCTGCCTCCGCAGGCGGCCAATAAGAGAGAAAAAGCCAGGATCCAGATGCCTTGTCGCATGCACATCTCCTTCAGTTGCGCTGGGTTCGTCAACGGTCATGACCGAGCCCGGTTGACCGAACGAATTCTAGCGGCCCCTCGGAGGTCTGTCAAACGGCCGAAGCGCCAAGTGAGGGGATTGAGTTCGACTGGCCTTATCCGATAAAGAGAGGGGAAGCCCTGAAAACCGATTGAAGCCATGAAAGGACGAGCCTATGAAATTTTATCTTGATACAGCCAGCGTAAAGGAGATTCAGGAAGCGGCGAGTCTCGGGCTCCTCGATGGGGTGACGACGAATCCATCGCTCGTGGCGAAGGAGGGTCGGGTGTTCCGGGAGGTCTTGGTCGAAATCTGCAACCTTGTCGACGGCCCGATCAGCGCCGAAGTGGTCAGCCTCGAGGCCGACGCGATGGTAAAGGAGGGGAAGGAACTGGCCAAGATCCATAAGAATATCGTCGTGAAGGTGCCCTTGATCGCAGAAGGGTTGAAGGCCACCAAGCGGCTCGCCGCAGAAGGGATCAAAGTCAACGTCACTCTCTGTTTCTCTCCCACCCAGGCTCTGCTCGCGGCCAAGGCCGGCGCCTGGTGCGTGTCCCCCTTCATCGGGCGGCTCGACGACATCAGTTCAAACGGGATGGAACTGATTCGCCAGATCGTGACGATCTACAAGAACTACGATTTCAAGACCTATGTGCTGGTGGCGAGCGTACGGCACCCTCAGCATGTCGTCGAAGCCGCTCTCGCAGGGGGACACATCTGCACCATGCCGTTTGCCATCTATCAGCAGATGATCAAACATCCGCTGACGGACATCGGCCTGAAGAAATTCCTGGCGGACTGGGAGGCCCAAAACAAGAAATAGCCTAGGCGGGGTCGAGGGCCTTCCGTGCGGTACGAAAGATGGCGTGGAACATTGGGCGGGTCAGTTTGCCGGTGAACGTATTCTGCTGGCTGGGGTGGTAGGAACCGATCAAGGTCGTCCCCCAGGGGAGCGAGTAGACTTTCCCGTGGCCGAACTTCGGGAGGGGCGAAGGGAGAGGAAGTCCTTCTTCACGACAGGCCTTCAAATAGTGATCGAACGCGATTTTCCCAAGCACAACTACGGCGCGCACTTTTTGCAGCAGGCGTAGTTCCTCTTTGACATAGGGGCGGCAGGCCTCGAATTCGTCGGGCGCCGGCTTGTTGTCGGGTGGCGCGCAGCGGACGGTTGCGCCGATATAGCAATCCGTCAGTCGAAGCCCGTCGTCGATGTGTTGGGAGAGGGCTTGGTTGGCGAAACCGAAGTGGTGCAGCGCTTCATAGAGCCAGTCCCCGCTGCGATCACCGGTGAAGATCCGGCCGGTGCGGTTGCCGCCGTGCGCGGCGGGAGCCAAACCCAAAATGTAGAGTCGCGCGGCAGGATCGCCGAAGCCTGGGATCGGCCGGCCCCAATACGTCCAATCTCGATATTGCTTCCGCTTTTCGTGCGCGACCCGTTCCCGATACGAAACGAGTCGGGAACAGACCCGGCAGGACGTGATGCGGTTGTTGAGCACCGTCAACGATTGCATGGGGCCTGAGTGTAACACGACGGCCAAAATGGATCATGCTTGCCGCCTGTCCGGCTTGCTGCTAGCATGAGTTCGTCCATATTGCCAATCATCGGAGGTAGCAACACCATGGGGGCTCGGTTTCGGCGGCTGCTCGTGACGTGCTGTATCGTCTTCCCGTCCATCTTCCCGATTTCGACGACGGTTCGGCCGGACCACAGCCATGCCCAACTCAAAGAGAGTTCCGCGCCCAGCAGCAAGGCGAACGGCGAGACGGAACCGGAACTCGTTATTCCCGAGCCGCTGGACAGCCAGAACGACTCGGAGGACCGGCTCGTCATTCTTCCCGAGATCAAGCGGGAAGGTGAACGATTTTTCTTAAGCTCGTTCAAGCTTCCGGACAAGCTCACCTTCGCGGGGGTGTCGATTCCGTTGGACAATTGGCAGGTCCGCGAACGGATCGAGTACGAGTTCTATCAATTTCTTGAGGACCAGGGCGAAAGCATCATCCTCGCGAAGCGGACCGGACGCTGCTTCCCACCGGCAGAAAAACAGCTGGCCGACGCAGGATTGCCGGACGATCTGAAGTACATGCTTTTGGTCGAAAGCAAGTGCATCGCCGCCGCCTATTCCAAAGCCAAGGCGTCAGGCCCCTGGCAATTCATTCCGTCCACCGGACGGCGGTATCGGCTGAAAAGCGATGCGGTGCTCGACGAACGCCGCAATCTCGAAATGTCCACGGAAGCGGCGGTCAAGTATCTCAAATACCTGAAAGACTTCCAGCAGAACGATTGGTTCCTCGCGATGGCGTCGTATAACGCGGGCGAAGAACGAATCCGCAAGTTGCTTAAGGAACAGAAGATCGCCGATTACTGGAAGATGCACGGCCCTCGGGAGACGATGCGCTACGTGCCGCGCATCATCGCGGCCAAAGAAATCTATTCGCAGCCTGAGAAGTATCTCGGGCTGAGCAAGAAGGATCTCTACATTCCATTGGAGACGGAGACCGTCACCGTGAACGTCAAGGAGTCGCAGCGCTCCCTCACCGCGATTGCGGAGGAGTTCGGCACCTACTTCCTGGAACTGAAAATGTTGAACCCCGAGTTCAAGAAAGACATGCTGCCGCACGGCACCTATCAGATCCGGGTCCCGCGGCAGACCTGCCCCAGCCGCTGCTTCAAACAAGAAAAGACCCCGTAGCCTCCCTTCATGGCGATCCAGTTGCCTGCCTCGCCTGCCGGACCCGTCGTTCGAAACATGATCGGACAGGCGCTGAAAGCGGTCGACGCCGCGGCCGCCCTGCGCCGAGCGGTCGTCCGGCAGGGCGATGTGCTGCGGATCGGCGCTCGCCGGTACGATCTTGCGAAGTATGAACGAGTCGTGGTGGTTGGCGCCGGGAAAGCCACCGCCTCAATGGCACGGGCCATCGAACGAGTTCTCGGCCCTCGGTTACATGCCGGCTTGGTCATTGTGAAGTACGGCCATGTCGTGCCGACGAAGACAATCGAGGTGGTCGAAGCCGCCCACCCGCTGCCGGATCGGGCCGGGCTGCGCGCAGCCAAGCGGCTTGCCGCCCTGGCGAGGTCGCTTACGTCACGGGACCTCCTGATCGTTCTGCTCTCCGGGGGAGCGTCGAGCCTGATGCCGGCTCCGGTTCTCGGCGTCACCCTGGCGGATAAGCACAACACCACTCGGTTGCTCCTCCGCTGCGGCGCCACGATCCGCGACATCAACACGGTTCGGAAACATCTCTCGTTCTTGAAGGGAGGACGTCTGGCGGGATCAACTGCCGCGACGGTGGTGACGCTCATTCTCTCCGACGTGCTGGGTGACGACGTCAGTGCGATTGCGTCGGGGCCGACGGTCCCAGATCCCACGACGTTCCAGGATGCCATGACCTGCCTCCGTCGCTTCGGGATCGTTCGTGCTCTTCCCAAGCGAGTGCGACGCCATCTGCAGCAGGGGTGTCGCGGGTTGATTCTGGAAACGCCGAAACCTGGGGCGACGACGTTTCGCCGAGGGTATGCCACCATCATCGGGAACATCGATACCGCGGTCCTGGCGGCCACGCGCGCGGCGAGAGGTGCCGGCCTGAGAACCGTCGTGCACTCGTTCACGGTGACCGGCGAGGCGGCGGAGGCAGGAAGGGCGTTTGGTCGTCTCGCCAAAGACATCGTGGAGCGGGGTGATCCGGTGCGCAGACCCTGCTGCCTCGTCGCAGGAGGAGAAACGACGGTGACCGTCACGGGCCGTGGCAAAGGTGGGCGCGCCCAGGAGTTCGCCCTCGCGGCCGCCCAGTCCATCGCGGGGCTAAAGAACGTCTGGATCGCAGCGATGGGGACCGATGGCACGGACGGGCCGACGGACGTGGCCGGGGCGTTGGTCTCAGGAGACACAATGGCACGCGCACGGCGACTCAAGCTCGATGTGGACCGCGCCCTGTCCGGGCACGACAGTTATCCGGCGCTGAAGAGGTTGCGGGCTCACATCAGGACCGGTCCGACCGGCACGAACGTCAACGACCTTTACCTGCTCCTCGTCCTCTAGGTACGATCCGCCCCATGGCGCCTCCCTACATCCGACCGCTTGCCGATTGCCACGACCCCCGGCTTGTTGGAGGGAAGGCCGTCGGCCTAGCCCATCTCATGGCGGTCGGACTTCCTGTCCCCCTTGGTGTTTGTTTGACGACGGAGGCCTACCGGCTGATGTTCGCTCGACAGGGAGTGGACGTCGCAGACCGCTGGCAGTTGGTGTGCGGCATGACAGGCGTGGACCGAACTGCCGCATTGGCGGAGACCCGTGCGTTGATTGGGCGCCTTGCTCTCTCCGACCTCGCGGCCGATTCGCTTGCCGCTTTAGCTGAGGTCGACTCCAATCAAGAAGCAGAGTGGGCAGTTCGTTCATCGGCGACGAACGAGGATGCGAAAGGGGCCAGTTTTGCCGGGCTGTATCGCACGAGGTTAAACGTGCCATCCGGCGATCTCGAAACTGCCATCAAAGATGTCTGGGCCTCGATGTGGGATGAGCGGGTTCTGGCCTATCTGTCGAACGCGAACAGAACGGAGAAACCCCCGGAAATGGCGGTCGTAATCCAGCCGATGATTCAGGCCGCGGCGGCTGGAGTCGCTTATTCGATCCATCCGACGACGGGGCAGTCCCGTCACGTCACGATCGATGCGGTGCCTGGTGTGGGTGCGCCCTTGGTAGATGGCTTGGTCACGCCCGATCACGTGGTGGTGCAGATGGATGCACATGGGGCGCCCGCCGGTTTACGCAAGCTGATCCTCGCCGCTCAGCCGCGTTCCGGTTCGCCCGCACAACGCCCGCCATCATTGTCGGTCCCTCAGGCCCTGGAACTGGCTGCTCTGGTCAAACGGGTCGAGCGGATCTTCGGCTACCCCGTCGATGTGGAGTGGGCTCGCGACGGCTGCCAGTGGTGGCTGCTCCAGGCCCGTCCGATCACCGCGGTGCGGCCGACATCCGAGTTGACCGAAGACGAGTGCGAATGGTCGCGGGCCAACTTCAAGGAAACGATGCCGGAGTTGCCGAGCCCGATGGGGCTTTCGTTTCTCGAGACCTTTATGGACGCCTACATCATCGCCAAGTACCGGCGCCTGGGCTGCCGCATTCCGGCCGGCCTCTCTTCGGTTCGCGTATTGGAAGGTCGTCCGTACCTCAACCTGTCGCTCTTTCACCTCATCATCGGGCAATTGGGCGGCGACACGTCCTTGATGTCGGAGCAGCTGGGGGGTGACGCGTTGATCCGTCCCCCAGCGGTGTCGCCGATGAGCGGGCTCAAACTGGTCCGCGCCGCCGCGCTGATTTTCCTGGAGATGCGGCGCGTGGAAAAGCAGGGTCCGCGTTGGTTCGGGGAGATGAAGCAGTTGGCGGAGACCCATGGTCTGAAGCGCATTGCAGAGTATTCACTGGAAGAACTGGCCGGGCGCTTGGATGAACTGGGCCGTTGGCTCGGCCCGCGGGAAGTGACGTTCGGAATCGCGGCTGCCGTCGGGCAGTGCCTACAGGCGTTCAGCGCCCTCCTGCCGCGCTGGCTGGGAACGGAATGGCGGAGTCTCCTGAACGCCGCCTTGCAGGGACAGGGCACAGTCATCAGCGCGCAACAGATTCTTCGCGTGGCGGAACTGGTCGCCATGGCTCGGACCGAACGGTCCGTGGCGCATGCGCTCAGCGACGGGACGCAGGCGAGCAACCTGCGCGGCCGCCTCCAGGGCACGGCATTTCTGGCTGCCTTCGATCGCTATCTCGAAGACTACGGCCATCGAGCGCTCGGCGAATCAGACGTCATGTCCCCGCGCCTCGCCGACCGGCCCGAGACCTTACTCGAAGTCGTCAAGACGCAGCTGCAGGGGCCCCATGTGACACCCGCCGACATGATTGCGCGGCAACAGGCCGTCCGTGAGCAGGCTTTGGCGGCCATCCGAGCTCGGTGCGGGCTGCGTCTCGATCGGTGGTTGATCTTCCGCTGGTGGTATCGGCGGCTCTGCCGTTTCTTCTCGTTGCGAGAAGCCAACCGGCATCATCTGATGTATTACTCGACGGCGGTGAGAAACCTGCTTCTGCGCTTGGGGCAACGCTTGGTGGACCAAGACATACTCGCTGCACCGGACGACGTGTTTTTTCTCACGATGGAAGAGCGAGCCGACGTGTTATCCGGCCCGAAGCCGGAGTGGAGCCGACTGGTGCGGCAGCGGCGGGCGGAGCGGGAAGCGCGGAGCCGGGTGACGGTACCAGATACGATCCGGGACTGGGAGGAGGCCTCGCGCGGATCGCAGGCACCGGTCGTCGGCACTAACGGCCCCTGGTGGGGCGTTCCTATCAGCGCCGGTATCGCGACGGGACCGGCCCGGATGGTTCGTTCCTTTTCCGATTGGAGTAAGGTGCGAGCGGGCGATATTCTGGTGGCTTCCGTCATCGATCCCGGCATGGCTCCCCTCTTCGGTCTGGCGGCGGGCCTCGTCGTCGAAATGGGCGGAACCTTGTCCCATGGCGCAATCATTGCGCGCGAGTACGGCTTGCCGGCCGTTACGAACGTCAGCCGGTTGACCGAGGTTTTGACGGACGGCGTACAGATTACGGTGGACGCAGGATCGGGGTTGGTCGCTCGCGCCGATGTTCGGGCGCAATCCTTGTCGTGATGAATTCTTCACAGAAGTTCGTTAGAGCCGAACGACTCTAGCCGCCAAAGTGCTTGACCTTTCTTGACGAATTCCGTACTCTCCGAAAAGTTTCCAGTCTTCATCACGACAACACCACACATCTGATCGGAATCTGTTCGTTGTGATGACGCGGATCACGATCAATGATTGAGCCTACCGCCCTCACAGTCGGTCTCCTCATCGGGTTTCTGTTCGGCGCCGTCGTGGCCGGCCTCGCCGTCGCCGTTCGTTTGCGAATCCAGCTGCAGGCACAACTCTCTGCGACGGCTGAGCGGGCGCAGCGGGCCGAGACGCTCGAGGAAGAGCTGCGCAGCCGCAGCGAAGAAAGCTCTGCGGCGCTTCAGCGCGTGCAACAGGAGCTGGCCGAATCTGCGCGGGCTTGTGCGGTGGCCGAGACGAGGGCGGACGAAACCACCAAACATGCGGAGGAACAGAAAGCGCTGTTGGCGCAGGCGCGCCACGAATTGGCCGAAGCCTTCCAAGCACTGTCCGGAGAAGCGCTCAAACAAAACAACGAGGCCTTCTTGAATCTGGCCAAGACCTCGTTCCAGACGCTGCAGGCGGAGGCCAAGGGAGACCTAGCCCAGCGGCAGCAGGCGATCGACGAATTGGTGAAGCCGCTCTCGGAGTCGCTCCACCGCTATGACGAGCAGATGCGCCAGCTCGAACAGTCCCGGCAAGCCGCGTACGGTGGACTGGATCAGCATCTGAAGGCGTTGGCCGAATCGCAGCAGCGGCTGCAGCAGGAAACCGGCAATCTCGTGAACGCGTTGCGCGCGCCGGCCGTTCGCGGACGTTGGGGGGAAATCACCTTGAAGCGCGTCGCCGAACTGGCCGGGATGGTGGCCCACTGCGATTTCGTCGAACAGGAATCCGTGGCCGTCGAGGATGGCCGCCTCCGTCCGGACATGATCGTCCAACTGCCCGGCGGGCGGCAGATCATCGTCGACGCGAAAACGGTGTTGGCGGCGTATCTGGAAGCGCATGAAGCGACGACCGACGAGCGCCGGCTCGACGGATTGCGGCGCCATGCCGCGCAAGTCCGGGCTCGCATGGACGAACTCAGCCTCAAGGCCTATTGGAGTCAGTTCGAACAGGCGCCCGAGTTCGTCGTGCTGTTTCTGCCAGGGGAGCAATTCCTGGGGGCGGCGCTAGAGCAGGACCCGCGGCTGATCGAGGATGGGTTTGCGCGAGGCGTCGTCTTGGCAACCCCCACGACGTTGATGGCGCTCTTGCGGGCGGTCGCCTACGGCTGGCGGCAAGAGCGGTTGACCGCCCATGCCGAAGAAGCCGGGCGGCTCGGCAAGGATCTCTATGAGCGGATGGCGGTGCTGGCCGAACATCTCAATGACGTCGGACTGGCGATGAGCCGGAGCGTGCAGGCATACAACAAAGCGGTTGGATCGTTGGAAACGAGAATTCTTCCGGCCGCCCGCCGGTTCAAGGACATCGGCGTTTCGACGGAAAAAGAGATCCCGTCGCTCGGTCCCGTGGAAGTCGTTCCAAGAAAGGCGTTACCACATGAGCATGAATGAGGAGTCGACGATGGCGGCAGCCCAGGCGATGGTCGCCGCGTTCCACCGAATGTTCGAGATCGTGGAGCACGCCGCGCCGACCGAGATCGACGAACGGACGAAAGCTCTCCGTGTGCGCCTGATCCAAGAAGAATTCGAAGAACTCAAGGAGGCCATGGAGCGGGGAAACCTTCCGGCCGTGGCGAAGGAAATGGCGGATCTGCTGTATGTGGTCTATGGCACGGCCGTCTCCTACGGCATCGACATGGGCCCGGTCTTTCGCGAGGTTCACCGCTCCAACATGAGCAAAGTCGGGGGCTACAAGCGCGAGGACGGTAAATGGGTCAAGCCGGCGACCTATTCGCCCGCGCAGATCGAACCGATTCTGGCCGAGCAGGCTGCGGCCGGAGCGAAGAAGAACCTGTTCCAGGAGGTCGAGCAAGGGGCATGAGGACATTGCACTGTCCGAATTGCGGCACGCCGTTCGTGCGGGCTACCTCGAACGAAGGGACCGTCGAACGTCTGCTGAGCCGGATCAACATGGTGCCGTTCCGGTGCCAACTCTGTACGAACCGGTTCCGGGCGTTTTACTCCGGCGCGCGGCAAAGTTCCCAAGGGTTCGACCGTCGTCAGTTCAAGCGGCTGCACGCGTCCATCGAAGCGTGCATCTTGGATGAAAAACAGTTGCCGTTTACGAACCGTGTGACTGACATCTCGATGGACGGCTGTACGTTGATGATGACGGGGCTGCACAAGGGCGCATTTCTGGAACTGGTGCTCAGGCCGACGTCTGATGAAGAGGAGATCCGCATAGAGACGGCGATGGTCTGTACGGTCCGTCCCAACTCCGTTGGGTTGAAGTTCTTGGAAGTGGAAGCGCCCGACAAGCGGCGTCTCAGCCAAGTTGTTCTGGGACTGTTGGTCAGCCAAGGGCACCATCCCACCGCCAACGCCTAGCAGGATGCTGGAAGGGTTTTTGAACGTCCTGTGACAGAACGGGCTCTGGCGTCGCCGGTGCCCGCCTTGTTTCCTGACTAGCTTACCGCCGCCCTCGTTTCCGTCGAACCAGTAGATTGTCGATCAACCGCACGGAGCCGAGTCGAATCGCGCCCAGCAAGACGGCATCGCGTACGATCTTCGCGAGCGGCTCAAGTGTGGCCGGATCGCAGCAGGCGAGGTAGTCGATCGTGATCGCCGACTCCGCCGCCACTACCGCCTTCATCCGGGCTTCGATCAATCCCGCCTCCAAGACACCGCGTTCGATCGCTTCGCGTCCCGCCACCAACGACCGGTAGAAGACCGGAGCAATTCGGCGTTCCTCCGGCGAGAGGTAGACGTTGCGCGAACTCATGGCGAGACCATCGGCTTCTCGCACCGTCGGCCGAAC
>CAZPYP010000007.1:32487-40982 GCA_964590845.1 uncultured Nitrospira sp.
AGACGTTGCGCGAACTCATGGCGAGACCATCGGCTTCTCGCACCGTCGGCCGAACATCGAGTGTCATGCCGAGGTTCAGGTCGGAAATCAACTGTCGCACGAGCGCCGCCTGCTGGTAATCCTTTTGTCCGAACAGCGCCAGATGTGGCCGCACGATCCCAAACAATTTCGATACGACGGTCGCCACTCCCGCGAAGTGGTGTGGACGGAATTCGCCCTCCCATCGGCGGGCGATCTGCGGAAGCGTGACGGTCGTCTGGAAGCCTCGCGGGTACATGGCGGGAGCGGTCGGTTCGAAGCAGATGTCCACTCCTTCTTGCCGACAAAGCGCCCGGTCTGCCGCGATAGGCCGCGGGTATTTAGCCAAATCCTCCGTCGGCGCGAACTGAGTCGGATTCACAAAGATGCTCACCACCAAGGCATCGCACTTCAGCCGGGCGGCCTTGATCAAGGCGCGGTGCCCGTCATGGAGTGCTCCCATCGTGGGTACCAATCCGATCCGGACGCCTTCTCGCCGGAGCCGCTCGCTCCAGAGAGTCATGGCTTTGGGGGCGCGGACAATCTTCATGAGTCGGCGCGGGGACTGCAGGCCGGCCGAGAGCCGTAACGGGTGGAGGGTTGGGGAAAGAGCAGTCGGACTTCGGAGCGATCCTCGACGTCGGCCAGCATCTGATTGACCGACCGTCGTCTCGTCGGATGGATCAACAGCGGCGCCAACTCGCTCAACGGCATCAGCACGAAGCGACGCTGGTGCAGCCGTGGATGCGGCACGGCCAATTCCGGTTCGTCGATCACCCGTTCTCCGTAGAACAGGATGTCGAGGTCGATGGTTCGGGGGCCGGACCGGTTGTCTTGATCGCGGCCCAACGACCGTTCGATCTCACGGAGCACGGAAAGGAGGCTCTTCGGTGTGATGTCGGTGTCGAGCTGCACAACGCCGTTGAGGAACCAGCCATCGCCTGGATGGGCCCCGTCTTGTACCGGCTCCGTTTCATAGAGCAGGGAGACCCCGGTCACTTGTGAATGCGGCAACAGGCTCAACAGTGTCACGGCCCGATCGCAAAAATCCACCCGGTCGCCAACGTTGGAGCCAAAGCCGATGTAAGCCGTTTCACGCATACGAGTGACCAGTGACTAGTGGCAGGTGGCGAACGGCAAGAGAAAAGGCTTGCACAAGGCTCTGTTCGTCACGCGTCACTTGCCACTAGGCCTTAGAATCCGGCCTTCTGAATACGCTCGACCGCTTCCGCCAACCGCTCCTTGGTCGTGCAGACGGTCATGCGGACATAACCTTCTCCGGGCGCGCCGAAGCCGTTGCCTGGCGTCGTGACGATTCCGGCTTTCTCCAGGAGATGTGCGGTGAACGACGCCGAAGTATACCCATTCGGCACCGTCACCCAGATATAAAACGCCGCAGGCGGTGTGTCGACCTCAAGTCCCAGCTTCTTCAAGCCTGGAACAAGTGTGTCGCGGCGTTCCTGGTAAATCTTCCTGATGCCGTCGGTGACGGAATCGTGGAGGCCGAGCGCCGTGATGCCGGCAGCCTGCACCGCTTCGAAGACGCCGCTGTCCAGATTGCTCTTCACCTTGCCGAGCCCGGCCAACACGTCCCTGTTGCCGACCGCGAACCCAAGACGCCACCCGGTCATATTATAGGTCTTGGACAACGAATGAAACTCCACCCCGACGTCCTTGGCGCCCTCTACCTCCAAGAAGCTTGCCGGCCGCCTTCCGTCATAATAGATCTCGGAATAGGCCGCGTCGTGGCAGACGATGACCTGGTTCTCCTGAGCGAACGCGACCACTCGTTTGAAATAATCTTTTGTCATGATGACGGAGGTCGGATTGTTCGGTGAATTCAGCCACATCAGCTTCGCCTTCTTGGCCACGTCTTTCGGAATCGCGTCCAAGTCGGGCAAGAAGCCGTTGGCCTTCGTGAGCGGCATGATGTGCGAGACGCCGCCGCAGAAACTGGTGCCCACGGGGTAGACCGGATAACCGGGGCTAGGAACGAGCACGATGTCGCCTGGATCCACGAAAGCTAGGTGGATATGCCCGATGCCTTCCTTTGATCCGATCAAGGTCAGCACCTCGTCGGCGGGATTCAACGACACGTTGAACCGGCGTTTGTACCAATCGGCCACGGCGGTTCGGAAGGACAACATGCCTTCGTACGAAGGATACTGATGGTGCTTCGGGTTCTTGGCGGCTTGGGCCAGGCTCTCGATGATCGGAGCCGGTGTGGGCAAGTCCGGATCGCCGATGCCGAGGTTGATGATGTCCACTCCGCGCGCGATCGCAGCCTGTTTCATCTTGTCGATGGCGGCGAACAGGTAAGGCGGAAGGGTCTTGATGCGGGTTGCGACTTCGATCGGGAAACCGGCCATGATGCGATCAGCTCCTTTGCTAGGGAATGGGGTCTTCGAGGCGAACGAAGCTCCTAGGCTACTTCAGGACTGCGTCGGTAATCAACGTTCGGAAGTGAGAAGATGGCCGATGAGGCGATCGGCCATGCCGTGGAGTCGAGGTAGGTGCGCGACGGCGGCGGCTGTCACCTCCTGCTCGGTCAGCTTGGCTTTGGTGAGATCGCTCGCGCATTCTCGACAGAGAGAGTCGATGCCGTTCTGCTCCATTTCGAGATGGAACAGCAATCCATAGGCACGGCTGCCATATCGGAAGGCCTGCAGTGGCGCGACAACGGAACCGGCCAGCGGGACGCAATCGTTCGGGAGGTCGAAGACTTCGCCGTGCCATTCGAACACGTCGAACCGGTTCGGGAGCGTTTTGAAGACCGGATCGTGCGCGGCGTCGGCGCTTAGGGTCAGCGGTGTCATCCCAATTTCCAGGACCGTACCAGGCCGGATGGTTGCGCCGAGCGCTTTCGCCATGAACTGGCTCCCGAGGCACACGCCGATCACCGGCTGGCCCGCCAGCAGCGCGGAGCGAATGAAGGCCGTTTCCTCGGCGATCCAGGAGTCGGCATCGTTGACAGACATCGGCCCGCCCATCACGATCAGCAGATCGCCGGCATTCTTCGGCAACCCGTCTTGTGGAACCAGATAGCGGTCGAGACTCACTCCGCGCTTGCTCAGCGCCCCCGCAAAGGCGCCGGGACCTTCGAAGGGGACATGGGTCAGGCAGACTGCACGCATTGACAGCATAGGTTTGTCCGATTAGTCTTTCATCCGATCTCCACAAATACCTGGTCTCGCGGGCGAATTCAAATTCCTTCCCGGCTGTATCTATGACTTCTGTGTATGTCTCGAGGCTCAGATGGTTGACCGATTGGACGAGGAAGGTAACCGCCCTTCTTGCGTTCGTCGTTTGGCTCTCGACCGCCATAGCCGCCGAATCCTGGTTCTTGTGGTCTCGCCACGGCGAATGCGCCGAGGTCACCAGCCTGAAACGAAAAGTGCCGGATCTGGGAGCGGTCCGCGATCCGGAGTCGTTTGAAAAGCTCATGCGGGACAAAGGACACCAAGTCACCGTCAAGGAGGTGGCAATGTCGCAGGGGAGAGCAGTGGAGATTTTGGTGCCCGCGCGAGAGTTGAGCGTCATCTTCGTCACCGCCGATGTCTGTGATCAGGATGAGCAACGACAGCGTATTCGCTGAAGAGTGGAGGCGGCCAGCACTGTCTGACAGGTTCCGAGCGGATGGCTCGACGCAGTCTGGCAACCCACTTGGTGGTTGCGCTCTCTATCCTACGGTCGTTCGGCATTGTCGCCGAAAATCGGTCTGTCTCGTTGACTCTTTCCCTGGTCCCGACTATCCTGCGGCCGTTTCCTGGGCTGTCGGCGCACTGCACCCTGATTCCGAAGGAGCGATGATGGCACGTCGAGCCGTGCGAAGACTCAGCTGGTTGCTGCTCTGTGCCTGTTGCACCCTCTGGGCCGGCTGTGTGACGGAAAGCCCCGATGCCGCCAAACGGGACGTGGCCGGCCCCTATCAGACGTGGGACGACGTCATCAAGCGCTGGATCGGCGGACAAGTTACCGATCTCTACGTCGAGTTGGGGCCGCCGAACCTTCACCCTCACGAGCTGGACAACGGCGACATCCATATGGTCTGGGACTTCGCTATCGACCGCATGCCGGGTCAAGCCGATGCGTTCAACCTGCTGCCGCTCTACGGCGGTAACGTGAATTGCCAGATCCATTTCTACTCCGACCCGAAAGGTACGATTCTCAGGGGCGAGCGGGTCGGCTGCGACTAGTCGCGGTTGGAGCGGGCGCTTCAGTCCAAGCCGCCATCTTCCGACAAGGGAGACATGGCTGCCGCCGTCCGCGAGCCGCAATCATTCGAGCGTACCGACCGGCCGATCACCGCTCCCTATTCGATGGGACAATTGGTCCGGTCCCGATACCATGAATTCTGGTATCGCCTGGGGGAAGGACTCAGGTGGTCCCGAGGGGTCTACCGAGAACGGCCGGCTCATCGTCTGGAACACTTAACCGGGTGCCAACAGGCCCGCGTCGCCTGGCTCGCTCATCGTTTTTCCGTGCGTTTCGAGCAGCAGGCAGAAGCGATCACGGCCCTTCGGAACTACGACTATCTCGACATCTTGGAACAGAGTTGGTCGGCTTGGGGACAGCCTCGGCCGATCGGCGGCATGGTGCACGACGTGGGCTCGTCCAATTTCTGGTACGCCGCAGCCCTCCACACGTTCTTTCGTCCGATGGCCTTGACGGGTGTCGAGGTGGAAGGCCACCGGATCTATCGAAACGGCTATAGTCGACTCGACTATGCGCAGGGATATGTCGAGCAGTTGCCGAACACGCGCTTCGTCACGATGGACTATCGCCTGTTCGAGCAGAAAGCCGATGTCGTGACGGCCTGGTATCCCTTCGTGACTCCCGCCCCCGTGCTGGCCTGGCGTTTGCCCTTGTCGCTGCTTGATCCTGAGTCTTTGTTCTCGCGCGTCGCGCGCAATCTCAAACCGGACGGACTCTTCGTCATGATCAATCAGGGCATCGAGGAAATGGAAGTCGCCGCCGATCGTTGCGGCAAAGCCGGCTTGATCTTTCAGACCCTCTGTGAAGCGCGCTCGACCTTGCGACGCCGGCGCGTCGCCCCCGTCGTCTCTTGGTGGACGGTTCCGACGCATCGCTAGCCGTTCCTCTTCCGCTGCGCTACAATCCGTCTCGTGAAGATCCCGATCAAAAACGTCGACGATCTCCGCTGGCTGCTCGGCCACACGGGAGGATTTCGCGGCGGCTACGTGACGGACGTGCGTATGTCCAAACGGCGGCTGTTCGACGAAGGATCCTCCCGCGAGGTGTTGACCGATACGACCGTGATGATCGTCGTGCGGTACCATCTGCGCCGCATGGCGCGCGTGGCCAAACTGACGATGAGCGGCGTCACGGATTTCTCCGTCTTCGAGCAGGAAGGCGCCGACTGCTCGTCGCTCAGCGTGGTCCAAGCCGAATGTACCGCGGGCAAACTGCGGTTCTGGTTCGATCCGCAAGGGGAGCTCTACGTCGTGTGCGACGAAGCGCAGCTGGAGGAAGTGGCCATGCCCGTTCCGGACGAGCGCCTGCGCGAACGGCCGGCCCAATGGACCTTCCAGAGTCCGGAAGCCGAATGGCCGACGCCGGAGTGGCTGTTGAGCGCGCTGGACGAAGCCGGCCGGCCTTGTACCTGGAAGAAAGCGAAGGGGGTCGCCCGCCGTCAATCGGCGGTGCAGTGGGAAGGTGAGTTGCGGCCCGCGTCCGGTGCCGGAGTGGCCGACGGCGGCCGCATCCGTGTCATGCTGTATGGACCACTCGACGGTCCCGGCTTCGGCATCGTGTTGCATGCCGAAGGTGCAGAGAGCCGCGCGGCGAATCTGGTGCTGTCTTCCGTCGCGGATCTCCTGGTTCGTCGGTATGCGGGCCAGTGTCTGGTGGGCGACCAGATTATCCCCGGAGGAGAATGGCTGAGCTGGCGGTCGCTGGAGCGGCAGCGCTGGTTTGGATCGGAACCGGGAGATGTGTAGCGGTCGAAAAGGAGGCTAGGCCAACGCTTCTTCGTTGGTTGCGCCCGCCTGCAACGCACTGGGCGTGTAGACCGTGGTGCCGTTGATGTGGCCCTGGCCGTGTTTGTGCGAGGCACGCGCGCCGTTCTTCTCATTCACGCATTCCACCAACGACCAGAAACGCAGCGGGTTGACGTTCTGCTTGCGGGCCACGTGCAACGTGGTGTCCTCGAGCACCGTATCCAAGGACAGGTCCGTCCGCCAGCCCAGGTGCTTGGTCAGGGGGGAGAGCACCTTTTCGACGGCGGCGACCACTTTATTCTCGTTGCTGAAGTGGTTGAGCATGATGATGCGGCCGCCGGGCCGGCAGACGCGGATCATTTCGCTGACCACCTTGCGATAGTCCGGGACCGCGGTCACGACGTAGGCGGCGACGACCGTATCGAAGCTGTCGTCACCGAACTCCATGGCGCCGGCGTCCATGCGGTGGAGCGTGACGTGGTCCATCCGGTGTTCGGCGGTGCGTTTTTTGGCGATCTCCAGCATGCCTTCGGAGAAATCGATGGCGACGATCCGGCAGTGCCGGGGATACATCGGCAGCGCGATGCCCGTCCCGACACCGACTTCGAGGATCCGCTCGTTGGGTTGGACGTTCAGGTTTCGGATCGCGGATTCACGCCCTTCGTGAAAGACCTTGCCGAAGATCTTGTCGTAGACACCGGCATAGGACGTATACACCCGCTCGACCTTGTGCAAATCCATGTCACCTCCCAACCCACACCGCGCTCGGCCTGCGCATCCCGATGAGCAGGGATGAACCGACGCCGCAATTCATGGGGTAAATCTTAGTGGCGGACCCTATTTCGACGAAACAACCCGCCGATACCTGTAGCTGGCGCTACAATAGCCAACTGCTTGTATCGAGTCAACAGAATCTTCCCGTACACCAGGGTTCTGGCTCGGGCGATGGGGGCAATCCATCCGCCTGCTTGATTCGTCATCGACCGCTATGGGATAGGTACGAATATGGTGCTTGCTGGTCTGTTCGCGGCGGTCTTGTTCCTCGGATTGATTCTGGGAGATTGGCTCTATTTCGTTCGGCTGACACCCGACGCCAGCCGGTACGGCTGCGGAATCGGTCGGAGCCGAGGGCGTTGGCCGAACGACAGTCTGGAGCGGCTCCAAGCCTGCTGCGACGGCCACGGCGCCGTCACGTTGCCTCACGGCATCGCCCGGTTTTATCCTGAACTCCGGCAAGTCGCGCTCCGTCCCCAGTACCATCTCTTTTCGATGAGTTTCCGGACCGCTTGGCCCTTGAAAGGACTCGTCCACCTGACCTCCGAGGATCACGCGGTCACGGCGTTGTGTATCAAGCGGATACCCTGGTCGTCGGCGCTGATCACGCTCATGTGGTTTCTCCTCGTCGGCTTGGGTACCACGGCGTTTCTCGTCACGTATGGGGTCCAAGGAGGATTCACATCGCTCAGCGGCGTCTTGATGGGCGCCGGCATCCTGGGGATCGGGTTGTTGGTGCTGGCGTTCGGTATCGTCACCGTCGTGGTGTCCTATCGATTGGAAAACAGCCGCCTGACGAAGGTCTACGACGAGCTGACACAACTGATCGAGGCCCCCGGCGTTAGGGCTGAAAGAGACTGAGAAAATGGTCGTATTCCGGCGGCAAATGCAGGTTCGAGCGGTGCTGAGCCAGCCCGGCGATGATGCCGCGATGTTTCTTATGCAAACCCGACATCTCGAACGCCAGGCGGAATTGGTGCCAACGAAGCGCCGGATCGGACGCGAGGCGGACCTGCTCGTGACGAGGGAGCGCGTGGACCGCCGTCGTCAGCGCACGGATCGCTTTCTCCACGCTTTCGTACGGGGGCGCCAGCTTCAGCTGGGCATAGAACGTCTCCAGATGCGCGCGAAACTCTTCGCGCAAACTCTGCATGGCATCGCCGGCGGCCGAAGGGTGGTCGGTCATGTGGGTAGGGCGATCATACGGTATGATGGTTCGTGGTGACAACGAGGGGCCGGTCGTTCATGGGCGTACACGTTAAGAGGAGGTCGTTATGAAGGGCATGCAGTGGGCGGGGCTGGCGTTGGCAGGGGTCTTGGTCATGGGCGGCTGTTCGGGCCACCACCATCATCACGGCATGATGGAGAGCGGGAAAGGTGATGCCTACTGGCAAAAGGGCCAGCAGGACATGGAAGGCTTGATCAACCGCACCGTCAAGGATCCGGAAAAGGCCAAGCAGGTCAACGCCATCGTCGGCGAGATCGTACAGGAGTTGAAGGCCGGGCGCGAACAAGAGCGCAACTACCACCGGCAGCTCTACACGCTGAACTCGAGCTACCAGGCCACGCCGGAGGATTTCACCAAGATTCTCGACGAGGGCAACAATGCGCGCATGAGAACGTCGGCCAAAATCCTGAGTCTCCGTTTCAAAATGAAAGACTTGATGACGGCGGACGAATGGAAGGCGCTGTCCGATCAGATGCTCGCCTACAGCGGCAAGTATCAGCATGGGAGCGCGGGCG
>CAZPYP010000008.1:0-19353 GCA_964590845.1 uncultured Nitrospira sp.
CCCCGTCCATTCCTGCCGGATGGGCCACGAACGCCGACGGAAATAGTCCCGTCCCTTGCGACCGATGAGGCTGAGATTGACCGACAAACCTTGTGCTTCACACTGCCGGAGAAATTCGGCACTCTTCCTGACAATGTTGCCGTTAAATCCGCCACAGAGGCCACGGTCGCTGGTCACGACGAGGATTTCAATTTTCTTTCCCTCCCGCTTTTGGAGCAGCGGATGGGACGTACGATTGACGCGCTGACTGAGATTGCTCAAGACGGCGCGCATCTTGTGCGCGTACGGGCGGGCAGCGAGAATGCGGTCTTGCGAGCGCTTCAGCTTCGCCGCCGCCACCATCTTCATGGCCTTGGTAATCTTCTGCGTATTTTTGAAGGCGGCAATTTTCCGCCGGAGAGATTGTAAGCTCGGCATATTTTACGGAAGCAGACGGTTATGATTGGACGATTCGGTGAATGGAAGAGTAGCTACCGCACGAACGCTTCCCCGATCACGCAATCACGAAATCTTACTTTCCTCCATAGCCCATTTTCTGCTTGAACGTCGAAATGATCTCTTTCAGCTTGCCGCCCACCTTGTCGTCGATTTTTCCGACGGTGGCGATATCTTTGCGCATGTCCTGGTGATTCTGCGCCACGTAGTGCAGCAGATCCGCCTCGAATTGCAGCACCTTGTCCACGGGCACATCATCCAGGAATCCATTGACTCCCGCATAGATCGACAACACCTGGTCGGCAACCGGCATTGGCTTGTATTGGCCCTGCTTGAGCAGTTCCACCATGCGCACCCCGCGGGCCAGCTGCATCTGCGTCGCCTTGTCGAGTTCGCTGCCGAACTGGGCAAACGCCGCCATCTCGCGGTACTGCGCCAAATCCAACCGGAGCGTACCGGCCACCTGTTTCATCGTCTTGATCTGCGCGGACCCTCCGACACGGGAGACCGACAGACCGACATTGATGGCGGGGCGGATGCCGGAATAGAAGAGGTCGCTGCCGAGATAGATCTGTCCGTCGGTGATGGAAATAACGTTCGTCGGAATGTAGGCGGAGACGTCGCCGGCCTGCGTTTCGATGATCGGAAGAGCCGTCAGGCTCCCGCCACCGAGTTTGTCGCTTAACTTGGCTGCGCGCTCCAGCAGCCGGGAGTGCAGATAGAACACGTCGCCCGGGTACGCTTCGCGGCCCGGCGGTCTGCGAAGCAACAGCGACAGCTGACGGTAGGCCACTGCGTGTTTGGACAAGTCGTCGTACACGATCAGCGCATGCTTGCCGTTGTCACGGAAATATTCGCCGATCGCCGCGCCGGCGAAGGGCGCCAGAAATTGCATGGGGGCCGGATCGCTGGCGCTGGCCGACACCACCATGCTGTACTCCATCGCATGGTTTTCTTCGAGCGTCTTGACCACGCGGGCGACGGTCGACCGTTTCTGACCGACGGCTACGTAGATGCAAAACACGCCCAGGCCCTTCTGATTGATGATCGTATCGACGGCGATGGCGGTCTTGCCGGTCTGCCGGTCGCCGATGATCAACTCACGCTGACCGCGGCCGATGGGAATCATCGCGTCGATGGCCTTGATGCCTGTCTGGAGCGGTTCTCGGACGGACTGCCGGGTGTTCACGCCAGGCGCCACCACTTCGATACGCGAGGAATGCTGCGACTTAATCGGCCCCTTGCCGTCGATCGGCTGGCCGATGGCGTTCACCACGCGGCCGACCAACGCTTCGCCGACTGGAATTTCCGCAATACGCCCGGTTCGCTTGACCGGATCGCCTTCCTTGATGCCGACATCTTCGCCCATCAGCACGGCGCCGACGTTGTCCTCTTCGAGATTGAGCGCAATGCCGTAGAGACCGCCGGGGAATTCGAGCATCTCGCCAGCCATGGCCCCGTCAAGCCCGTAGACTTTGGCGATGCCGTCGCCGACCTGGATGACGGAGCCCGTCTCCTTGACGTCGACTTGCTTGTCGAAGCCTTTGATCTTCTCCTTGATGATCGTGCTGATCTCTTCTGCCTTGATCTGCATGGCTACTCCTTCGTCAACAGGCTCTGCATGGCGCGCAAGCGACCTCGGACGGTGCTATCGACCACCGTGCTGCCGATATGAATCTGAAGTCCAGCGAGGTGACTCGCATCGGTCTGGAATGTTACGTCGACGTCGCGCTTCAAGGTCTCGCGCAGGCGTGTCCTGATTCGGTCTTGCTCCAGGGGGGGAAGTGCCGTCGCGGACGAAACCGTGACCTGCTCGGTGCCTTTCGACTGATCGACCAACTTCCCGAATGCGTCGGCGATTTCCGGTAGAAACCCGACTCGATTCTTCTTCACCAATTGGGCGAGGAAGGCCCGTCCGGCAGGAGGGCAGCCAAGGCGGTTTCCGAGCTCGGTCAAGACGGCGATTTTTTCTTCCACGCCGAAGGCCGGGGATGCCACGACGTGGCGGAGTGAGGCGGAATCTTGCACGGCCTGTCCGAGACCGTTGAGGCTACCCCGCGTCGCTTCGATGTTGGGTCTATCCAGAAGCTCGAAGAGGGCTTGGGCGTAACGTCGCGCAACTGCTGTCTTAATCACTGTCCTGGTCGCTCACTTCCATTTTAGACAAACGGGAAGCCTTCGTGCCGACTGCACGAAAATGGGCGCGCAAAGTTAGCATTGAGAGAGGTGAGGTGTCAATACGAGCCGCGAGAGTTCGGACCACGATTTAGTCGGCTTGAATGATCCCACCGCCGAGAACTTCGTCCCCGCGATAAAAGACCGCCGATTGCCCGGGACTCAACGCACGCTGAGCTGTCTGAAACACAACTCGTAGCTTGCCTTCACCGACGGACTCAATGGTCGCCGGTGTCGCCGGCGTCGCATACCGGATCTTCACATCGACATGGGTCCGTTCGGCTGTGATGGATGGGGTCGTCCAGTTCAAATCTCCCAGGGTGCAGGCTCCGCGAAGCAGCGCGTCCTCCGTCGCAAGCACGACGGTGTTGGTGAGAGGCTGAACCTGCTGAACATATAAGCGGTGGCCTGCGGCTACCCCCAACCCTCTCCGCTGGCCGGGGGTGTAAAAGGCGATGCCCTCATGCGCGCCTAGATCATGCCCTTGCCCATCGATGAAGCGGCCGGTCTTGCGGGCCTCCGGCATCTCCCTTTCAATGAAGGTTCGGTAATCACCATGACTGACAAAACAAATTTCTTGGCTTTCCTTCAATTCATCAGCCGGCAGGCCCAGCGCTTCGGCCTCCCGCCAGACCTCGGCCTTCCGCATCCCCCCAACAGGAAAGAGGAGCTTGGGAAGCCAGCTCGAATGCATACGGTACAGGAAATAACTCTGGTCCTTTCTCTCGTCCAGAGCCCGGTACAGACGGTAGCCATCTTCTTGCCTCATAACACGGACGTAGTGGCCGGTCGCAACATACGGGATGCCCCGCGATTCGGCGAGGTCGAGCAATCCCTTGATCTTCACTCGTTCATTGCAGCGGACACAGGGATTCGGGGTCGTCCCTTCCGCATAGGCCTGGAGGAAATCGTTGATCACGCCGCTGCGAAACGTCTCCCGGCGATCCACGACTTCATAGGAGATTCCCAACCGTTGTGCGACATACTTGGCGATCCCGATTTTGCAACAGCCCCGCTCTTGCCACTTCTTGGAGGCGGCGACGTTCTCGTCCTCATGCTCCCACACCTGGAGCGTGACTCCATGCACCTTGTAGCCCTGTTGAACCAGAAGGGCCGCGGCGACGGAGCTATCCACGCCTCCACTCATACCGAGGAGAACGGATGGTCCCATGGGCGGCTATTGTACTGAGGAGACGGCCAAAGGGCCAGTGGGGACCTAAGTCGCAAGGAGAAGGAAGCGCTTCGTCAGGAGGCGACTGACACGGCTCGCAGGTCGGCGTTGGTTGGGAGGTCCATATCGCACATGCCGTGGAAGTGCGACCCTTCTTCGATCGCAATAAGGGGAGTCTTGATGTCGCCGACCAGGACGCCTGGCTTCAGGATATGAATCTTTTCCGTAGCGATGATCTTCCCATTGATTTTCCCGCTGTTCATCAAGACACCGGCGGAAACCAGACCTTTGATAATCGCACTTTCGCCGACGATCAAAGTGCCGGTCGTATGGATTTCGCCTTCGACTCGCCCATCGATGCGCACAGTGCCGTCAAAGTTCAGGACACCCTTGAACTGGACATCCTTGGCAAAGAGGGTGATGTTTTCATTGTCGGAGACGGCCTCGGCGCTTCGATCCTTGAGCGACCACATAGTGTTATTTCTCCGATCCGCGTGTCATTCCTTGGTGAGATCGACCAGTATCAGCCGGCGCGCTTTACGTTCGCCACCGTGCCGGGATTCAGCGAATGGAGACTCCCAGGTTGTCCTGCGTCACGAACGCCTTGGCTCATTTCCAAGCCGCCGTTGAAGAGCACGCCGTCTTCCATCGACAGCATGGGCGTCTTGACGCTGCCGTTGATCACGGCTGGGGCACGCAGCTTGACCCGCTCCTTGGCAATGACGTCGCCCGTGATTTTCCCTTTGCACACGATCGTGCCGGCGGTCACCTTGGCTTGAATCACGGCTTCCTCTCCGACGAGCAGGGTCCCGTCGGTGCGGATCTCTCCATCGAGTGAACCATCGATTCTGACCGTCCCGCTGTAGGAAATCGTGCCTTTGAACTCTACGCCTTTGCCAACGAAGGCGCTGATGTCCTCGGCACCCTCCTTGGCACTCGAGGTGGCCGACTGGCCGTCCTCAGGCACCTCGTCCGTGGATTCTTTCTGTTGCTGTTTGTCCTGTCCCCACATCGGCACGCCTCCATCAGATCGATAGCGCCGGCCTCATACGCAAGCCTGCGACACCAGAGCGTAGGTTGATAGAGGAAACAGTGCCACCAGTCCCCAGATTTGGCAACTAATATGCCGATTCTGTCCTGGTAAACAGAGCAAAGGCGCTATTGAAGGATGTTCTCGAGAATACCGTCGAGTTCGGAGGGAGAAAAATAATGGATGATCACTTTCCCGCCTCGACGGCCGTTGATGATCGTGACCTTGGTCCCTAAGCGCTTCTGCAGACGCGACTCGACGTCTGAAAAAGGTGTCGAACGGACGTCCTTGCTTCGTCGTTTCCTGGGAAGCACAGCCGATTCTAAAATATGCTCAGTTTCCCTAACTGATAAATTCTTCGCGACGACTGCCTGTGCGACGCGGCTCTGCTCAACGGGATCCGAGAGTCCTAAGATCACTTTGGCGTGTCCCAACGAGAGCTGCTCAGCTTCTATAAGTTGTTGAACGTCGGCGGGAAGATTTAGCAGCCGCACGACATTGGCGATTGAAGAACGTTCACACCCGACACGCTGGGCAATGGTTTCCTGAGTGAGGCTGAACTCCGTCATCATGCGATGATAGGCACGGGCGGTTTCTATTGGATTGAGGTCTTCCCTCTGTAGATTCTCGACCAGCGCCAGAACGATCGATTCCTCGTCGCCGCAATTCCGAATCAGCGCCTGAATCGTTTCCAGCCCCGCATCTTTTGCGGCCCTCCACCTCCGCTCACCGGAGATGAGTTCGTACATCCCATCACCTTTGCGGCGGACGAGAATGGGCTGCAGAAGACCGCTCTGCTTGAGCGAGGCGGTCAGTTCCGCCAGTTCATCCGGCGCAAACGTCTGTCGTGGCTGAAACCGGTTGGGGACGATGGCATCGACGCGCAGGTGTTGCACCTCCGGCAATTCCGGCATAGCCGTGGGCTTCGCTGACGGAAGCAACGCATCGAGGCCTCTACCAAGCGCTTTTTTCTCCATGATCGATGAACTCCTTCGCCAACGTGAGGTAAGCTTGCGCCCCGGTTGAGGCGACGTTGTATAGCAAGGCCGGACGCCCATAACTCGGGGCTTCGGCCAGCGTCACATTTCTTGGAATGGCAGTCTGATAGACCCGCTCTTTGAAATGAGAGCGGATTTGTTCAGCCACTTGGCGCGACAACGTATTCCTGGCGTCATACATTGTCAAGACGATCCCTTCAATGGTGAGACTCGGATTTAGTGACTGTTGAATGCGTTCAATGCTCCCTACTAATCGGCTCAGTCCTTCCATTGCATAGTACTCGCACTGTACTGGGATCAGCACCGATCTCGCAGCGACCAGTGCGTTGACGGTGAGAATTCCTAGAGCCGGCGGACAATCAAGAAAAATCACGTCATACGACGGCTCCACGTCTCTTAAGAAGTGTCGAAGGAGCTTCTCTCGTTCCTCGACATTCACCAGTTCGATCTCTGCACCAGCAAGATCAGGATTTGCAGGCAATATGGAGAGACCGGCAACCTCTGTGTTTTGTACTGTCTCATCGAACTTCACATAATTAATCAGACAGTTATACACGGTTTTTTGGAGTGATCTCGGGTCGATCCCCACGCCACTCGTCGCATTTCCCTGAGGGTCCATATCCACGAGCAGTACCTTCTTACCAAGCAAAGCCAGCCCTGCTGCCAGGTTCACGGAGGTTGTGGTTTTTCCTACTCCTCCCTTTTGGTTCGCTACAGCGACTATTTTTGTCATATGAAGAATGACCCTGGTGTTCGTTAACTACCGTGCATCCATGTTCCACGTGGAACATGGATTGGCTTCAGTACGGAGATGACACGTTTGCCCAATCCAAGCGGCAAGGACAACTCTTGTTCACCAACCAACGTGAATCCAGATGGCAGGTCAGAAATTTCACAATGTTTAGTGCGAAATAGCACTACCGTTCCCATGGGAGGATCGAGCCTACAGACATCTTTGGCAATTTCACCAAATCGAAGCGCCCTTAGCATTAACGCGTCGATCTTCTTATTGGTAAAATCATGGACGTAGCGGTCAAATGACCCTGAGTAAACTGTTACATCATTGAGATGGAGAATCCCGATCACCGATTGAAGGAACGAACTTTTCTTCTTGTTAGGTTCGACCAGAATCACCTTGAGATCAGGTCTGGCTATCTTTATAGGAATTCCGGGTAATCCTGCACCGCTTCCGACGTCACAGATACAGGACTCGATCTCGAACACTTGAGTTGCAAGAACAGTCAGCGAATCGACAAAATGTTTGACGATAATTTCTATTGGATCGGTGATGCTTGTGAGGTTGGTAATCTCGTTCCATCTCAGAATTTCATTTAGATACATCATGAACTGATCGACCTGGCGTTCTGTGAGATCGATTCCGATCTCATGGGCGGCCTTTCTGAGAATCTGAGCATGGCTTTCTTGTTCCACGTGGAACAATTACGTGATTTGAGCGAGCAGGTCAACGCCTAGGAACGTCAAGAATGATGTTAAGTCGATTGCCTGGTGGTTCTTTCCATGGCCACGAGGAGCAAGGAGATCGCTGCTGGCGTGACTCCAGAAATCCTCGATGCCTGTCCTATTGATGCAGGGCGAACTGACTTGAGCTTCTCGCGGACCTCTCGTGAAAACCCGACGATCCCATCGAAATCGAATGAACGGGGTATGGGCTTGGCTTCCATCTTTTTGAATCGGTTCACCTGCTTGAGCTGGCGCTTGATATACCCGGAGTACTTGATGTGACATTCTAGTTCTTCAATTATTTCAATATCTTCTATTAAATCAGCTCCGAGACAGCTCATCAGGGACTTATATTCCGTATGTTGTCTCCTCAATAATTGCGCGACAGTACAGGGTCCGGAGATCTCCTCCAATCCAGCTTCATCAAATCTTTTCCGCACATCCTCCGTGACGTTGGGATGCATCGCCTCCAGTCGTTCGATTTCTTTCTCAAGGATGCGACGTTTTTCTGTGAATCTCGAGTAAACGTTATCGGACACGAGACCGAGGTTTCGTCCTATATCCGTGAGCCTCAGATCGGCATTGCCATGTCGGAGCAGCAGGCGGTACTCGGCCCGAGAAGTGAACATTCGGTAGGGCTCATTCGTATCTTTCGTAATCAAATCATCGATCAGCACGCCGAGATAGGCCTGTGAACGGTCGAGAATCAAGGGAGGTTCCCCCCGCAACTTCAGCACCGCATTGATTCCCGCCATGATTCCCTGTCCCGCCGCCTCTTCATAGCCCGATGTGCCATTAATTTGACCCGCATGATAGAGCCCATCGACCAGCTTTGTCTCCAAGGTCGGCTGCAACTGCCTCGGCGGGAAATAGTCGTATTCGATGGCGTACCCGGGCCTCAGCATGGTCGCTCGTTCGAGTCCTGGGATCGTCTTCAATATGGCGGCTTGGACATCGATCGGTAAACTCGTCGAAATTCCGTTTGGATAAAACTCTCGCGCCGTTAACCCCTCCGGCTCGACAAAAATCTGGTGCCGCGTCTTATCGGCGAAGCGCACCACTTTGTCTTCAATCGACGGACAGTAACGAGGCCCCACTGATTCTATCGCGCCGCTGAATAAAGGAGACCGGTCAAGGTTCTCACGGATGATCTCGTGGGTGGTGTGATTCGTATGGGTGAGATGGCAGGGGAGTTGGGCCACCTCGATTCGCTCAGTTCGGGTCGAAAATGGCGGGGGAGGATCGTCGCCGGGCTGCAGGGTCATCGATGAGAAATCGATCGAGTCTCTGTCCAGTCGAGGAGGCGTCCCGGTCTTCAGCCGTCCCACTTCGAAACCCAGGTCTCTCATGCAATCCGATAGATGCTCGGCCGAGGCTTCCCCTGCCCGGCCGGCCGGAAAATGATTCAGTCCGATATGGATAAGACCCTTAAGAAATGTGCCTGATGTCAGGATTACGGCCTTCGCGGCGAGACGATCGCCGGCGGCGGTCACGATGCCCGCGACAGCCCCGGCCCTCGTCAGCAGACGGTCGACGGTGCCTTGAGCGACCGTCAGCCGCTGCTGACTTGCCAAGGTCTGTTGCATCGCCTCTCGGTACAACTGCTTGTCGCATTGTGCGCGCAGCGCGCGTACGGCCGGGCCTTTGCTGGTATTGATGAAGCGAAACTGGATGCCGGCCCGATCCGTGTTCCGGGCCATTTCACCCCCGAGCGCGTCAACCTCCTTGACGAGATGACCCTTGGCGATCCCACCGATGGCAGGATTGCAGGACATCTGCGCGATCCTGTCCACCTCCATTGTCAGCAGGAGCGTGTCCGCCCCCATGCGTGCCGCAGCCAGGGCGGCCTCGCAGCCGGCGTGCCCGCCTCCCACTACGATGACATCATATGAATGCGTGGTCACCAGCGCCTACTTCCCGATGCAAAACTCGGAGAAAATCTGATTCAGAATCTCGTCCGTGGTGATCACGCCCGTGATTTCTCCCAAAGCATCCGCAGCCGCGCGAAGGTCCACGGCCACCAGTTCCCCGGCAGCACCGGCGAGCACGGCTGCACGCGCCACTTCCAACGAGTCCGCGGCGCGCCGGAGTGCCGACAGATGTCGAACCCTCGTGACGAGCACTCCTTCCGCCGCCTCGCGGGAGGAAGACACGACTGCCGACCGAATGGCGCTTCGCACTTCATTCAGCCCCGCGCCGGTGACAGCCGAGATCGACAACACATCGCGAGACAACTCACTCAACTCATCACCCATGCTCTGAGGCAGGTCGCACTTGTTGATCAATACCAGATGCGTCCTTGAGCCGGCTTCCTTCACCAAACTTCTATCCTCGGAGGTGAGGGGCATGCTGCCGTCAAGAATGACTAGCAGTAGATCCGCATCTTCTTGGGCAGACCGGGTACGCTTGATGCCCTCCGCTTCGACCGGATCGACAGTCGACCGCACCCCGGCCGTATCCACCAACCGAATGCGGACTCCGTCCAGATCGAGATTCTCTTCGAGCACATCACGCGTGGTGCCCGGCACCGAAGTCACAATCGCGCGTTCTTCCTTAAGTAACCGATTCATGAGACTTGATTTACCCACGTTCGGCCGTCCGAGGATCACGACCTTGGCGCCATCGCGCAGCACGCGGCCCACTTGTATCGAAGCCGCCAAGTCGTTTACGCGGTCCACGGCATCTTGAATCACCCGGAGCAACTCCTCGTGACCGAGAAACGCGATGTCTTCCTCCACAAAATCAATACCAGCCTCTAAGTGACCCAATGCCGTCACGAGCCCGGCTCGTGTCCGTTCGACCTCTCTGCTCAATTCTCCTCTCAATTGACGCTGCGCGCAGACCAACCCCGAGCGCGAACTTGCCCGAATCGTGTCCAACACCGCCTCCGCTTGGGATAGATCGAGCCGGCCATTGAGAAACGCCCGCTTGGTGAACTCACCCGGCTCGGCCATGCGCGCTCCGGCATCGAGGCAGGCACGACACACCAGACTCAGCACGACTGCACCCCCATGGGACTGAACCTCCACCACGTCTTCCGCAGTAAATGAGCGCGGCGCTTTCATATAGACGACGAGCGCTTCGTCCAACGGCGGCCGTTCGTCGACCTGGCCTTGTGCGCTCGTTCGAGGCAGCAGCAGATCCGCCAGATGCAAGGTGTGGCTGGCAACCGCCTGGAGGGTACTGCCTGATCGCAGACGTACAACACGGCTCGCCACTGCCAGTGCGGAAGGACCGCTGAGACGGACGATGCCGATCCCTCCCTCTCCGGACGGTGTCGCAATCGCACAGATGGTGTCTTCCGGCGCGCCGATCATGACGCACCTACCCTTGAAGGAATGGCAATCAAACCGCAGAGGTGCTGCCTCTACTCTTTTCGCCGCTTGCCGGAATCAGAGGAACCTGCCTTCTCGCCAGAAGACGACGCATCTTGGAGAGCCGGCAGATTCCACCGCCCGAGGAACAAACGATCTGTCAAGAGTTGTTGCCCTACACTCAGCACATTGTTCGTCAACCAGTACAGCACTAATCCGGCGGCAAAGTTGATGAACAGAAACGTCATCATCACCGGCATGACCAGCATGATCTTCGCCTGCGTCGGATCCATCGTCGTAGGTTGGATCTTCTGCATGACCACCATACTGGCGCCCATGATGATCGGCAGAACGTAGTAAGGGTCTTGAACGGACAAGTCCTGGATCCACAACATGAACGGGGCCTGCCGGAGGTCGATCGTCATATACAGGATGTTAAACAGCGCGACGAACACCGGCATCTGCAGGACCATCGGCAAACAGCCGCCCACAGGATTGACCTTGTGATCGCGGTAGAGTCTGATCAGTTCCTTGTTCAAGCGATCTCGATCGTCCTTGAGCTTCTCCTGAAGGGCCAGGACCTTGGGCTGAATCATCTGCATCTGCTTCATCGACTTGTAACTCTTGTACTGCAGGGGCGCGAACAGGAGCTTGATCATCACAGTCAACAAGATGATCGTCAGGCCATAGTTGTGCGTATAGTCGTTGATGACTCGCAGCACGTAGAAAATCGGTTTCGCGACGGACTTCACGAGACCCCAGCTGCCGAAGATGAACCAGCCGAAATCGATCGTGTCCTCCAATCCGACATTCAGGGCCCGTAACGTGTCGTACTCTTTCGGCCCCGCATACAGTCGCATCGCGGCTGCATGGTCGGTAGACGGCACCTGCACCGAAGCCGACAACAGCTTCTCCCCTTCCTTCTTCACCTGGGCGACGGTCCCGGTGCCGGGAAGGAGAACCGCCATGAAATACTTGTCCTGCAGGGCGAGCCACTGGACCGCACCCTTGCGTTCCAATTCACCGTCCGGCGTCTCCTTTTCCAACTTTCCGTCGACCATCGAGGCCGAACCGATTTGACCGATGAGCCCGTCGCCCCACTCCACGATTCCGAAATTGGTTCCAAGCGCCACGTTATACGGCCCAAGGCCCGTCCCACCTTCGACGGTGACCGTGACGTCCACCACGTAGCTGTCGTTGTGAAATACCAGCTCTTTCCGCACCTGTACGCCAGTGTTCTCATCGCGGTAGGCCATCCGGACACGGCCCACCGGATGAGCGGCATCCAACTTCGTCGTCTCGGTGTCGATAGAGTACCGACCGTCTTGCAGCGCTTGCTGTATCGCCCCATCGGCCATGGTGAGTGAGAGCGGCTGGCGGAATTTTGCACCTTGATATACCAACTGCACCGGCCGCTGCTCAAAAACGGCGACGTGATAGCGCTTCAATTCCCAGCCGGCGATCGTGCCGCCTTTGGGATTGAGTTCCACCCGTACAAGATCGGTCTCGACCGCCACCATTGCCTCGGACCGGTTTGCAGACTCGTTCGGGGCTTCAATGCCAGCCGGACCGGAGGAAGCTGAGGTTGAGGCCTTGGGCCTGAGGGCGGGCTTGTCATCAGGAGCATCTGCAGATGACCCCACCCGGGCAGGCTCCGGCGCAGCCTGCTCGTTCGGAGCGGTGGCCGGCAAGAGGCCGAACTGCTTGAGAAGGAAATCGTAGCCGAGAATGACGGCCAGCGAGAGGACCAGAAAAATGACGACGCGTTTTTCCATCATGATGAATCGAGTGGTTATTCCCTCACGGGGTCGAAACCTCCAGCATGAAACGGATGGCATTTGAGGAGGCGGAAACCGGCTTTCCATAGCCCCCGCATCACCCCGAACCGCTCGACCGCCGTAGTCGCGTACTCGGAGCAGGTCGGTTCAAAGCGACAGGCCCGTCCCAGGAAAGGCGAGATGCCATACCGATAGCCGTCAAGTAAGCCCATCAACAACCTGCGCATGGTCATTCCGCCTCCGTTCGCAGTACACCCTGCCGCAACAGCACACTACACCAGGCTTTTTTGACCGATTGAAAAGAGGCAGTCAGGGCGTCACGTTTGGGGAACACTACCATCGAGTAACCTCCGACGAGATGATGACGGATGGATCGCGCCATCTCGCGGAACCGACGTTTGACTCGATTCCGGCTGACGGCCGTCCCAAACCGCCTGCCGACGACGATACCGACTTTCGTCTCCTGCCCATCGCTTCGGCAGACGAGTAGATTGAACCAGAGGCTCGACACGCGCCGTCCATGCTGCTTCACATATTCAATATCGCGGCTGGCCCGGAGAAACAGGCCGCGCGCTGGTCGTCCGCTACTTCCCACGGAATGAGCCCTCGTAGAGCCGTCCTCTCCTCCGCCAGCCGGCTTGATCCGGCTGATGGCTCCTGCTCGGGAAGGAACATCTGGATGATCAGGGGGATAAACGGAGGGCAACAGTCCTCGCGGCGTCCTGCGACGGGGCCGGCGGACCTAAACCGTCAGACGGGCACGCCCTTTAGCGCGACGACGAGCCAATACTTTCCGGCCGTTCTTCGTGCTCATCCGCTTGCGGAACCCGTGCTCTCGTTTCTTCTTTAGATTCGAGGGTTGTTGGTACGTGAACGACATGTTTCTGCTCCTTCTCGTGACGGCATAGACAAGGAGGGGCATTATAGGGAGCAGGTTCCCACCTGTCAAACCAGATGAAGCGGATGATGCCCTCGCTGATCACGACGCCTTCATCAAAACACAGAGACCCGCGTCCTCGGATCGTGATGAGACCTAAACCATTGATAAATTTTTACCTTGAGGCACTTTTGTGGACCTTTCCATCCGACTGCGCTAGACTGCCACAGTGAATAGAAAGATTTTCGGCCTCCTGCCCCTGCACTAGCTGTAGTCAAGCCTAGTTGCACCAGGGATAGATACTCGCTCCTTGGCATTATCTTTGCGATTTTCAAGAATCTTCCGGAGTTCGCGCCGTCGATCAGCTGGGCGCATTTATAGGAAAGTCATCTGAAAGCATCGCTCGCCGGCCAGCCCGGCTTTATTAGGAGAAGGAGAGCAGCCATGAAACGGTCTTCGATCCTCGTTCCGATCACCTGCGTCATGCTCATCGTTGGAGGTTGCGCGCAACCTCCAACCGAGCAGATCACTGCGGCCGAACTGGCCGTGAAGGAGGCGCAAGCCAGCGGTGCCGCTGTCTATATCGCGGATGACTACGTCAAGCTGGAAGGCACACTCGCGGCCATCAAGAAAGAAGTGGCCGAACAGGACGGCAAGTTCGCCTTGTTCCGCGACTACGGCAAGGTCGACCAACTGGTCACGGCGGTGAAGTCCGATGCGGAGCGCCTGAAATCCGAAGCCTTGAAGAAAATGGAGGAGGCGAAAACCGCCGCCGTTCAGGCCCAGCATGTCGCCCAAGACGCCGTCAAATCCACGATTGATCTCGTGGCCAAGGCTCCAGCGGGCAAGGATCGAGCGGCGCTCGAAGCGATCAAGACCGACGCCGAGGCCTTGAAGGCGTCCCTGATCGACGTCCAGATGTCCATAGACAAAGCGGATTATATCGGCGCCCAGAGCAAAGCCAAGGCGATCCACGAGAAGAGCCAAGCCGTGTCGCATGAAATTGAAACGGCCATGGCCAAGGTGTCGAAGGCCAAACCAGTCGCGGCGAAACCCAAGAAGAAATAGTCTCGTATGCCCGTCACGCCACATCGCGCATCCCGCTCCGCTGCCAACAGGCTGGCACCCGTGGTCCTCCTGACCGTCGCCGGCCTGCTCACCGGCTGCATCGAAGCGGTCCCTCAGGAGGCCGTCGACGCCGTGGAATCCGTCGACCGTGATCTGATGCAATTGCGCGCCGTGGAATTTTCGCCGGACGACTATTCCCGTTTCGCCCATCAATGGATGAGCCTGAAAGCGCGCGTCGAAGCTGAAGAAGACAGCATCCGCTGGCCCTGGGAGTCGAACGACCTCGAAGCCGCTCTCCGCCGCTTGCACCAGCAAGGCGTAGAGACCGTCGCCCGCATCACCGAACAGCGTACGTCGTTGCTGCACAAGGCCCAGGACCAGTTGCGTTTGGTCGAAGAGCGGGCGCGATTGATCACGCTGGAGGTCGCCGCGATTGATGGCCGCCTCGTCTTGGGACAAAAGCATGTGGAATCCGATCTCCTCATCAAGCAGGCCCGCACCCTCTTCGAACAAGGACAGTATCAGCAGTCGCTCTCCGCATCCCTGCGGGCGGAGCAGGATTTGAGCGCTCAGGCAGCACTCTTGAACAGCGAATTGGGGCGCTATGCCAGCCCAACACACATCGCGCAGTGGCAACAGATGGCCAAACAGACGATGGACTGGTCCCGACTTCATCGCAGCACAGCGATCCTCGTCAGCAAAGCCGACCGCACGTTGACTCTCTACAGAAACGGGCACAAGGTCCTCACGTTTCCGGTTCGTCTCGGTTTCAACGGCATCCGGGAAAAACGCTTTCAGGGCGACGGCGCCACGCCTGAAGGCCACTACCGGGTGACAGAAAAACGCGGACAGGGCCGGACGCAGTTTTACCGCGCGCTCGTGCTCGATTATCCGAACGCCGAAGATCGACGCCGGTTCATGGCCGATCGGAAATCCGGCCAGATTCCCCGCACCAGGACGATCGGCGGCCAAATAGAAATTCATGGCGTCGAAAACGAACTGATGGCCCAGACCCTCGGCTGCGTGATGTTGAGCAATGAACAGATGGCTCGCCTCTACGGTCGTGTCGAACGAGGTACCCCTGTTACCATCGTCGGCGCACTCCATGAGCACAACTCGGTCGCCTCGGCGCTGGCCACACTCGGCGCCCGAAGCGAACAAACCTGATCGCGGCCATGAAACGTCTGGGCGTCCTCCTATGCTCTTGCCTGGCCGGCTTCCTGCTTCTCCTCCTCGCCCAGAGCAGCGATATCCCGGCGATCGATGCCGCCAACATCCTGCCAACCAAACCGTCCCCTGGTGAACTCCGCGCCCTTCAGCAACGGTACCGAGCGCTGAGCAAACAACTGACGCAGCTGATGCCGGCTGGCCCGTATATTCTCGTGGATACCGCACGGAATCACCTGTTCATCAAACGGCGTGACCAAGTGATGCTCGACGCGCTGGCCTCGACAGGCAGCGGGACGATATTGGACAGACCGGGTGAGTCGGATCGTCAATGGATATTCGACACGCCCCGGGGAGAGTTTTCCGTGCAATCGAAGCTCGTCAACCCGGTGTGGGTCAAACCGGATTGGGCCTTTGTCGAGGAGGGGCTCGAAATCCCCAAGAGCCAAGCCGACCGCGTCGAACCAGGCGTCTTAGGAGAATATGCCCTGGGCTTCGGCAAGGGCTACTTCATCCACGGTACCCTTTACACCAGACTCCTCGGAAAGAACGTGACTCACGGCTGTATCAGGCTCAATGACGGCGATCTGAAGAGCGTCTATCAGCTCGCACGAGTCGGCACTCCCATCTTGATCTTCTGACCTGCGTCGTGAGAGACGCAGCCCTCATGACCCCTTTCGTCCTGCTCATGGCCTCGTTGCTAGTCGCGCCCCCTCTGTTCGCGTCGGAGGCCGACAATCCCCTTAACCTCGACCTCACCCAGCCGGCAGCCTTACAAGAAGCGAATCGTGTGCTGACGGAAGAGATCAAGCTCGCTGCCCGTCCACAAACCTACGTTCTCATCGACCTCGTCGCGCCGGCCATTCTGCTGAAGGGACGCGGCATCGAGCTGCATCGTTTTCCGATTGCGTCCTGGTCCTCCGAATGGCCCGAGATGATGGCTTCCAACTTCCATCTCGTCGCCAGACCGCCTGTCGCTCGGCGCAAGATCGATCCCGCGACCGCCAAGGAACAGGAGCCGATCTCGCTGGCGGACATGCCCACTCGCTTTCGTCTGGCCTTCTCCCCGCCGCTCACAGTCGACGTGGGCCCCACCGCTCGTTCATGGGCAGGGCTGCAGTGGCAAGCCCGCGCCTGGTGGCGTCGCCTTCTCGCTTGGACATCCACCCGCCTTGCCGAACCCGAACTCCACATCGCCCTCTCGGACGACGAAGCGCAATCCTTTGCTTGGGCCCTGGTTGACGGCATGCCTTTAGTGATCCGCCGGCCGACCGATAAGTAACCTAGGATCACATTGCCTTTTGGAGCAGCGCTCCATAAGATGAGAGTATCCTCTCATCGATGAGCTCGCTGCTGGAGCCTTGCCATGCCGAAGACCACCTCAGCTCAGCTTCCCTCTGATTTTCATCGCCGGATCGAGCCGGCACTTCTGGAATTGGCACAAAACCGACTCGTCGACCGCCTCTGGGCGAAAGACCACCGGCTCTGGAAACCGGACCCGGCGGAAATTTCCAACCGGCTCGGCTGGCTGACGGTCCATGACCAGATGCGGAAGCAGCTTCCGGCTCTCGATACTGTTGTCGCTGCCGCAAAGGAGATGAACATTACGGATGTCGTTCTACTTGGCATGGGCGGGAGCAGCCTCGGCCCGGAGGTGCTTCGCGCGTCGTTCGGTTCAGCCAAGGGATTCCCGAAGCTCTGGGTCCTCGACTCCACAGTCCCCGGTTGGGTCAGGCTCGTGACCAAGGCCCTCAATCCGGCCAAGTCGCTGTTCTTGGTGGCGAGCAAGTCCGGGGGCACGATCGAAGTCATGTCCCTGTTCGCGCACTTCTGGCAGTGTGTGACGAAGGCCCGCATGAATCGAGGCGGTGATCAATTCATCGCCGTGACCGATCCAGGAACCGGCTTGGAAACCTTGGCCAAAGAACATGGATTTCTCCAAGTTTTTTCCAACCCCCCAGATATTGGCGGTCGCTATTCCGTTCTGTCGCTGTTCGGGCTCGTCCCAGCCGCCCTGATGGGTCTTGATGTCCGCCGCTTGCTCGACCGGGCATCTGCGATGGCCGACCGTTGCCGCGCTCAGAATCCGGTCGCCGACAACCCGGGAGCCTATTTGGGCTGCGCCATGGGCGCACTGGCCAAGGCAGGCAGAAACAAAGTGACGATCGTGGCATCGCCAAGGCTGTCCACATTTGGCCTTTGGGCCGAACAGTTGTTGGCGGAGAGCACCGGAAAGGAAGGGACCGGTCTCATTCCCGTCGCTCAAGAACCGGTCTTGTCACCGTCCGCTTACGGCTCCGATCGTCTCTTCGTCTACTTGCGCCTCCGAGGCGATCGGAATGAAGCGCTCGATCGTCGGATGGAGGCGTTGGTCGCAGCTCGACAACCGGTCTTACGCCTCAATCTGAACGACCGCTTCGATCTCGGCGGAGAATTTTTTCGTTGGGAGTTCGCCACCGCCGTGGCGGGGCACCTGTTGAACATCCAGCCATTCGACCAACCGAACGTCCAGGAAAGCAAGGACAACACCAGTCGCGTCCTGGCTTCGTACCAATCGACCGGACAACTGCCGAAACAGCCCAGCCTGCAGCCAAAACAAGCGATCCAGGAGCTTGCCGGCCGGCTGCAGGCCGGCGGCTATCTCGCCATTTTGGCCTATACTACCCCGTCGCGTCGGTTGGAGAAGGCGCTGAATTCGCTCCGGCAAGCGCTGGTCACTCGCTTTCGCATCACGACGACCTGCGGCTATGGCCCCCGTTATCTGCACTCGACCGGCCAACTACATAAAGGGGGGCCGCCGTCAGGCTTGTATCTCGAGTTGGTGGACCGCATGACGCCGGATCTCGTCATACCCGGCAAACCGTTTTCATTCGGCACGCTCGCCCAGGCGCAGGCCGCGGGCGATCTCGAATCGCTCCGCACCCATGGTCGTCACGCGATTCGGGTTCAACTCGGACGCGACCCGGTCACGTCCGTGGAGTCCCTGGCTGCAGCGCTCGCCCCTCGCAGGGTCCCCAAGCGCAGAAAGACGGCAGATCGGCGGCGCGCCATGAACCGCAGACGCTGAGATGCCCAGGCTTCCGGAGATCCAGATTGTCCCGGAGAATCAGGCCTGGACCCACCAGACTGCCGGCCTGCTCCGAGAACTCACACAACAAGCCATCACCAACCGCCACCGCTGCCTCCTCGCCCTGTCCGGCGGGTCCACTCCCAAGGCATTGTATGAGACGTTGGTGCGGCCCGAATGGAAAACGTCGTTCGATTGGGCCCATACGGAGTTTCTCTTCGGCGATGAGCGTTGCGTTCCCCCGGACCATCCCGATAGCAACTATGGGATGGCGCGCCGCACCTTGTTTGACCCGTTGACCCTCGATACGCGCCAAGTCCATCGTATGAGAGGGGAGGAGCAGGATGCGGCATCCGCTGCTCGAGAATACGAAGCCCGCCTGCGAATGTTGACCGCATGCCCCTCACCGAGCATCCCCCGACTGGACATTGTGCTCCTCGGACTCGGAAACGACGGCCACATCGCCTCATTGTTTCCCGACACACCGGCGTTACTCGACCACCGAAATTTAGTGTCGGTCGGAGAGGCTCCGGTCGGCGTGCGGTCTCGCCTGACCCTCACCCTAGGTGTGATCAACCAGGCGGATGTGGTACTGTTCCTCGTCACGGGATCGGGCAAGGCTGAAATCGTGAAACGAGCGCTGGAGCCCCAGAGCGAGGCCGACCGCAGGCTGCCCGCCGCGATGGTCAGACCGCAGCAGGGCCGACTGTTGTGGATGTTGGATCAGCCGGCGGCAGCGCATCTGACCGGTCGTTCATAGGTTGAGGATAATGGACCGACATGATACTCGCCGGTGATATCGGAGGGACGAA
>CAZPYP010000008.1:19453-23993 GCA_964590845.1 uncultured Nitrospira sp.
TAGGTTGAGGATAATGGACCGACATGATACTCGCCGGTGATATCGGAGGGACGAAGACCCACCTCGCCTTGTTCGAGTGGAAGTCCGAACGGGTCGATCCCATCAGAGCAGAGTCCTTCCATAGCGCAGACTACAGCGCCCTCGAAGAAATGCTTGAGGAGTTTCTCGTTCCTCCCAAGCCGCCGACTCCGATCGATCAACTGGAACGAGAGCAAGACGAACCGGCGGAGAATGTCGCCGCCGCACCTGAGGAACCGCTTATCATTACAGCCGCCTGCTTCGGCGTCGCCGGGCCCGTGATCCAGAATCATTGCCACACCACCAATCTGCCATGGGTCGTCGACGGCCCGACGTTGGCCAAACGGTTCAACATTCCTCGGGTACAACTCCTGAACGATCTTGAAGCCACTGCCCACGGGTTGCTGCTGCTTCGGCCGGAAGAGCTCTATGCGCTGAACGCCGGCAAACTGGCTCCGGAGAAGCAGGCCATGGCGCTGATCGCAGCAGGCACCGGCCTGGGTGAATCGATCCTCTTTTGGGACGGCGCCCACTACAAACCCATGCCGTCGGAAGGCGGACATGCCGATTTCGCCCCGAACAACGACAACGAGATCGAACTGCTGCGGCACGTGCGCAGCCAATATCTCCACGTCAGCTATGAGCGGGTGCTGTCCGGCCCCGGCCTGCATGCGATCTATGAATTCGTGCGCGACTCCAAGAAAAACGAGCCCACGTGGTTGGCTGAGCAAATCGCAGCCGGGGACCCCGCCGCCGCGATCGCCGAAGCCGGCCTCAAGGGCCAGGCCGACATCGCGAAGCAGACCTTGGATCTCTTTGCATCCATCTACGGCGCCGAGGCCGGCAATCTCGCGCTCAAAGCGATGGCCCTCAACGGAGTCTTTATCGGAGGCGGCATCGCGCCCAAACTGCTCGACAAACTCAAGGACGGCACCTTCATGAAAGCCTTCGTCAACAAGGGGCGCTACAAGCGACTCATGAGCAACATGCCGGTCCATGTCATCCTCAACGACCGCACGGCCCTGCTCGGCGCCGCCTCTGCTGCCGCGCGCCTCGTCCAGTCATGAGCAGCACAGACCTCGATGCGCTCAAGCGCGCCGCAGCACTGAAAGCCGTCGAGTACGTTCAGGACGGCATGGTCGTCGGTCTCGGCACCGGCTCGACCGCGAAACACCTGGTCCTCGCCTTGGGCGACAAGGTGAAGGCCGGGATGAAATTACGCGCGGTGCCGACCTCCCAGGAAACGGCGGCCCTGGCCAAACAGTGCGGCATCACCCTCATCGACAGCGACAATCGATGGAGCATCGATGTGGCGATCGACGGCGCGGACCAGGTCGATCCCTCGTTCAACCTCATCAAGGGGGGCGGCGGGGCCTTGCTGAAAGAGAAGATCGTCGCGACCTCCGCGAAGCAGTTCATCGTTCTCGTCGATTACACAAAACAGGTGCCAGTCCTTGGGGGATCATTCCCGCTCCCGATCGAGGTCGTGCCCTTCGGGTGGGGAAGCACCGCTCGGGAGATCGAAACGCTGACGAACAGCAAGGTCGCCTTGCGCGAGAGGAACGACACACCGTTTACAACGGAATCCGGCAACCTGATCCTCGACGTTCATATTGAGCGCATCGATCGGCCGCAGGAACTCGAGAGCGCCTTGAACCTCATACCCGGCGTCGTTGAAACAGGCCTGTTTGTCGGACGCACCGATGTCTTGATCGTCGGCACAGCCTCCGGCACCGACGTTCATCGTGCCAAGAGGCCATGAGTGACATTGCCGGACGGCGCCACACGCTCCGATTCCTGGCCAAGGGATTCTGCGGTATCGTAGCCCTTCCGTTGCTCCGGACTCTCCACACTCGACAACCAGATTCACTGGCCCAGGCCGCAACGGCCAGGCCCAAAGGTGAGGTTATGAATCACGACGAAACACATGCCCTGGATCCGTTCCGGCTTCCACGTCATGTCATCCCCACGAGATATGAACTGCGGTTGGAGCCGGACCTCTCGACCGCCACGTTCACTGGGCAGGAAACTGTCACGCTCACCATCACGCACCCGACGACAACGGTAGTCTTCAACGCGGTGGACCTCCGGATTACCAAGGCGGAGATCGCCGGAGCCAACGGGGAGCGGTTTCCAGCATCGATCGAACCGGAGGCGCCGCTCCAACGCTGCCGTCTGACGGTTCCCGTCACCTTGTCGCCCGGACAATGGCGCCTCGATCTTTCGTTTCACGGTACGCTCAACGACAAACTTCAAGGCTTCTATCGAAGCACCTACAAGGACGCCGCGGGCACGACACATACCATCGCGGCGACACAGTTCGAAGCCACCGACGCGCGCCGTGCCTTTCCCTGCTGGGACGAGCCTGACTTCAAGGCCGTCTTCGCCACAACCTTGGTCATCGATCCACATTTGACGGCCGTCTCAAACAGCCGGGTGTCGTCCGACGAACCGGAAGGCGCGAAGCGGGTCGTCCGGTTTGCCGATACCATCCAGATGTCCACCTATCTGGTCGCGTTCATCGTCGGCCGCATCGAATCCACGCCGCCGACCATGGTCGGACAGACACCGTTGCGCCTCTGGTCCGTTCCAGGCAAGCAGCACATGACGACGTTCGGCCAAGAGATTGCCGCTGCCTCGCTGCGCTTTTTCGAAGAGTACTACGGCATCCCGTACCCCGGCGATAAACTGGACTTGCTGGCCATTCCCGACTTCGCCTCCGGCGCGATGGAAAACCTCGGGGCCATCACCTTCCGGGAAACGGCTTTGCTCGTCGATCAAGGATCCGGCACGCACGGTGAACTGGAACGTGTGGCCGACGTCGTCGCTCATGAAAACGCGCACATGTGGTTCGGTGATCTGGTCACGATGTCTTGGTGGAACGGGCTCTGGCTCAACGAAGCCTTCGCGACCTTCATGGAAATGATGGCGGTCGATGCCTGGAAGCCGGACTGGAAGCGATGGGAAACGTTCAGCGTCTCGCGCGCGGCCGCCTTTTCGGTCGATGGGCTTCACAACACGAGACCCATCGAATATCCGGTGCGGGCTCCCAAAGATGCCGAAGCCATGTTCGACGTCTTGACCTACGAAAAAGGCGCGTCCGTACTCCGGATGCTCGAGCAACACATCGGACCGGCCGTATTTCGAGACGGTGTTCGTGATTATCTTCGAACGCACGCCTACGGCAATGCCGACACGAAAGATCTTTGGGTCTCGCTCGGCAAGGCCGCCGACCAACCGGTGCCGGACCTGATGGACGGGTGGATTTTCCAGCCGGGCTTTCCGCTCATCACCGCAGAGTTCGCCTCCGATTCGGCCCTCACACTCACGCAGCAGCGCTTCTCTTACTTGCCGGACGCCCTGCCCGCGACCTGGCAGGTCCCCGTTCAACTGCGAACCATCGACCCAAGCCATGCGGAGACGCAGCGGTGTCTCCTGAGCGAGACGCAGACGTCCATCCCCTGGCCGGACTCACACGCCGCTGTGGTGGTGAACGCAGGCAGCCATGGATTTTACCGCGTGCGCTATGGACCGACGGCGTTCGATCGGCTCCTGGCCTACGGCGTCCAAAACCTGCCGGCCTCGGAACGGTTCAGCCTGCTCAACGATACATGGGCCGCGACGGTTGCTGGATTGTTTCCGCTGGAGCAATACCTCGACTTCACACGTCACTTCGTCGCCGATCGCGACAAGAACCTGTGGGCCGTGCTCATCGATTCGTTCTACTTTCTGAACCGAGTAATCGAGCCGGCCGACCGCGCGACCTTGGAGTCGTTTGTCCGCGCCAGGACAAGCCCGGCCGTAGAGGCCGTCGGGTGGGCGTCGCAACCGGGCGAGCATCACCTGACCAAACAGCTCCGGAGCGAGTTGATCGGGGCGCTGGGCAAACTCGGAAACGACCAGATGACGCAACAGCGAGCCGAGGAATGGTATTCACGCTCTCGCCGCGAACCGTCCACGGTCGATCCGAATCTCCTGCCGGCGCTGGTCTCAATTCTGGCCTTCACCGGCGATGCGGCCCGGTACGACGAATTCATGGACCGGTTCAAGACCGCCGACACTCCGCAACAGGAGCGTCGTTATTTGCTGTCGCTCGCGGGATTCAGGCAGCGCGGCTTGCTCGAACGCACCTTGGCTCACACGCTCGACGGAACGGTTCGCGTACAGGACGCACCGTTTCTTGTCAGCGCCGTGATGGGCAGCGTCTATGGAAAAGAATTGGGTTGGGCCTTCGCCAAGACGAACTGGGATCGTATGGACCGTTTGTTTCCCAAGCAGGGACTGCGTCGGATGTGCGGCGGCATCACCGGGTTGGCCACGCCGGAACTTGAACGGGACGTACGCGACTTCTTCGCCAGCCGCAACATCGATCTCGGCGGGAAGACCCTGGACCAGTATTTGGAGCAATTACGGATCACGGTGCGGTTCAAGGAGCAGCAGGCCATAGCCCTGAGGAACTACCTTCGTGCTGCGGTCTATTAGACTGGAAGGGTGATTGATTGGGGCACGAGAGCCGAGAGCC
>CAZPYP010000008.1:24093-38791 GCA_964590845.1 uncultured Nitrospira sp.
TGCGCTCTCTCAGCAGCTCATTCGTGGCGGAGAATCGCGAGCGGCCTTTGCCCTAACAGCTGATACGTGCTCAGGCAGCCAACGAGCACCGTCAGGAGGATCGTAGACCCGAGCCCTCCCAGGAGCACCATCGGCTGCAGGCGCCAAGGCAGCTCAAAGATGTAGGTCAAGACCAGCCAAGAAAGAGCGCTCGACAACCCGACGGCGACCGTGCCGCCGAGGATACCGATCAGCAAGTACTCAGCGGCGAAAGTCCCGGCGATCAGGGTTCTTGTCGCGCCCAGCGCTTTCAGAATGACCGATTCATAGAGGCGTCGATAGCGGGTCGCCGCCAAGGCCGACGCCATGACGAGCCCTCCGGCGAGCACACAGAAGAGCGCCACCGCACGAATCGCGAGCGCCAAGCGATCCAACACACGGCCGAAGTTCTCCAACACGTCTCCGACATGAATCGCGCTCACGTTCGGCAGCGTCGCGACGATCGCTTGTTGAAGAGGCACTTCCTGCTCCCGCGCGACGTGGATCGTGCCCACGTAAGTCAGCGGGGCACCATCCAGCGAGCCCGGGGAGAGAATCATGTAGAAGTTCGTCGAGAAGCTCCCCCAATCGACTTTTCGAATGCTGGCCACCTCCGCCGCCACCGTTGCCCCTTGGATGTCGAACTCCATCACGGCACCCGGTTCCAGTCCCATCGCTTTGGCCGCTTCTTCTTCAATCGACACGCGTGGCGTCGCCGGCCGCTTTCCTGCCTCCCACCATCGCCCCTTCACGATTTCATTGCCTTTGGGCAACTCTTCGAGGAAGGTCAACACGTATTCGCGAGACAGATACCATTGTTTCCGGCGCTCCTCTTTGCCCTCGTCCCGTTTCTCCTGGCCGTCGTCTCGATCCTCCTCCGACCCGACGAGTTCGCCGTTGAGCTTGTAGAGGCGGGAACGCACCAGAGGCGTCAGCTCTGGTGACCAGCCGCCGGTATGGCGCTGCACCAATTCGGTGAATTGGGCTCGCTGATCCGGTTGGATGTCGATGAAGAAGAACGTGGGCGCATCCCTCGGCCTCGTCTCGCCAACTTGCCGGATCAACGCACGCTCGACGAGGGAGACGGTTAGGACGATAGTGACGCTGACGCCGAGCGCGACCACGATGCCGGTCACCTGCCCACCAGGGCGACTGAGATTGCCGCTCGCGTAGCGCCAGCTCACGGAGCGGAATCGCGGGAGTCTAGTCACCCCGGCCATGAGCCCTCTGGCGCTGAGCGCCAAGAGTAAGGCCGCAGCCGTCACCCCGCCGATGAACAGCGTGCCGATTTTCCAGCTTCCGGACTGCCAGACCGCCAGTAGGACGAACCCCATGAGCAGGCCGGCCGCGGCACCAAGCCTCCACCGATCATGCAGACCCCAACGCCACCACCAGGGCAGAGCCGAGTCGCCAGCCACAGAACCATCGACATCCTGGCGCAGAATCGCGGACGGGATGATGTCTCGTACGCTCAACAGCGGCCAGAGGGAAAACAGCAACGTGGCCAGGAGCCCCAGCAGACCGCCTTTCACCAAGGGGAGAAGGGATGCGAACGAAAGATCCAGGGAGACGCCGAGCTGTTCGAGGATCTCAGTGGCGAAGAGATCGGTCAGGAGCGGAGGCACCACTCGTTGGATGCCGATCCCCAGGGCCATGCCCGCCAAACTTCCAAGCAATCCAAGCCCAAGCGCCTGCACGAGGTACACCCGCATGACCACGCTCGATTTCGCCCCGAGCGTTTTCAGGGTTGCGATCGTCTTGAACTTCTCCCGGATGAAGGCATGGATCGACATCGCCACACCTAAGCCTCCGATGAGGAGAGCGGTCAGGCCGATCAGGCCGAGATAGCGGGCCAGTTGCTCCAAGAACTGCTTGAGTTGAGGCTGTGCGTCCCGGAAGCCGGTCACTCGTACTGAATCGCCGGCCAGCCGACCGCGCAGCTCGCTCCGCAACGGTTCCAAGGGGATACCGGGCGGCAGTTTCAGCAGATACCGCTCACGTACGCGGCTGCCCGGTTTGATCAACTCCGAAGCCAGAAGCCCGTCTTGCGAGATGAGCACGCGCGGGCCGAGACTGAACGCATTGGCCATCCGATCAGGCTCCATGCGTACGACGCCGGTAATGATATAGGTGGCCTGTCCTATCTTCAATCGCGCTCCCACCGACAACCCCATGCGATGGAGCAGCGCCTCCTGGACCACGGCGCCGAAACATGGGACCCTTCCGCAGGCCTCCGCATCGGGGTGGAGTAAGACGTCCAGCGGGCGCATCGGCTCCAGCCGTAGAGTGCCGTAGAAGGGATACCCCGCCTCGACCGCCTTGAGTTCGACGATCTGCGTCACGGGTCCATGGTCGCGGTCAGCGCGTGCTGCCATGGCGACCAGCTCGCTGACGCGAGTGGAGGCAATGCCCCGCTGTTGTACGTCCGCCAATATCTGCCGGCCCTTGTCGTTCAAGGGGCGAGAGGCGCGAAGCTCCAAGTCGCCTCCCAGCAATCCTCGCGCTTCTTTTGTGACGGCTCGATCTACATGGGCGGCGAACAGGGACACGCTGACCAACGCGCCGACGCCGACGGCGATACAGACGAGGAAATAGACGAAGTGCCGCCAGGCGCCGCGCGTTTCGCGCCAGGCCATCCGGAACACAAAGGATCTCATGCTCCCCTCGATGGTCCGAAAGAGCTGCTTTCCGCCGGGGCGTCGGATTCGATTCGACCGTCTCGCAACCGAACGATCCGTTGCATCGACGCCGCGAGGGTCCGGTCATGGGTGACCAGCACCAGGGTGGTGCCATGGTCCCGGTGGAGATCCAGGAGGAGATTCATCACATGTTGTCCGGTTGCGGAGTCCAGATTGCCGGTCGGTTCGTCGGCCAGCAAGATCGGTGGACGGCAGGCAAAGGCCCGTGCCACGGCAACCCGCTGTTGCTCGCCCCCCGACAGTTGGATGGGATAATGATGGAGCCGATGTCCGAGACCAACGGCTTCCAGCAGCTCGGCGGCACGCTTGTCGGACGCATCATTGCCGGACAAGTCGAGGGGGACCGACACATTTTCCAACGCCGTCAGGGTGGGGATGAGATGGAACGATTGAAAGATGTAGCCGATGTGGCTGCGGCGGTAGTGCGCCAACGATCCTTCCGCCATCCGAGTGATCTCCGCTCCCGCGACGACGATGGATCCGGAGGAGGGGCGATCCAGCCCGGCGATCAAGCCGAGCAGCGTCGACTTGCCGCTTCCGGAGGGTCCCACGATGGCGAGGCTCTGCTTTTCCGGGATGGTGAGCGAGATATCGTCAAGGATCGTGACGGCCCGGCCCCCCGCGGCCAGTCGCATCGTCAGATGGGAGATGTCGATCATGCGTAGTCCATCCCGCAGCCCTCGCTCAAGATGCTATTATACTGGAGTCTGATGAGCCTCTCAGACCTTTTCCATGCAGCTCTCCCGGTGATACGCCGTATCGCGTTGCTCGTGTTGCTCGTCTGTTTCCCGTCTTCAGCGAACGCGGGCCCGCCGCGTCAGCCGCAGTCCAAAAACAGTGAGCCGCCGCGCATCGTTGCGTTCGGAGACAGCCTCACCTCCGGCTTGGGCGTGGCTGCGGACGAGACGTACCCCGCCCAGCTACAGCGACGGCTGGACGCCATTGGCGTTCGGTTTCGCGTGATCAACGCCGGCGTTAGTGGCGATACGACGGCGGGAGGCGTGAGACGGGTCGCCTGGGTGCTGAACAGCAAACCTCGGATCGTCATTCTTGAACTGGGGGGAAACGACGGCCTCCGAGGACTGAGTCTCCAGGAAACACGGTCGAACCTCGAGCGGATCATCGAGCAGTTCCAGAAAGCCTCGGTCACCGTCATCTTGGCCGGCATGAAGTTACCCCCCAACTATGGAGCGGAGTACACGGCGGGATTCGAGAAGATCTATCCGGCCTTGGCCAAGCAATTTCACCTGGCCCTGATTCCGTTCTTTTTGGACAAGGTCGCGGGGTCTGAATCGCTGAATCAGCCGGACGGCATTCACCCGACCGCCGAAGGATACAAGTTGATCGTCGAGAAGGTTTTGGAAACCCTGAAGCCGATGTTGGAAGGCGCGAAAGGAAACGGAGGATGACAACGGCACCACGGCACGTCAGCCGTGGTGCCCCATCGATCATCGGAAGTGGGATGGGAGGTCTTAGTTCTTCTTCAAGAACGTATCGTATACGCCGTAGGCTAGGATCAAACCGATCAGCACATAATACATGCCGCTGATCCCGCTGTAGTCGGGAGCTCCTTCGCCCTTCGGCTCGTTGGCCAGCACCTGGGAAGCGCTCACGAGGAGAACCGTTCCCGCAATCGTCCCAACCTGCGACAACCTCTTCAACATGGTATACCCTCCCTCAGAGTCAGAGAAATTCACAAAAGAGGGCCGCATTCTACTGAATTTGGCGACGGGGACGCAAGAGGGGTTGGGCAGGAACGGGACCGACCCGTTATCCCGGGGACTTCGTGACGGACTTGAGGGCCGTGGCCACTTCTCTAAATGAATTGGCTAACTTATCCAATTGGGCCCCTTTGGAAAGCAACTCGCCGGCGATGGATTTGATCTGGCTGTCGTATCCTCCGACCTCGGTGGCGATCTCCGCCACCTTTACGAACAAATCCTTGTAAGTGGTCAATTCCTGCTGCAAGTGCAACGCGCTGCTCTGGGCGGCTTTTACTTCCGCCATCGAGGCTTGGAGCTGCTGAGTCATACGTCCGACGTAGGCCTCTCTCTCCCGCCGCTCCACTTCGAGTGACTGCCGGCTCTCTTCACTCTTATGCCGACGTTCGTCCAATGAACGGATCGTCTGTACCCAAACTGCTGTGTCCCCGGTGAGCCTGGAGGAATCCGGAATCGGTTGACCGGATTCGAGCGCCTTCATCGCGGGCTGCAACCACTCGATAAAGGCCATGACCTCGCTCAGTCTTAGATCCGTCCCCAGTTTCCCCATAGAGGCGGCCCCCGTCGGGCTGCCGTTCCCGGCTACAGTGGTTGAAGGCTGCTCTGGAACTGGCGGTTTCGCTTGCCTCGGGGCGGTTCTTGGCTGCACCCACCGATGGTATTCCAACAGTACGGCGACACAATGCCGGCACATCGGTTCTTCGGGCAGCGAGCAACTGCATTTTGATACGAGGTGGCCGTCTTTGAGCTTGATGGTCTGTTCGTACAAACCTGAATTGCCGATTACGGCTGAAGAGATCTGAGACTCGTCGGCCTCTACGATTCGCACGCGATTTTCCGAGAGATATTGGTTCCCGATATGGAAGGCATTCCGATCGACGACCCCTTGAATCATGGGAGGGTCCAGGAGACTGAGTCGCTCGGCGGAACAGGGAATCTTATTTCTCATGACAAGCGATCCATGGAACGGCCAATTGCGCTACGTATCAGCTTGCCGCTTAGTCTGAAGTGGCGGTGAAAAACTGTCAAGCGAACTTCGGTTCTCAACTAGCGGCAACGGTGCGGAGGGCCATTACCCCCGACGGAGGTTAACCACACGTAATCCGCAATGCCTTCCCGGACGATCTCGCGTATCTCCTCAACGCGAGTCGGATCGTACGCCGTCAAATAGACGGTGCGCTGCCTCACCGGATCCGCCAGACGGCGGACCACCCGTTTGGGAACAGGCAACTGATACTGCACATGTCCGCCACCGGTGTAGCTCACCACCGGTCCGACCATGGGATCGTTGCTCAAACGCACACGTTCCACCTGCAGCGCCAATGTCCTTGCCATTCCCTCGTCCCTCACCAGAGAAGCTTCGTACATTCGTTGGTAGACCGCATCGGCCCCACCGTCGTGGCAGGCTTTGATTTGCCGGAAAATACGTTCTCGATAAGCTTGGTCGTCAACGATCGCCTCATTCTGCATGTTCCATTCGGCCAGTTCCGGACTGCGGCGCGCGGACTCCAACCCCTGTCGCGCCACAATCCGCACCAGCGCTTTCGGAGGGTTCATCGCGACCAACGGCAGGTGTTGAATCTTCGCATACTGCACCAGCGGTTCGTAATCCTCGAACGCACCACCCCAATTGTGTTTCCAGCGCGCCTGATCCAGGAATTCATCTTGAGACATTGGCTGGCTGCTGAGAAATCGATCCAACGCCGGTTGCCCGTCCCATCCGAACATCTCCATGGCGAGGATCGGCTGCCTGGCGCCCGCCATCAGGCGTTGCAATACGGTGAGTGCAGCCTGAATGTGGAATCCATTGTGGTGCTCTTCTCCAAGGTACAGAATCTCTTGTTGAGAAAGCTGCGCCATCAACTGATCTTGGGAGATAACCTGCCCCGTCGCAGTGTCGATGATCGCTCCTTCGCGCAGCTCGGCCGTTGCCAGCGGACGGCTTCTGACGGATTCCCCGCTACTGCAGGCCATCTGCAGCAAGAGTGCGCCGACCAGCATCATGCTGGAGAATCTGCAGCCCAGGTGCATACCGCGCCTCCTTCACCAACGGTTGTTCCCTACCACAGACCGGTAGTCGCGGCAACCGCTGAGCTTGACCCTCTCCACCGGACATCGCTATGCTGCACCTCTCGAATTTGAACCACGATAGCCTTCTCACATCCATCGTCGCCGTCACCCGACTAAAGATGTCAGGACCAGCAGAGATACTTGCAGATTTTCGTTCGCAAGTGACCAAACTGCTTCAGGAGCGCGAAGAGCAGTGGGAGGCTTCCCGTCGGTTGGTCGGAGCTGGGCAGTTTCCGACAACCTTGAAGCGGCTCATGGAGGCCGCGGCGAGCGCGGAAGTGCCAGCGCCGGTGCGGAATGCCCTGGCTGCGGCCTTACAAGGGGGAAAAGCCGAACGCATACAGGATCTGTCGAACTCCAGACTGAAGGAACTGACTGGGCTGCCTCCCACCAAAGCCCTGCGAGCCCTGTGTGTCTGGTTCGACCTCCTTGTTCTGCCGGACACAGAGGAGCGTGTCGTTGACAACAGCGCCTTAGGAGCCGTTGACCGACCCGACGCCAATCCTTTTGACCTCCTGATTTCGGCCGAACAGCCTTCTGTGCTGGATTTGGGCGCGGGCGATCTCTCGTTTGCGGAGGAACTGGGCCGTCGATACGCACCGGCCATCAAAGCCAAAGGGCAGACCCTGATACTCCATTGCGTGGATCGGCTGCATCCCCAATCGCGCTTGGGAGGGCCGCTTCATCCAAGCCACGAACGACTGGAGTCGTTACGGGCCAGGCCGGATCTTTCATTTCAGTTTTTTGCTGACCAGGATCTTTGCGCCCTCGAACGCCTGGATCGTGCCGGCAAATTGTCGCCTCGCTACACCGTCGCGGCATGCTGGGCTCCCGCCACACCGACCTTTGCCTATGAGCCGACCCGATTGAGTCCGGAAACGATCGCGCGTGAACTGCAGAGGACAAAAGGCACGTTTCACAAAGTCGACTACGCCGGAGAGGCCGCGTTGGAAGTTCAACAGGGAGGACGGGCGCTCTTGTTTCCGCCGTGGAAATTCGAGGTGCGCGGTCCGCTCGCGCTCCTCGACGTCATTTCCAGACGCGGTCAAATCGGCCTGCTCGGCGCCGTCGACGATCAGGTGTTTTGGGAAACCCTTGCCGAGTTGCTGGATGATCCCGTCTACCGCCCCCATGATCAGCCGTTCACCCAATCCAATCTTCCTGCGATCTTCGGGACGCTCCATGACCGACTCTCCGCATTGGAGGTCGGCGAGGCTATCCGGCTGTCAGACTGCGCCCCGCTGCGGCGACACATCCCCAGGGTGTTGCCCACGCATGGTCGATATCCCGCCTCTTACTCCTTCTCGACCGTTCATGTCCGGCGCGGAGCCGAGTTCGAAGGGATCCCGGCCAGCAGCACGGCCCGACGCTTTCGCAACATGGTAGAAGAGTCGCCGCCTTGGATGATCACGCTGATCCCTCGCCGGTGAGCCGCCGTGGTTTGCCACGCCGGAATCCGCGGTTTCATTGACCCTCCGCACCCCCTTTGTTAGACTTCGTTCGTGTCACATCACCACCCACAATTGAGCCACCAGAGCCGATAACCCGGACATGAGCCAACCGCCGACCATTCAAGCCATACAGGACAATATTGCCCGCGTCATCAAGGGCAAGGGCCAGGTTATCGAAATGGCCGTGGTCTCCTTGCTGGCGAGAGGACATCTTTTGCTTGAGGACGTCCCCGGTGTCGGGAAAACCACCTTGGCGCACGCATTGGCCCGCTCACTGCATTGTTCATTCAAACGGATCCAATTCACGAGCGACCTGTTGCCGTCGGATATCGTCGGCGTCTCGATTTTCAATCGGCAGAAACAGGGCTTCGAGTTCATGTCCGGCCCGATTTTCGCCAATATCGTACTGGCCGACGAGATCAACCGCACGACGCCCAAGACACAGAGTAGTTTGCTCGAAGCCATGAGTGAGGCGCAGATCTCGGTCGACAACCAAACACATTCGTTGCCGCAACCGTTCATGGTCATTGCGACTCAGAATCCGGCCGAATATCATGGGACGTTCCCGCTTCCGGAATCTCAACTCGACCGATTTCTCATGCGATTGCGCATCGGCTACCCCTCTCTCCCCGAGGAACGCAAGGTCCTTGAACGCCCCTATGCCCTCCATCCGGCCGACACGCTCCAAGCGGTGCTTACGGCCGACGACGTCCTGGAACTCCAGCGCCGGGTCGACCGGATCCATATGGAAGAAAGCCTCACCGAGTATTTGCTGGCCATCGTGCAGGCGACTCGCCAGAGCGAACTCCTGTCCTTAGGTGTGAGCACGAGAGGTGCGCTGGCGCTGAGCAAGACGGCCAAGGCGCTCGCCCATGTGCGGGGACGCGACTACTGCCTACCGGACGACATCAAGGAATTGGCGCCGCTGGTCCTCTCCCATCGTGTGATGTTGAACCGCACACACGGCATGCGGGCTCAGAGTTTCGAACAGGCGGAACGTATCATCCACGACATCGTGGAAACCGTCGCCGTTCCGGTGTAACCGCTCCCGGCCTGTTTCATCGCGGACGGCGCTGCCGTCACAGTCACACAAGAGGTTCTACGGATGCAGCCGGCTTCCTTCCGTGCCATGGCCCGCTGGGTGTCTCGCAGCCGTTCGCTTCGAATGACGGCGGAAGGCACCAGGTTTCTTCTGTTCACCCTCGCCATCGGCATCGCGGCCATCAACACCGGCAACAATCTGTTCTACCTGATCCTCGCCTTGATGCTCAGCCTCGTCGTGATTTCCGGGCTCCTCTCTGAGCAATGTCTGCGCCGGCTTGAGTTTCAGCGCCACGTGCCGGACCTCATCATGGCGAACGATCCGGCGACCGCGACGTTGTCGATTACCAACCACAACGCGCACCTGCCCAGCTTCTCTTTGCGCCTGCTGGACTTGGTGGAAGACCGCGACGTCGATCGAGGTCTGTTCGTGAGCCACGTGCCGCCCAAACGCTCTCTTTTGCTGTCGTATCCGCTGATGGCGACCAAACGAGGCCGTCTGCACCTGCAAGGGTTGCGGGCAGAAACCTTGTTTCCCTTCGGCCTGTTCCTCAAACGCGCGTTGTACCAGGTCGAAGCCGAGATCCTCGTCGGCCCGCCGATTAAACCGCTCTCCTTGCGGTTCGTCGACGAGCTCGTGACGCCGGGCCAAGCGCAGCCCCTACCCCGCCGCGGCCCCGGCACACAGCTGTACAATCTCCGTCTCTACCAACCGGGCGATGACTCCCGATCTATTCACTGGATGACCACGGCGCGGACGTCTCAGCTGATCGTGCGCGAAACGGAAATTGAAGATCAGCGGCGGGTGACGATCGTGCTGTCGACCGTCGCGCCGAAACCATTCGACGACCGATTCGAACGAGCCGTGACCTTCGTGGCCTCGATGCTCTGGAACCTCTCGCAGCGAGGCTATCCACTGCGGGTGGTGGCTGGGATGCAAGACTCCGAGTTCGGATCCGGTGCCGATCATCTCCTGGGCATGATGCGCATTCTCGCGCTCTGCCGGAGGGAGGACCCCGGACAAGGACCAGTCGAATCGCCTTCAGTCGCAGCCACCTCCGACAGTGAGAGCGCGTACCGTATCGCCGTCATCCCGTGGTGCGATCAGGACACCGGTCAAGGACTCGTGTCCGCCGACCGCGTCATCCAGGGTACATTGTTGGAGGACGTGACCAGTGGGTTTTGATCGCGCATTCCGCCTGAGTTCCCTCGCCCTCGCCTGCACGGCCTTCCTCGGGTTGGTGCTGGCTCGCTCCGTCCCCCCCTGGCTCGCCTTGCCTGTGGCAGCGATGTTTCTGCTGACGGTGCGAAACGAGTGGGGCGCCGCTCGCATGTTGACTCACTCCACAACGGCCTCTCCTCTCGGAGCACTCTGGAATACCCTTCTGATCGGATCGTTCGGGTTTTTTATCTTCGACCTCATGGTAATTTCGGGAGATCTCTTGGCAGCAGGCATACATTTTTTGGTGTTGCTGCTGGGCATCAAGCTCTGCACGCTCCGACAGCTCCCGGACTACCGGCATCTTCACGCCATCAGCCTCATGGCGATTCTGGCCTCGGCCGCCTTGACGACGGACCTCTGGTACCTGTCGATCTTCGTACTCTATCTGCTGGGAGCCGTCTGGACGCTCCTGCTCTACCACTTGAACAGTCAAGCGGCAAAGTATGCCGGCGCAACATCACTGCCTTACCCCTCTCGCATCACTCCGCAATTCTTTTGGCTGACCAACGTCATCGCTCTAGGCACGTTCCTCTTTGCCCTGGCCATTTTCTTCGTCCTGCCTCGAGTCGGAATCGGCATGCTGCAAAAGTCGCGTGGGGACGGGCTGAAAATGACGGGGTTTTCCGAACGCGTCGACCTCGGCATGATCGGCTCCATCAAACAAGACCCACAAATCGTGATGCGCGTCGAACTGCCCGGCGCTTCGTCTTCGAAGCAAGATCGCCTCTATCTCCGCGGCCTTGCCTACGACCGCTACGACGGCCGGGCCTGGAACACCAGCGCGCAAACTCGCCGCACCATCAGCGCTCTGGAAGACGGCACCTTGCTGCTCTCTCCACCCGGCGCCCGGCGGACGGGCAGAGGAACCGAGACCCTGCGGCAGGACATATTGTTGGAAGCGCTGGAGACGTCGGTGCTCTTTGCCGCGCCCTTCGCCGAATCCCTCAATGGCGACTTCATGGCGGTGCAAACGGACCATATGGGGGGCCTCCGTCTCCCGTACCACTACTCGACAAGGCTCAGCTACAGCGTCATCTCTCGTGAACCGAAGTTCGCAGTCGAAGATCAGTCCGCCGCCCCTATCGAGTATCCTCGCCCCATCCACGATCGCTATCTGCAGATCCCCCAGTTTTCGCCCCGATTGTCCGCCTTGGCTCTGGAAATCAGCCGGACGGCAAAGACGCCGTTGGAGAAGGTCGCGTCCGTCCATGCCTACCTCCTGCAAAACTACCGCTACAGCCTCGACATCGAGACGATCAGGTCGGTGTCTCCTGTTGAGGACTTCTTGTTTGAGCGCAAGACGGGGTATTGCGAGCACTACGCGACAGCGATGGTGGTCTTGCTGCGAAGCCTCGGCATCCCAGCCCGGTTAGTGACGGGATTCCTCGCCACCGAGTGGAACGAGTTCGGCGGCTACTTCACCATCCGACAGCGAGACGCCCACGCTTGGGTGGAGGTCTACTTCCCACGCTCCGGCTGGATCACCTATGATCCCACCCCGCCGGCCGCCACAGCGCCCGTCGCCTCGCGCTGGGACGTTTTACAGCGCATCGGCGAGTCTCTCCGCTTGTATTGGGACCGCCTGTTCATTCGATACAGCGCGAAGGAGCAACTCGCCGTGGTGCAAGGCCTGCGCGATAACAGCGAAGCGGCACGCGAACAATTTGGAACCTGGCTCTCTGCGATAACGGCTCCGTTGAAACGGCTGTCCGCCACGATGATCGACCTGATGCAGACGGCGACGGCCGGCATGACGGGACTCGCCGTCGGCGGCACTGTTCTGGCCTTATCGGTCTTGTTGTTGCTCCTTCGTGACCGAGTGGCACTCTGGACGACGACCCATCTGGTTTCCTCGCGAAAACCGGCAGCCGTCATCCATCTTTATCAACGCATGCTGCGTATGCTGGCTCGAAGCGGCCTAACGAAACCCCCGTCAAGCACCCCGCGCGAGTTTGTCCGGCTCGTCATGTTCGAGCGGCAGGCGGCCGGTCCTATCGTCGCAGCCGTGACCGATCTCTACTGCGATGGTCGGTACAGTGGACGGATGGTGGCTCAGGCAGACCTGCAACGTATTGCGGAACAGCTGGCTCATCTGCCAGCGCTCCTCCGAGCCAGTCGCTAGTCGGCTGTCGGACGACGATCTCGGAGAGCCTTCGCCGCTTCTTTCCAAAACGTCGCGACGTCGACGTTGCCCCCCGTCAACACGACTCCCACACGTTTCCCGACCAGCGATGTTTCGCGCCGCAGGAGCGGCACCAGCGCGACGGCGCTGGACGGCTCGATAGGGAGATTGAGCTTGTCGTGCGCGATCCGCATCGCGTGGATGATTTCCTGCTCCTGCACCACGAAGAACCCCGACAGATGGCGGCGGAGAACTGGAAGCGTGTGATCCCCGAGGTTCGTTCGCAATCCATCCGCGAGGGTCACGGGATCGGCCATGGGCACGATCCGGTTCTCCCACACGGACATCATCGCATCGAGGGCCCCCGCCGGCTCGCAGGCAAACATCTCGAGTTGTGGGCGGAGCGCGTGAGACGCGAGGCACAGGCCCGATAAGAGACCTCCCCCGCCCACCGGCGCTAAGACCACGTCGAGGTCTCGTACCTGATCCAGAAATTCGACGAGAACGGTTCCTTGGCCGGCAATGACCAACGGATCGTTGAATGGATGGACGACCACAGCCGGTAATTCCTGGGCAAGCCGGCTCAACAACTCATTCGCCTGCGCTCGACCCGCCGTTTCGTAAACCGTCGCTCCCAAGGAAATGACCGCTTGCCGCTTGAGCGCAGAACTGTCGATCGGCATGACGACATGGGCCTGGCAGCCAAGCAGTTGACAGGCCCGCGCCAACCCTTGCGCATGATTCCCTGAGGACACTGTTGCGAATGTTCTATGCCGAGAAGTCTCCGTCCAATGCGACACGGCATGATAGGCCCCTCGAAACTTGAATGCGCCGGCCTCCTGCAGATGTTCGCATTTGAGAAAAACTTGTGCGCCAGACAGGGTATCGAGCCAGTCACTGGTTCGGATGGGTGTGACACGGGCCACACCATGCAGGCAGCGGCTGGCCTCCTGGATCAATGCGAACCTGAGCTCAGGCATAACGGCTTCAGGCTAAAGTGACCAAGAGATACGCCCCTGGAGATGGCAATCCCAGACCGCAGCGAGGAACGCGACGCTGAAATCGCACAGCACGAACAGGTGAAGGTGAGGATTTGGAGCGGGAAAAGGGATTTGAACCCTCGACCCTCGCCTTGGCAAGGCGATGCTCTACCACTGAGCTATTCCCGCTCGACAAGCCTTTGGTGAGAGGGTCGGATTCTACTGAGCAGACCAGAGGCTGTCAAGTTGGCTTTGCACTGCTCAAGCTCGTTACTTTCGTTACAGCCATCGCATGACGCTACCAAATGGTAACGGACAAAATATTCCTTCAACCTATTGATTATATGAAGCTTGCTCGTCCATTCCTTCTCTTGACTACTTCTCGTGCTACAAGAGCTACTCAACACACCACGACAGTACTGGCTAATTGAAGTGGGCCGACTACAGTTTTTCTGACGCATACTCAAACACTTACGCATGTTAACCCACCTCGGTCACAACCGTCTGACTCCGGTGTGTATCTTGCCAATACTGCACCCCTATGATGCACGGAAATCAAAGAACATTCCTTGCCCGGATCCGAGTGATCGAACTCGCGACCGGCTTGAACTTCGAGATTTCTGGCAGCGTTTCCGGCGAAGGGAGGTGGGAAGAATCTTGGTTGTGCGTCAGTGAGGGACAGTGGGCTCGGTTGAGCCCTCAACTCTAGGAGGTGTCACCAATGTTTTTGTCACGCCGACAGTTTTTGAAAGTCTCCGCGGGTACGGTCGCCGCTGTGGCGGTGGCCGACAAAGTCCTCGCGTTGACCGCGCTGCAGCCGGTCATCGAGGTGGGCAACCCGTTGGGCGACTACCCGGATCGGTCCTGGGAGCGGGTCTACCATGACCAGTACCGGTACGATTCGTCGTTTACCTGGTGTTGTTCGCCCAACGACACGCACGCCTGCCGCATCCGGGCCTTCGTCCGGAACGGTGTCGTCATGCGGGTCGAACAGAACTACGACCACCAAACCTATGAAGACCTCTACGGCAACCGCGGGACCTTCGCGCATAACCCGCGCATGTGCTTGAAGGGGTTTACCTTCCATCGTCGCGTCTATGGCCCGTATCGCTTGAAGGGGCCGTTGATGCGCAAGGGCTGGAAGCAGTGGATGGACGATGGCTCCCCGGAGCTGACGCCGGAAGCCAAGCGCAAGTACAAGTTCGACAGCCGCTTCCTGGACGACATGCTGCGCGTGTCGTGGGATACGGCCTTCACCTATGCCGCCAAGGCGATGATCATCGTCGCGACGCGGTACAGCGGCGAAGCCGGAGCCCGGCGCCTGCGCGAGCAGGGCTATGCGCCGGAGATGATCGAGATGATGAAGGGCGCGGG
>CAZPYP010000009.1:0-30417 GCA_964590845.1 uncultured Nitrospira sp.
CGCCTGTTGCAGTCCTCCCTCACCAGTAGCCTAAATTTGAAAGTTTAGCTGGCTTCGCTTGCTGAAGGAGTAGGCGGAGAAACGGGTGGTGGCGTTGAGGCCGGAGCTGAAGCGACTGCCGGTTGGCCCCCGGTCGCAGGAGCTGCAGCGGCAGGTTTGGGCGGGGCTGGAGGTTTTGGAGGAGCTGGTTTCTCAGGCTTGATACCGCCTTCCCAGGACGGCCCGGAGTACATGTCGGCCGATAGGCCTTTGGCTTTCCACTTGTCCTCGAAGTCCGCCGCCGCTTTGTTGGGTGTCTCGCCGGTCCCGACCACATCGTTCCACGGATAGACCTTGGGGCCGATCTGACAGCTGGTTTCCGACCGCTTCAAATACAACGCGATGGGATTCCCACGATAGGGTCCAAGATAGATGTGGACCGAACCAACATATTCGAGCAAGTGGGCCATTCAGCTCTCCAAGGAAGGAGTATGATGCCACAAGAAGCGCAAGGCAGGCAAGCAGGCAAGAGGCAGCAGCCGAGCGTTTTCGCCGGGAATTGAATGAACGAGATTGCCTGCATTCAGGCGGAGGACGGGGCAGGACGCTTTCGGACGAGGAAGACGCCGATGACCAATACCATGATGACCGCGACGTTCAACCCCACATCCATGAGGTATTGGTAGAAGTGGGTATCGGTGATGTTCGGTAAGTGAGACAGTTCAGCACTGGCCGTGAGCACTCGCCTCGTGCAGGCGATAATACCGACAGCCAAATACGGCTCCAGGTCCAGGATTTCGGTCTGCAGAAATCGAATGACCGTCCTGAACAGCTCCAACAGAATGATGACCAGCAGGATGTCGTTGAGCAGCTTCAGGCCCGAGGGGAGGAGACCGATTTGCCCGGCCTTAGTCACGAACACATACCAGGCATGCGCAAAGATCAACATGCCCAAGACCAAGAGACTGAAACCCGCCGTGAGGTAACCGAGGCGATCGAGCCATTCCATCACCCCGCACCACCGCTTCATCACCTCCCTGCGATCCTGCATGGTGACCTCCGAATCAGTCCTGTTAGGCGGTGCCGGGCGGCGCGTTAGGCGGCGGATCACCACCCCTCATTTGTCCGAACTTCAGCTCCCGCATCGAACTCGCAGTCAACGAATGGCCGCAGCATCGGATTTCTTGGAATCCAGCTCCTCCGTCCATGATCATGACGCGGAGACCGCAGGAGTCGGGATACAATTTCCTTTCGTCCAAGATGACCGCGGGAGGCAGGGGGCCTTTTCTTCGACCCTTGGGGGACCCCATTTCTGTCACCAGATCGGCCTCGGTCAGTTCATGGCCGCAACAGATGATCTTCTCAAAACCTTCCCCGCCTCCCATGACCTTGATGACCAGCCCGCAGGCATCCGGGTGATGTTTCTGCTCGTCGATAAAATCGCCCTTCCTGAGTCCCACTGTCGTGCCTCCTGGCGCCGCGTCCTATATCGCCTTGCCGGCCGACAGGCCCTGCAGTCTATCCCCGGCGCGCTGCATACTGTGACGCAACGCCTGGTGCGATCGGCAACCGGCCACCAGTTTGGCATCGGAGATGATCGCCGGTCGATACGGCAACAGAAATCGTTGCTTGAGCCGCTGAATTCGTGCGACCGACAGATCCAATCGGCCGATGTCGACGGTGCCGGAAGCCACGGCCTGCTCCATGGCCTCGAACGCAGCGATTTCGCGGTCCCGGTCCTTGCAAATCAACAAGACATCGCAGCCGGCTTGGAACGCCCGCACGGCGGCTTCGCCGGGACCGTAATGGTCGACGATCGCGTGCATTTCCAGGTCGTCGGTCAACACCACGCCGTCGTATCGAAGTTCTTCCCGGAGGAGATCCGTAATCACGGCAGGGGAAAGCGTCGCCGGCAGGCGATCATCCAGCGCATGATAGAGTACGTGTGCCGTCATCAAGGTCGGAATCCCGGCCGTAATCGCCCGCCGAAAGGGTGGGAGTTCGATGGTCTCCAGCCGTTCCCGCGAGGCCTCGACAACCGGAAGTTCCTTGTGTGAATCCACGTTCGTATCCCCATGACCGGGGAAGTGTTTCCCGCATGCGACGACCTTGTTGTCCTGCAGTCCGGCCGCCGTGACCAAGGCTAACTCGCTGACGAGATCCGGCGTCGAGCCGAACGCCCGGTCTCCGATCACTGGATTATCGGGATTGCTGTTCACATCCAGCACCGGCGCCATGTTCATGTTGATGCCGACCGCCTTGAGTTCCTTGGCGATCGTCGCAGCCGCAGCATAGGCCAGTTCGCTGGAGTTGCAGCGGCCGAGCAATTCGCAGGGAGGAAAGATCGTGAACCCTTTCGGAAGGCGTGAGACGCGACCGCCCTCCTGATCGATGGAAATCAGCAAGGGGGACTTCGGGCTGCAGCGCTGCAGATCATTCGTCAAATCGACGATCTGTTCGATGGATTCCAGGTTGCGGGAAAAGAGGATGACACCGCCTGGTTTGTAGTCCTTGATGAACGCAGCGAGTTCGGGGGTCACGGCCGTACCCATGAAGCCGACCATGAACAACTGACCGATCTTCTCGCGCGAGGTCATCTCGAGGCGCACCACGTCACAAGCTCCGATCGATCAAATACTGGAGCAGCAGCCTGGTCCCGATCCCAGTCGGCCCTTTGGGGATATAAGCCCGTTCCCGCTCACTCCAGTCGGTGCTGGCGATGTCGATGTGGGCCCAGGGGCCGTCGCCGGCGAACTTGCTCAGGAACAGGGCCGCGGTGATCATGCCTCCCCCGCGTCCGCCGATGTTCCGCATGTCGGCCACGTCGCTGCGCAGCTGCTCGAAGTATTCGTCCCACAACGGCATTTCCCACACTCGTTCTCCAGACGCCTGGCCGGATTTTTTCAACTGCTCTTTGAGCTTGGCATCTGTGCCGAACAGCCCGATAGCGAATTGGCCGAGCGCGACGACACAGGCGCCGGTCAGCGTCGCAATGTCGACCAAGACTGCCGGGTTGTACCGCTGCGCGTAGGCCAGGGCATCGGCCAGGATCAGCCGCCCCTCCGCATCGGTGTTCTGCACCTCGACTGTTTTTCCGGACAATGTGGTAACGATATCCCCCGGCTTCATCGCCCGGCCACCCGGCATGTTCTCCGCCACCGGCAAGATGCTGATCAACCGAAGCGGCAATTTCAGCCTCGCCGCAGCTCGGATTGACGCCAACACCTCCGCCCCGCCGGTCATGTCGGCCTTCATGTGCTCCATGTTCTCCGACGGCTTCAAGGAGATCCCGCCCGTGTCGAATGTGATGGTCTTTCCGACGAATACCACAGGCCGTTCGTCCTTCTTCTTCGAACCGTTGTATTCGAGGATGATGAATTTGGGCGGCTCATGGCTGCCACGAGCCACGCCCAGCAAGGCGCCCATCCCCATCTGCTCCATGTCCTTTTGCTCGAGGATCTTGAGCGTGAGGCCCTCTTCTTTCGCGATCGCCTTGGCTTCTGCTGCAATCCGCGTCGGGGTCATCACGTTCGACGGATGATTGCACAGATCGCGCACAAACCAGGCGGCTTCAGCCGCCGCCTTTCCGCGACGGATGCCTTCGGCCAGCTGACGCACCTGGCCTTTTTGGGACGTCAAGACCGTCATCTGCGCCATCTCACGCCCCATGGCTTTCTCGCTGCGGTAGACGTTGAACTGATAGCTGCCGAGCGTCGCACCCTCCGTCATCGCCTGCGCCACCTCAATGGGCGAACGCCCCTTGGGAGTAAAGGCGGGAAACGTCACCGAGTACGCCGCAGCCTTCGTTTGGCGTACCCGCTTCACGGCATGGCCCATCGCTTGCCGAATTCCATCCAGAGTCATGTCCTTCTTCTTTCCCAACCCTACGAGCAAGACCCGTTTGGCCGGGATTTTTCCCTGCGTGTGGTAGAGCAGAGTCTCCCCTGTCTTGCCCTCGAACTCTTTAGATTGCAGGAGTTCGCGCAACGCACCGCCAAGCGCGTGATCGAGACGGGCGGCGTCCTGTTTGTGCAGCCCTTCGCCTTCACAATGGGATAGGACCAACACCTCCGCCGACTCGACCTCTGCCCGACCCACTTTGACGTCCACCTGCAGAATCGTCATTCCGTACTCCTTTGCCTACACGCCGCGCATGTCCGGCGCCCAGATATATTTGTGCATCTGCAGCTGAAAACGAACCGGCAATCGGTCCGCGAGAATCCACTCCGCGAGCTGCCGGGGGTCGAGTGTTCCGAACGCCGGGCTCATCAGCACGGTGCAGCGCCCGAACAAATCGTAACGGCTTATGACCTCGCGCGCCCAATCGTAATCGTGCCGATGAGCCAGCACGAATTTCGCTTCGTCTTTCGCCGTCAGCTTGTCGAGGTTGGGCCAATACATCCGCTCCGCCATGCCGCTACCGGGGCACTTGATGTCGAGGATCACGTGAGCCCGGCGGTCGACCGGAGCGATGTCGATGGCGCCGCTCGTTTCGATCAACACTTGATACCCTTCCCCGCAGAGACTCGCGATCAGAGGAAACGCGTCCTGCTGGGCCAGTGGCTCGCCACCGGTAATCTCGACCAACCGGCATTGGTAGGCCCTCACCTTCGCGAGCACGTCTTCCAGGGCCGTCTCCCGACCTCCGTAAAAAGCATAATCGGTGTCGCACCAGGTACAGCGCAGCGGGCAGCCGGTCAGCCTGACGAATACGCAAGGCTGTCCCGCAAAACTCGACTCTCCCTGGATGCTATGAAAGATTTCCGTTATTCGCATCGTTGGGTCCAGTCCACGACCGGCCAGCCCCTTTTTCGTGCCATCCGCCTCATGCCTCTGATCGGATTGACGACGACCGGATAGCGCACGAGTTCGAGCAGTTCTATGTCTCCTGGGCTGTCTCCATATGCGAAGGAACTCGCGAGATCGATGGCTTTTTCCTGTGCGTGTGCCACAATCAGTTCTCGCTTGCCCGCTCCGTAGGGGAGCGGTGGCAGCACGCGGCCGGTATAGAGGGCGCCTTGTCGCTCCAGTCTGGCGGCAAAGAGCGTCGGCACATTGAGCAGTTCGGCCAACGGCGTCACCAAAAAATCAGGAGCGCCCGTCACAAGGATCACGTGGTGGCCGGACTGGCGATGAGCTTCCAGGCGATCGCGACCCCTCGCGGACAATGAGCGAACGAGTTCCTCGCAAAAAAACTCCTTGGCACAGGCTTCAATGACGTCGGAATTCTTGCCTTCGAGGTAGACCTTTCGCTGACGAAGCGGATGGAGCGAAAAAGGCGGCCTGTGCCGAATCAGCCAAGAGGCACTGCGGCCGAACTCACTCCATCCGACCAAGCCACGATGCCACAAATAACGAAAGAACCTGGTTTCAGACGCTTGTCCTGGCAAGAGGGTATTGTCGACATCGAACAGAGCCACCAGGGAGCCAGCTGTCGAAGCCGTGGCGGCAGGAAAAAGTGAGGGATGGAGTTCATGGTACTGATGCATGATGTTGGAACGCCCGGGGGTGACAGCGGGCCAATCTTACCGGACAGGCCGTTGATTGACAAGGATTTTGGCCTACTTCTATAATGCCGCTTCCCTCTGGTTCTCTCCGTCCTTGCCGAAGTGGTGGAATGGCAGACACGCACGTTTGAGGGGCGTGTGGCGCAAGCCGTGCGGGTTCAAGTCCCGCCTTCGGCACCAAATCAAGCTCGTTCGTTCCCGCGACTCGCCAGGCGGAGCCCGACTTCACGCTGAGTGCTGCATTCAGATCTTCAGTGTTGTGCCGCTTCCACTCACTCGTTCATCATCCTCTGCGGTTTGGTGTGATCATTAGAACGAGTGGCGGCCATCAAACAAGTACGCCTGTCGTGAACGGCCGAAGTCGTGAATTGATTGCGGAGCCAATTTTCTGTGCTAAAGTACACATCGATACCGGACGCACCGGGGAAGAGGGAACTTGATGCCTTCCATTCTTGTCGTCGACGACGAAGACCAAATTCGCCAGCTCATTCGAACGACCTTCGAAGAGGCGGGATATCGCGTGGAGGAAGCCAGTAATGGGAAGGAAGCCCTTGACCGGTACCGTCGCACCCCGACCGATCTGGTGATTACCGACATCTTGATGCCGGACCAGGACGGCCTCGAATGCATCTCTACGTTACGGCGGGAATCTCCCAATGTGAAGATCATTGCGATTACCGGCGGAAGCGATCTCATCGGTGTGTTGGGATTTCTGGACGTTGCCAAGATGCTGGGCGCTCATCACACACTGCAAAAGCCCTTCGAGATGAAGTCCCTTCTGGATGCCGCGGATGCGGCCCTGCAGTCATAGCGTTTGACCCTCCTCCCCCGGCACTCTCTGTTGACATTGGCGCCGGGTGAATCCAGACTGGACGCCAATGATACAGGACCGTGCCTGATGTTTTCCGACTCGACCCTTCTAGTCAATGCCATCTTGGGAAGCGTAGTGGTCTCCGTGGGAGCCTGGTTGGCCTGGGAAGGCCTCTCACCTGCCGGCTCTCTGCTCATCTTTGGCGCAGCTGTAGGGATGCTGGTATGGCGAGGAAAGACGATGAGTCTTGTGTGGGCATGGTCCACGCTCTTGCTTGGAATTGAGAGCCTGGCCTGGCCGCTGGTCACGATGTTTCATATCCGGTCGCTGACCGATCAGCCGACTGACGAACAGATGGGGACGATGCTCTCCGCGATATTGATGGGGCTCTTCTCGTCCGTCTTCTGGATCGCCTTCTCGTACGGGCTGTTCAAGCGCGGGCAGGGAGCCCCCCCGCAGCAACTGGACGTCACGGCTGCAGCCGTCCCTCCGTCTCGAACCAAGAGACCCCGTTAATTACCACATCTCCACCGGATCCACATCGACATCGAATTTCGCAACCCGCGCGGAGTATGTTCGTTCCAATTGTGCAGCCGTCGCCCGTACGGCCTGAGTTCCCGCCTCACGGTGCTCCGATTTGACGAGAATCTGCAGTCGCGTTTTCCCTCGGAGCTTGGGGACCGGAGCAGGCACCGGCCCTAGCACCACCAGCTGCGCCGAGCGACCTTGTACGGCGCTTTCCGGTGGACGGGAATGGCGGCCCAATAGAGCAACCCACTCCTGCGACACCTTCGCGACAAGCCGGCTATCCGCGCCGGATACATGCAACACAATCAGATGAACCGCCGGCGGATAACCGAGCGCCTTTCGATGGGAGAGTTCTTCGGACCGAAACATGTCGTCGCGACCCTGGATCACGGACTGGATCGCATGATGGTCAGGAAGATACGTTTGAATGATCACGCGCCCCTCGGATCGCACGAGCGCTGCGGCATCCAGCAAATGGTGGTAAGTCCGCTCCGCCGCACGAAAGTCCGGCAGATGGAGTCCGGCATCGGCTTGGACGACGCCCACCACATTGACGGGCGGAACGAGATAATCTCGTAGCACCTGTTGCGTGCCGATTAGCACGTCCCAGTCCCGCCGGCAGATCCTGCCCCATATCGCCGCAGCCTTGGCGGCCGTTCGCATCGTGTCGCCGTCGGCGCGAACGACGGCGGCGTGAGGCCACAGCTGCCTGACTTCGTCCTCGACCCGTTCAGTTCCCTCTCCGACCAACTGGAGGGCCGGGCCGGCGCAGGAAGGACAGGCGGTTGGCGATTGCACGGATGTCCCGCAATAGGCGCAGGACAACCGATCCTGTTGGCGATAATAGGTCAACGCCACTTGGCAAGAGCGGCAGCGAGGCACTTGCCCGCAGTCGCGGCAGATCAGCGCCCCTGCAAATCCTTTGCGATTGAGAAACAGCAAGGCGCCCGCGCGCTGTCTGATCGACTCTGTCAGCGCCTCACGGAGCAGCGAGCTCAAGAGGGACCGCCTATCTTGCAATCGTAAGTCCACGACTTCGACCGCGGGGCTTGGGACAGCCGGGGCTTCCCGCCGCAGCAGGAGGCCGCCGGTCTCTGCGTGGGTCAAGGTTTCCAACGACGGATGGGCGGACCCAACGATCAACAGGCACCGCTGGTGTTGCGCTCGAATCCAGGCAACATCACGCGCGTGGTACCGCGGCTCCTTTGGTTCCTTCAAGGCCGGATCCTCGTCACGCTCAACCCAGATCAAGCCGAGATTCTCGGTTGGGAGAAACACTGCGGATCTCGTTCCGACCACGATTGGATGCCGATCCGCCTGCCCCCAGATATTCGCTTGCTCCTCCTCGGGCAGACCGCTATGGAAACAGACCGCCGCCAGGTCGAGATGACGGGAAATGATTCCGGCCATCCAACTCGCCCGCCCTGCTTCACCAACAATCACCAGCACCGAGCGACCGCGGTCGACGACATGGCGTATCGCGCGGCACAGTGTGGCTATCCGCGGCTCCAGCCCTGCCTGTAAGACCAGCCACTCCGCCTTTTCCTTCTCCAGTGCGCCGATCAGCCGAACCTCCCACTCCCGCGGGACGTCGGGAAGCGATCTCGCCGCAATATCGCTTTCTTCTTTCATGGGCCCGGCCTTATGTACTGTCCGAGCCGTTTGAGGAATCTCCGCCACCCACCCTTTTTCTACCAACGACGCCAACTGCTGCTGCGTCACAGCGCCGGTGCCTTGCAACATCGTTGCCTTCTTCATCCCGTCGGCTTTTCGAGCCAGCCGTTTTATGATGGCGCGCAGGTCGTCCGAGAGGTTTGGGTTGGCCGTGAGCGCCGCCAGGCCTGCAGGCGTCGCAATCAGTCGGCCTGCGACCGATGAGCGGGCGATCGCCGGCGGCAACACCAGCCTCAAACATTGGCCCAACGGAGCCGCATATTCGTCTGATACGCGCTTTGCCAGATTGAATTGGCTCTCTGAGGCTTTCTGTGAGAGGGCGTCAACCACCAGCGCTCGAATCTCTTTCAGTCGGGATGGATCGATGCCCCGGGGCAAGCGATGGGTGAGAGCCGTCACCGCCCCTTGTACAAGCGCGCGGCCGAACGGAACCTCCACTCGATGTCCGACACGCACGGTGGAAAAGAGATGCTGCGGGACCGCATAGGTGAAGGGGCCGGAGAGATGGCGCGGCACGATGACGTCGGCATAGAGCCGACCCGTCACGAACGACTGATCGTCGCGAGCGGCATCAGACATGCGGCATTGTAGCAGTGAGGCGAAATGGGGAACAATCAAGGGCTAGTGGGCAGGACAAATAGAAAGGGGAGGCCACGCTTCCGTAACCTCCCCCCTTCGAGTGACGGACGTCTTTACGGCTGAGAGACCGCCGGTCGGTCAGAGGCCGGCTCGGAGCCCGGATCTCCCAACACCGCCGGCTGTTCCGCATCAACCGCTGCAGGCCCGGACGGAGTGGTGTCAGCAGTGCTGTGATCGAGGCTGGACAGGGCCGTCGGAGCCTGACCACCCGATGGCATGCCGCTGACCTCGTGTCCATTAGGGTTCGCGGCAGCCTGGTTGCCAATCTTCTCAGCGCTGTTCTCAGCTTCCGGCGCATACAACACGACGTCGACCCGCCGATTTTTCTGTCGACCAGCCTCGGTGGCGTTGCTCACGACCGGCTTCGTATCACCGTAGCCAACGGAGGAAATTCGGGCTGAATCGACTCCACCCTTTTCGACGAGATACCGCAGGACCCCCGTTGCACGGGCTTTCGAGAGGTCCCAGTTCGTCGGGAAGAAGGACTTGAGGGACGGACCGATTTCCATATTGTCGGCGTGACCTTCGACTCTGATCAGCTGATCGATCGGCGCATGCTTCAGGTACTCCACGAGTTCGTCCAGAACCCGATAGCCCTCCGGTTTGATGGTCGCTTCACCGGACTCGAAGCGCAATTGCTTCATCAGGTCGTTGAGCGTAATCCTTGTTTCGCGGGCCGCGTTCTGCACCTGCATCCGGGGGCCCGGTGGGTCATCGGACGGAGCACTGGCAGCCAGCGGCGCTGACGGCTTCGACAAGTTCTGCGACGGCTGCGGGGTCGGCTGTGAAACCGGCACCGCCTCCGGATTTCGCGCCATCACACGAATGCGGTCTCCTCTCAATATACGCGAGGTGGATTTGGTGACTAGTCCCGTCGCGGAGTTGTCTTCCGTGGATAGGATTTTCAGCTGTCCGACCTGGCGGGGAGGCAAATTTCCCCCCGACCGCACGATCTCAAACTGATCCCCGGTCTGGATCCCATCATTCTTTCCGCGATCGATGTACACGACGTTCCTCTGGGCCACCAGGGTCAGACCCATGTCAGCCTGGAGTTCAACCACCATGCCGACAGTATCCGAAGCAGGGGAGTGATCGGTGGAAACCTCCGACTCTACCGGTAATACAAATTTGGCAACCGGATCACCGGGTGATATCGCCCCATAAGACCGAAGCGTCTGAACGGTCGTCAGCGACTTGTCGACCTGCACCACTTGGACGATCGCCACGCGAATGACCAGATAACCCAAATACTCCCGGGTCATCGGATGAAACACCTTACGGGCTCGCTTGAATACCGTATACAGATCGCCAAGCGCCACGTCGCTGGGATTCTTCAATTTCAAATACAGCGTGTCGCCCTGCCCCAATTGCATGCGGTCGCCGGTGGTTTGATTGTCGCCGGTAATCACGTTCACGACGCCGTCCTGGGGCGTCGTACGCTGGATGGATCCAGATGCGTAGTTGAGTGCCGCTTCGCCGAATCTGATGCTTTCGAGGTCATCTGCCCAGACCATGGATTGGCCTGTCAGACCTGCAGCGAAAAAGGTGAGGCACAGGATTCGGATGGGCGAGAAAGTGGTCATAAGGCGTCCTTCTGGTTGAGACAAGTGTTGCTGTGAAAACCATAGCAAATAGTCCTGTACTGTCAAGGTTTTTGCGGTCTTGGCCATTGACCGTCCTGTCGTGTGAATGGTAGCTTTTCAAGGCGGCGTGGAACCAAAAGAAGGAAAGGACTGATCGAGTGGCGAAGCGGCTGAGTCAGGGAGTTGGTCGGATCCAAACACAGATTCATCGACGCAGCAAGGCAAAGGCCACCTCACCTTTGCACTCGGAATGGGAACGGAAGGATGCTGGCCCTCCCAAGCACCTCAAAATGCCATCGACCCGGATGGGATCAAACTCGACAAAGTCCTCTGAAAAATAAGGCGGTTTCGAGACCTGCCGCGCGACTCTTCTTTCTCGGTTACACCCTAGGACTTTCGGCTCTCGCCTGTAGGTCCTTTGTACGCTTGCTATCCCTGCGAGCCACCGTCTAAGATCCCGCTCTCCTTTGCAACTCAAGGTGTTGAAAGGTGAATCGCCATGACCGGGCTTGATCTCCTCCTTGAGTACCTGACCAGGTATTTTCCGATCCTTCTGTTCGTCTTCGTGGCGCTGGCCTTCGGCGTCGTCACATTGCTCTTGAGTTATCTCGTCCAACCGAAGTATCCCGAGCCCGAGAAACTGTCGACGTACGAGTGCGGATCGGAACCGTTTTCCGATGCGCGCATGCCGTTCCCGGTCCGCTACTACATCTTTGCCATGCTGTTTGTCATCTTCGACATCGAAGTGATTTTTTTGTACCCCTGGGCCGTCGTCTTCAACGATATCAACAAGGTCAGCATCATCGGATTGGTTGAAATGCTGATTTTCATCGCCCTGTTCTTGGTTGCCTATGTCTATGCCTGGCGTAAGGGAGCGCTGGAATGGGACTGATCCAACTCGGTCGTCAAGAAAAGGATGGAGCGCCCGACGTCATCACGACGACGGTGGAAAAAGCGGTCAATTGGGCTCGTAAAGGCTCGTTATGGCCGATGACCTTCGGCCTGGCATGCTGCGCGATCGAGATGATCGCGGCGGTATCGTCGCGCTACGACATGGACCGGTACGGCGCCGGGGTCTTCCGCGCATCCCCACGGCAGTCGGATCTGATGATCGTCGCCGGCACGGTCTGCCGGAGGATGGCCCCGGTGATTAGGAAAATCTACGACCAGATGCCGGAACCGAAGTACGTGATCGCAATGGGGTCTTGTGCGACATCGGGGAACATCTACGACAGCTACAGCGTCGTGCAGGGCGTCGATCGCTTCGTGCCGGTCGACATCTACGTGCCCGGCTGTCCGCCCACTCCCGAAGCCTTGTTCGACGGAATTTTGAAGCTGCAAGAACGCATCATGCAAAAGCGGGTCTTCGTCAAGCAGCCGGAGCAGGTCAAGGCGAGCCTGAAAGTCTGATCGTCTCAAATGGCGCTCGAGCAACTGGCACATAGGATCGAGGAGAACTTCCCCGGCGGGTTCGTCAAAGCCGTGGAATGGCGCGGCGATCTGGCTGTCACCGTCACGCGCGACAAATTGCGCGACGTCGCGCAATTCCTTCACGACGATCCGGCCATGGATTTCGACTATATCGTCCACGTCAGCTCGGTGGACTGGCCGGACGATGAGGAGCGGTTTGAGGTCGTCTACGAGTTTTACTCGATCAAGAAGCGCCATCGCATCCGCCTGAAGACTCGCGTGCCGGAATCCGACTGTGTGGTCGATTCCCTGACGGAATTTTGGAAAGGTGCCGATTTCATGGAACGTGAAGTCTTCGACATGATGGGCATCCGCTTCCGGCACCATCCGGACCTGCGGCGCATTCTCATGCCCGACGACTACACGGAAGGTTACCCGTTACGAAAAGACTTCCCTCTCCGTGGGAGGGGGTGGCGGGACACCTTCGACTTTCTCGACGAGACGGCCAGATAACGAGCTGAACATGGCATTCGAAGATCAGAGAACCACGGTCTACAAAGTCGATCCGGCGCATCCGGAAAGCGAAACGCTTCCGACGCTCCGCACCGAAGAGCTGCTCCTGAACATGGGGCCGCAACACCCCAGCACACACGGGGTGTTGAAGGTGATCCTGGAACTGGAAGGGGAACGGCTCGTCAAGTCGACCCCCGTGATGGGATTTCTCCACCGCGGCGTCGAGAAACTCGCCGAAGAAGGCACCTACCACCAGTTCATTCCCCATACCGACCGGCTGGACTACGTCTGCGCGATGTACAACAACTTCGCCTACTGCCGCGCAGTCGAGAAGTTGATGAACATCACCGTGCCGGAACGCGCGGAATACCTCCGCACCATCGTCGCGGAAGTTCAGCGCATCATCGGCCATCAATTTTGGCTCGGCACCCAGGCGCTCGACATCGGCGCGATGACGGTCTTTTTCTATTGTTTCCGCGACCGGGAAATCCTGCTCGATTGGTTCGACGAGCTCTGTGGCGCGAGATTGACCACCAGTTGGTACCGGATCGGCGGCGTGGAGCGGGACCTCACCCCCTCGCTGCTCGACAAACTCAAGCAGTTCCTGGAATATTTTCCTCCGAAAATCGACGAGTATCAGGTTTTTCTCGAAAAGAATCGGATCTGGCTCGCCAGAACCAAGGGCGTCGGCGTGATTTCGGCAGAGGATGCGGTCAGCTTCGGATTGAGCGGCCCCACGCTTCGCGGGTCCGGCGTCGATTACGACCTCCGCAAGGCGGAGCCCTACTCGGCCTATCCCAAGTGCGAATTCAACGTGCCGCTGGGCAAGAACGGCGACACATACGACCGATACTGGATCCGAGTGATGGAGCTCTACGAGAGCGTCAAGATCATCAAGCAATGTCTGGAGCAGATGCAGGACGGCCCGATCATGGCCGACGTGCCGAGTGTCACGCTGCCGCCCAAGCAGCGGGTCTTCACCAACCTCGAATCGATGATCCAGCAATTCAAACTGTTCTCACAAGGGTTCAACGCGCCTCCGGGAGAAATCTATTGCGGAACCGAGGCGCACAAAGGCGAACTCGGGTTTTACATCGTGAGCACGGGAGGCGGGAAACCCTATCGGCTCAAGATCCGCGCCCCGTCCTTCATCCATATGGGCGCGTTCGACTACATGTCCAGAGGGTACATGATCGCAGATGCGATCACCCTGTTCGGCACCTACGACATCGTCATGGGGGAATGTGACCGGTAAGTAAGGGACTGCGCATGGGATTGAAGCCAGCCACAAATCCGGAAGTCGAATCGGCCACCATCGAATTGAACATCGATGGAAAGACCGTCACGGCGAAAGACGGCGTCTCGTTGTACGACGTCATCGCCAGCACGGGTAAGATCATTCCTGCCATGTGTTATCACTACACCTTCGATCCGTTCGGGTCTTGCGGCATGTGTTTGGTCATGCAGGAAGGCAAGAAGGCACCGGTACGCTCCTGCACCGCCAAAGCCACCGCCGGCATGATCATCCGCACCGAAGGCGACGACCTCTTTCAAGCCAGAAAGAAAGCCGTCGAGAAACATCTCTCCGTGCATCCGCTCGATTGCCCCGTCTGCGACGCCGACGGGCATTGCGAACTGCAGGATATGGCCTTCCAGCACGGCGTGACGAACCTCGCCAACGCGAAACAGAAGTTCATCCCCGAGGACACCCGGAGTCTCGTGCTCGACTTCAACATGAACCGCTGCATCGCCTGCGCCGAATGCATCAACGTCTGCAAGGACGTGTTGATGATCGACGCTCTCCAGTTCATGAAGAAAGGCGGCTTCAACCAGGTCGTGGCGAAGGGCGACCTGCCGCTTTCCTGTGAGTTCTGCGGAGACTGCCTGGCCGTCTGCCCGGTCGGCGCGATCACGAACAAATTTTCGAAGTATCTCTACAAACCTTGGCAGATGAAGAAAACGACCACGACTTGCAATTATTGCGGCGACGGCTGCCAGCTGCACATCGAGACCAAGGATACGGAAGTGATCCGCGTCACGTCGACATTGTCCTGGAAGAACAAATGGGGCGACCGTGCCGATACGGCTAAGGGTCACGGCGGCATCTGTGTGAAGGGCCGGTTCGGCTTCGAATACATCGATGCGCCCAGCCGCTTGAAACACCCTCTGTTGCGCAAAGGCAACCAGCTGGAAGAAGTGCCTTGGCTGGAGGCCATGCACACCGCTGTGGACCGGTTTGCCGAGATCCGGAAGAAACACGGATCCGAATCCATCGCCGGCCTCATCACGGCCCGTTGTACGAATGAAGAGTTGTATTTGTTCCAAAAACTCATGCGGGCAGGATTCCGCACGAACAATCTGGACAGCAGCGCCCGCTACGGCCATCTGAACTTCGTCCATGCCTCGAAGCAGGCCGTCGGCCTGGGCCGCACGCCCAACGACTGGGAAGACCTGACCAAAGCCAAAGCGGTTCTTGTCATCGGCGCCAACCTGACCGAAACGAACCCCCTGACGTCCGTACGGATCAAGGAAGCAATCCGCGTCTACAAGGCTCAGGTGATGGTCTTCGATTCGGCCGTCACGAACCTTGGCAAGCTCGCCTCGCATCCCTTCCTCATCAAGCCGGGCACCGAAGGCCTCGTGATCGACGGCCTTATCAAAGCCGCGCTCGAACTCGACCTGGTGGACGAGGAAACGACCACGAAACATCCGCAGGCGTTGGCCGCATTGAAGGCCGCCGTCTCACAGATCTCGCTCGAACGAGTCAGCGCCGCCACGGGACTCACCGTACAGAACCTGAAAGACGCGGTGACGATCTTTGCCGAGTCGCCCCGCTCGATCGTCATCTGCGCAGAAGGCATCGTGCGCCAGCCGAACGGGTACGACAACGTCCTCAAGCTCGTCGATCTCGCCTGGCTCACGGGCAAATTGGGTCGGCCGGGCTGCGGGGTGAACACCGTTACTGAAGAACCGAACGAGCAAGGCGCCGTCGACATGGGTGTCGCACCGGAATTCCTGCCAGGCCAAGGCTCGTTCCACGACCAGGCGACGCGGGACAAATTTGCGAAGGCCTGGGACGTCACACTGCCGGCCGCAGGAACCGGCGCCCGCTTGATGGAGATTCTCAAGCGTTGCCGCAGCGGTGAAATTCGTGCCCTCTACGTCGTCGGTGAGAATCCATTGGACACGCTGCCTGTCTCGGCGGAAGTTCGGACCGCATTGGATAGGTTGGACCTGCTGGTCGTCCAGGATCCCTTCCTGACCGCCACGGCTCGGATGGCCCACGTGGTATTGCCCGCCTGCACCTACGCTGAGAAAGATGGCACCTTCACGAACCTGGAAGGGCGTGTGCTCCGCGTGCGGCAGGCCATGGATGCCGTCGGTGAAAGTGTACCGGATTGGCATATCATCACCGCGCTCGCCAACGGCTTGGGCTGTCAGTGGGAGTACGAGTCGGCGAACGACATCCAGTCGGAGATCATGAAACTGCTTCCCGGATACTACAATCTCGGACAGCCGAAGAAGGTCGTGCCTTCCGCAGATCGCTACTTGTCGCCCGAATATACCGCCGCCGTCGCCGCCAGGTACAAGGGCGTCGCGCCGGACCACCGCCGACCGTTTGCGTTGCTCATGGGGCCGGTCCTTTATCATTCCGGCAAGTTGTCGACCGCAGCTCCCGGCCTGATCAAGATCGCGCCGAATACGGGCCGGATCAGGATGAACGGCTCGGACATGGAACGGTTGGGGTTGAAAGACGGGTCGCTGGTGAAGCTGACGTCCGAGCGGGGTTCGATCCAGATCGGCGTCCAGCAAGACGCTGACGTGGCCCCGTCCACCTGTTTCTTCCCCGAACATTTCAACGAGCCGCCGGTCAAGGACCTCATGTCGATTCATGTCGACGCCGTCACCGGAGTGCCCTCGTTCAAACGCACCGGCGTCACGATCGAGAAGGTATGAAATGGACGAAGGACTAGAGGCAATGGGCAAGAGGAACAAGAACAGTATACCCACTCGTCCCTTGCCACGGACCTCTGGCCTTGAGCGGAGCGAATCATGAGCGTCGGAGCGATGACCAAGAAGATTCTTCAGGCCGCCCTGTTCTACGAGATTTGGGACGCCATGAAGGTGACGTTCAAACACATGTTCCACAAGCCCATCACGTTCCAGTACCCACGGGAACAGCGGACGATTCCGGACGGCCACCGCGGTGCACTCGGGTTGTTGCGGTACGACGATGGACGGGAACGCTGTGTCGGCTGCGACCTCTGCGAAGCCGCCTGCCCCTCGCGCTGCATCAAGGTCATCAGCTCTGAGGATGCCGAGCGGCCGCTTCAACGGTACGCCAGCGAGTTCTACATCGACATCACCAAATGCGTCTTTTGCGGCTACTGTGTGGAGGCTTGTCCCGTCAACGCGCTGGCCATGACGAAACTGTACGAGTTTTCCACGCACGACAAACGCACGCTCCTGTTCGACAAGAAGCGGCTCTACGACATCGGTGAACGGCACTTGGACGACGCGAAAAAGTACCTGTACGCCCATAATCAGGAAAAGAACGTCGAGGAGAGCCGGGAGTACCGGTACTACTTCCCGCAGTCGGTGGTGAAACCGACGCAATCGACGCCGAAGCATTTGAGCTGAGCCCGACGATGACCTCCGCGTTCTTCGCGTATTTTGCCCTGATGAGCATTGCCGCCGGTGCCCTGACCGTGGCGCTCAAGAATCCCGTTCATTGTGGCCTCGCATTGCTGGCGCTCCTGCTCCACGTCTCCGGTCTCTTCGTCCTGCTCAACGCGGAATTCCTCTGGGCAGTCCAGGTAGTCGTCTACGCCGGGGCGATTCTCGTGCTTTATCTGTTCGTGCTCATGTTGCTGAATCTGAAGACCGAAGAACGATACTTTCATTCCTCTTTTCACCTGATGCTCATCCCGGCCGTCCTGGGTTCGCTCTATGTATTGGTGCTGTTGTTCCGATCGCCGTACGGCGGAGCCAAGGGCGACGCGCCCGCTTCCGTGGTTCTGCAGGAAGGGGATACCTACGCGGTGGGCATGAAGATGTTCAGCGACTATCTGCTCCAGTTCGAAATCGTCGGCGTCTTTCTCTTGGGCGCCATCATCGGGGCTATCGTATTGGCGAAGACGCCGAAGCCCCTCGATGCGGGGAAGGAATAGGTCGTGATTCCTCTGTCCGCCTACGTGGTCGTCAGCGCCGTCCTGTTCATCACGGGATTGCTCGGTGTGCTGATCCGCCGCAACTTCATCATCGTTCTGATGTCCGTGGAAATCATGCTCAACGCGGCCAACGTCAATCTCGTGGCCTTTTCCCACTACCTGGAATCGATGGCCGGCCAGCTGGTCGCCTTGTTCGTGATCGCAATCGCCGCCGGAGAGGCGGCCGTGGGGCTGGCGATCATCATCGTCGTCTTCCGCGGAAAAATTTCGACCAACGTGGACGAGATGAACCTACTAAAGTGGTGACATGACGGACCTGTTGATCAAGTTGATTCCGGTGTTCCCGCTGCTCGCGGCCATTCTTAACGGCTTGGCCGGCCGCCGGTATTCCCACGAGGTGGCCCATCGACTGGCGTGGGGATCGGTTGGGCTCTCGTTCCTCTGTACGATCGGCGTCTTCGCCGACGTGCTGCGGACCGGCGTCGCGCACGAAGTCGTCGCCTATCAATGGATATTTGGCGGTGACCTGATGATCAACCTGGCCTATCTCGTCGACCCCTTGACCTGCGCCTGGCTGTTGGTCGTGACGGGTGTGGGCTTCCTGATCCACGTTTACTCGGTCGGGTACATGCACGGTGAGGACGGTTTCACCCGCTTCTTCACCTACATGAACCTGTTCATGGTCTCCATGCTATTGCTCGTCATGGGGAATAACTATGTCGTGCTGTTCATCGGGTGGGAAGGGGTCGGCCTCTGTTCCTACCTCTTGATCGGCTACTACTACGACAAAGTCTCCGCCGCCAAAGCCGCCTCCAAGGCGTTCGTCGTCAATCGGATCGGTGACGCCGGCTTCCTGCTGGCGATCTTCCTAGTCTTCATCAATTTCAAGACGCTCGATTACACGAAGGTCTTCGCCCAGGTCGGCCAGTTGTCGCCAGAGATGGCCACCGCCATCGCCTTCTGTCTCTTGATCGGGGCCGTCGGCAAATCCGCCCAGCTGCCGCTCTACACCTGGTTGCCTGACGCCATGGAAGGTCCTACACCGGTGAGCGCCTTGATCCATGCGGCCACCATGGTGACGGCCGGCGTCTACATGATCGTGCGGAACCATGCGATTTTCGACCTGTCCCCGGTCGCCATGAACGCCGTGGCGATCGTCGGTGGAACGACCGCATTGTTTGCCGCGACCATCGGCCTGGTTCAGACCGACATCAAGCGGGTCCTGGCCTATTCGACCGTCAGCCAGCTGGGATACATGTTTTTGGGCTGTGGCATCGGCGCCTATACGGCCGCGGTGTTCCACGTCATGACCCACGCCTTTTTCAAGGCCCTGCTGTTCCTCTCAGCCGGTTCGGTCATCCATGCGCTCTCCGGGGAGCAGGACATCCGACATATGGGCGGCTTGGCCAAGAAGATCCCTTGGACCTACCGGCTGTTCCTGATCGGCACGATCGCCATCGCCGGATTGCCCCCGCTCGCCGGCTTTTGGAGCAAGGACGAAATCATGGGGCATGCCTTCGTCCATCATCATTACCTCTTCTACGGCATGGCGGCAATCGGCGCGTTTTTGACCTCCTTCTACATGTTCCGGCTCACATACCTGACCTTCTACGGCGCCTCGCGCCTGGATCATCACACCGAGGAACACGTGCACGAGTCACCCAGCGTCATGATCGGTCCGCTCATGGTGCTGGCTCTGCTCTCGCTGGTGGGAGGATTTCTGGGGTTCCCCCCCGAGCACGGCTGGCTGCATCAATTTCTGGCACCCGTCGTGGGAGCCGGTGCGGAAGGCGAGCATGAGGCGGGAACCGGCACGGTGCTGACACTAATGATGGTCGCCTCCGGTATCGCCCTCCTCGGTTGGGCGCTGGCACATTACCTCTACAGCATCAATCCCGCGGCGCCGGCCCGGTGGGCGGAAAAGGCGCAAGGGGCTTATCAACTGCTGCTAAACAAGTATTGGGTGGACGAGTTGTACGATGCCCTGTTCGTCGAACCGACGAAGAAGCTCGGGCTCGCGCTCGACTGGTTCGACCGGGTCGTCGTGGACGGCATCGTGCGTGGGGTCGGCCAAATGGCGGAACTCGGCGCGGCCGGATCCACCTGGGTGGAAAAATACGTGGTCTACGGGGGCCTCAACGTCATCGGCTACGGCAACCATCTGTTGGCCAAACAGTGGCGGCAGCTGCAAAGCGGCATGGTCCATCACTACGCCGCCATCATCGTAGCGGGCTTGTTCCTGCTGGCCGTCGTCATTCAGTTTATCGTCCAACGCTGACGCATCATTATGTTGGAAGAACTGTCCGCGACATTCCCGATCCTGTCCTGCATCCTTTTCTTCCCGCTCATGGGCGCAGCGGTGCTCTGGCTGTTTGACGACGAGGACATGGTCCGGACGTCGGCCCTCACCATTTCGCTCGTCGAGTTGGCGATGACGATCTTCGTCATGGCCCGTTTTGTTCCGGACTCAGCCGCCATGCAGTTCGCCGAACATGTCCGCTGGATACCGGCACTCGGTATCAGCTACCACCTGGCGGTCGACGGCATCAGCGTGCTGTTCGTCGGGCTGACGGCGTTCCTGACGGTGCTGGTCGTCATCTATTCCTGGGATACGGTCCGCCACCAGATGAAGCTCTACATGATGGCGCTCCTGGCTCTGGAATCCACGACGATGGGTGTGTTCGTATCGCTGGACCTCATTTTGTTCTTCGTCTTCTGGGAACTCATGCTGATTCCCAGCTACTTCCTGATCAAGCTCTGGGGCGGCGGAGCCGAGCGGCACTATGCCGCACTGAAGTACGTGCTCTACACCTTGCTGGGGAGCGTCTTCATGCTCGTCGGGATCGCCCTGCTCGATATCAATTATCATAGCTGGGCGACGCTCCATCGGATGGACCAGGTCTATTCCTTCGACCTCCTGGAACTCCTGACGGTGCCCATCCCCTTGGAGCAGCAGGTGTTGATTTTCTGGCTCATGTTCCTGGGGTTCGCTTTCAAAGCGCCGGTATTTCCTTTCCACACTTGGCTTCCCGACGCGTTGCTGGAGGGGCCGATCGGAATGGCCGTCGTGCTCGCGGGCCTCAAATTAGGGACGTTCGGCTTCATGCGTTTCAGCCTTCCGCTCCTGCCCGACGCCTCCAAAAGTTCGACGGTGGTAGCCGTCGTCATGGCCTTGGGGTTGGCCGCCATCGTCTACGGTGCCATTATGGCCTTGATCCAGCCGGATTTCCGCCGCCTGTTGGCCTATAGCAGCATCAGCCACCTGGGGTTCATCGTGATCGGCCTGTTCGCCCTGAATTACCAAGGCCTGCAAGGCAGCCTCCTGACGATGATCAACCTGGGATTCAGCACGGCAGGCTTGTTTTTTATCGCGGGATTTCTTTACACACGGCAGCAGACGACGCAATTGTCGGCCTTCGGAGGGTTGGCCAAACATACACCCTTGCTCGCGACGTTCTTTCTGTTGATCGGCCTAGCCTCGATCGGCTTGCCCGGCACCAACGGCTTCGTGGGTGAGTTCCTCATTCTGCTCGGCACCTTCAAGGCCAACTGGGTGTATGGAGCCATCGCGGTCACTGGTGTCGTGTTCGGCGCAGCCTACTTCCTTTGGTACTACGAACGGGCGATCTTGGGACCCGTCGGTAAAGCCGTGAAAACCTCCATCGCCGACCTGCATCTCCGGGAGACGATCATCGCGCTCGCGCTCTCGATTATGATCCTCTGGATCGGGCTGTACCCGGCGCCGTTCCTGAGAATGATGAACGGCTCGGTACAGGCGCTGGTCGACCGGCTCGACCACAACCGCGTGGCGGCGTCCGGCACGGTAACGCGAAAGGTTGACTGATTTTTATGGGTGATTACGCGCTGCTGTACATCCTCTTCGCCCCGTTCGTGGGCGCACTGACGTTGATCTTCGTCTCCAATCGGCAGGCGATGCTCGTGCGGGGCATTGCGGCGGGATCGGCCTTCGTGTCTCTCATCGCGTCGCTGTATCTGTTTTACGCGTATGATCCGGTCAAGGGTGGGTTCCAATTCATTCAAAAATACGAATGGTCGAGGCAACTCGGCATCTCCCTTCATCTCGGCGTCGACGGGATCGGAACCCCGCTGGTGTTGGCTTCTTCCATCCTGCTCTTCGCCGGCGTGTTCGTGTCCTGGCATATCAAAGACCGCACGAAAGAGTTTTACATCTGGCTGCTGATCCTCGCCGCCGCCACGATCGGCGTGTTCATGTCCCTGGACTTGTTTTTCCTCTATTTCTTTTACGAGATGTCCGTCATTCCCATGTACCTGCTGCTCGGCATGTGGGGCAGCCACACGAAGAAGTATTTGGAGATGACCGACCCCGAGGGGCTGAAGCTCCGGGATTCCGTCGGCTTCATTTTCAACTTCGGCTCAAACAGCAAAGAATATGCGGCGATGAAACTGGTGTTGTTTCTCTCGGCCTTCGCCGTCGCGGCGCTGATGGGCATTCTGTTGATTTATAAGTACATGGGGCTGAACACCTTCGACATCCTCCAGCTGCGCGAACACAGCAAGGCGCTGAATATACCGGTCCTGGGCACCACCCTCGACAAGATCATTTGGATCTTGATCTTCTTCGGATTCGCCTCGATCGCGCCGCTCTGGCCGTTGCATTCCTGGTCCCCCGTCGGCCATGCCGCCGCGCCGGCCGCCACCAGCATGCTGCATGCCGGCGTGCTGATGAAACTGGGGCACTTCTCCATCATCCGCGTGGCCTTCGAGATCATGCCCGACACCACCCGCGAGTTGATGCCGATCGCGGCGGTCCTGTGCATGTTCAGCATCATCTACGGCGGGTTCGTGGCCTACTACGCCAAGGACACCAAATACGTGATCGGCTACTCCAGTTCGAGCCACATGGGGTATGTCTTCCTCGGTATGGCGGCGCTGGATTACATCAGTCTCAGCGGAGCCGTGATCTACATGTTCGCCCATGCCATGGCGACCGGCATGCTCTTCGCTATGGCCGGCTGGGTCTACGACCAGACACACACCCGCGACATTCCGTCGCTCGGCGGATTGTCGAACCGCATGCCCTTTATCGCCGGCTGTTTCGTGATCGGCTGCATGGCGTCCATTGGAATGCCCGGCACGGTGAACTTCATCGCGGAAGTCATGATCATCGTCGGCAGTTGGAATAAATATCCGCTCCAAGTCATCGTCGCCGTCGTCGGCATCGTCATCACGTTAGCGTATCTCTTCAAGATGATGCGGGGCCTCTTCTATGGACCGATGGACCAGAAGTACAGCCACTCGCACGACGCCGTCGCGGCGGTCGACCGGCTCCCGCTGTTGATCATGATCTCTGTGAGCATCGGGTTCGGTCTGTTCCCTATGCACCTCTATAACGTCGTGCGCTCCGGCGTGGACCCGTTGGTCGCAAGAATTACCCAGGTGGTCCCGGTGGCTGGTTCCACGGGCGAGCGCTACGAGGCTGGAGGCGAGAACGATTCACGCCGTGCCCCCGAGCCCTTGCCGCTCACCGCGAGTCGCGAGCCAGGAGCGAAGCCATGACCTTCTCGCTGACCATGTCTTCCGCCGATCTCCTGCTTTTGCTTCCGGAGATCCTGCTGACCTGCTGGATCTGCCTCGTCCTGATCGTTGACTTCACGTTCCCGCGTCTGCCCAAGGAACAACTGGCCTATCTCAGCATCGCCGGTCTGGTCGGTACGCTCGGATGTTTGGCGTGGTTCGACCTGTCCGGCGTTTCCGGCACGCTGTTCGCGAACATGTTTGTCGTCGATAGAATGGCCTTGTTCTTCAAGATGTTCATCGTGGTCGCCACGATCCTCGTCATTTTGGCTTCGATCGACTTCGTCCACCGGTTCACCTTCTTCCGTGGCGAGTACTACTTCCTCGTTATCATGTCCGCGCTGGGCATGATGTTCATGGCCTCGGCCAACGACCTGCTGTCGGTTTTCGTGACCCTGGAGTTTTCGACCTTCGGCTTCTACGTGCTTGTCTCTTACTTGCGTGAAGACATGGCATCGAACGAGGCCGGCTTGAAATTTTTCATCTTGGGAGTATTCGCGGCGGGGCTCCTGGCCTACGGCATCAGTCTCGTGTACGGCGAAACCGGGAAGTTGGTGTTCTCGGATATGAAATCCGCCCAGGCCACACCGGGATTGATCATCGGATTTCTGCTGATCTTCGGCGCGCTGGGGTTCAAGATCGGGGCGGTGCCGTTCCACTCCTGGATTCCGGACACCTACCACGGATCGCCGACGCCGGTGACGGCCTTCCTGTCGATTGCCCCGAAAGGCGCAGCCGTCGCCATTCTGTTGCGGATGTTTTTCGTAGCCCTCGCGACCTTCAAGCCAACATGGGTGCTCCTGCTCGTGGCAGCCTCCGTCCTGTCGATGACCTACGGCAACATCGTGGCCATCGCGCAACGGAACATCAAGCGCCTTCTGGCCTATTCGGGTATCGCCCAGATCGGGAACGTCCTGATCGGGCTCGCGGCAGGCACGAAGATGGGAAACGATGCGATTCTGTTCTACCTGCTGACCTATCTATTCGCCAACCTCGGCGCCTTCGCCATCGTCATCGCGGTGAGTCAGGCCATCGGCAGCGAAGAGATCGACGACTACAGCGGACTGGGGCGTCGATCGCCCTTTCTGGCCTTCTCGATGCTCATTTTCCTGTTGTCGCTGGCCGGTGTGCCGCCTTTGGCCGGATTCATCGGGAAGTTATACATCTTCGTCGCCGCCATCAAGGAAGGGCTCTACACGCTGATCACGGTCGGGCTGATCAACATCGTCATCTCGATGTACTACTATCTGATCGTCGTCAAGAAGATGTATATCAACGAGCCGCACGACCCGTCGCCGCTGAGTGTCTCCGGTCCGATGAAAGCCGTCGTCTATGTCGGCCTGGCCGGCACGCTGATCGTCGGGATTTATCCTCAGCCCGTGATCGATTGGGTGGTGGCCGCCACCATGATGTTCTCCAATCTCGCCGGTCCCGCCGCTGCCCTTCCGAACGTCCCGCCAGCCGTGCCGTTCGGCGGATGACGGGCCGCACGGTTTCCGCCGTCTTCCCCTCCGTATCGACTGAAATATTCCTTGCAGGCTCTCGGGAGCCAGAGTAAAGTTTCCTTCAGTCATTACGGGCCTTTCTGTTCCCGTTTACAGCATGGAAACAGCGACCCAGGAACATCCTGCGCCAGCGGTGGCCATCCCCCTCGACCAACCGTCTCCCGCTACGCCATCCCAGACCCCTGAACTTCCGATGCTTCCCGGCTGGTTCACCCGCTGGTCCATCGAACAGCGGGTGCTCGCGGGGTTCGGCCTCGTTTTCGCCTGCATTCTCGTCATCAGCACCGTCTCCTACCGCAATACCAGCGTGGTGTTGCACAACAGCCGTTTGGACACCAACAGCCATGAATTGGTCCAGCTTCTGGTTTCGATAGGCGAAACGCTCGACGCCGCAGAACGGGGCCATCGGCGCTATCTCGTCACAGGAGACGACACGTATCTCAACGCCTATCGCGCCCTGAAAGAACAGACGCCGCAATATGCGCGTTACCTGGAGGCACTGACGAGCGGGGTCCCCGATCAACAGGCTCGGGCCGCCGCATTGATGCAGCTCGTCCGACAACAGCTCCAGTTGGAATCCGATGCGATCGCCCAGCGCTCCCAGGGGGGAACGGAAGGCGCCCGCCACCTCGCCTTGCCCGGCGTGGCGAAGCGTGAGCTCGACCAGATGCACCGCATCATGACCGAGATGGAAGGCGCCGAACAACAAATGGTCCACGACCGCGTTCTCCGTTCCGCCGCAAGCACCAGGAACACCGTTGCGTTGCTCGGCATCGGAGCCTTACTCCTGTTGGTCCTGCTCGGCGCGGTGTACTATCTGATTCATCACGACATCGACACGCGCCGTCGGGTGGCGGCAGAACTCCAGCGACGAGGGGAGTTGCTGCAGGCCGCCAACAAGGAGCTGGAAGCGTTCAGTTATTCCGTGTCGCACGATCTCCGTGCTCCGCTGCGCCACATCGACGGCTATGCCGCGCTCTTGGCCAAGTCGGCCGGCCAGGGCCTGAACGAGAAGGCGCAGCGGTACCTGCAAACGATCTCGGATTCCGCCAAACAGATGGGCCAACTCATCGACGACCTGCTGGTCTTCTCCCGGATGGGACGACAGGAGATGCTGCATACGACCGTCGACTTGAATCAGCTGGTCAAGACCGTCATCCACGATTTGCGACTTGACTTGCAAGGCAAGACGATCTCCTGGACAATTGGTTCGTTGCCGCAGGTGCCGGGGGATCCGGCCATGTTGCGGCAGGTCTACATGAATCTGATCTCCAACGCCGTGAAGTTCACGGCAAGCAGGCCCGTTCCGAGAATCGAGATCGGCGCGAAGGAGGGAGCGGGCGAGGTCGATCTGTTCGTCAGCGACAACGGGGTCGGATTCGATATGCAGTATGTCAATAAACTGTTCGGGGTCTTTCAGCGGTTGCATCGGAATGAGGAGTTCGAAGGCACGGGCATCGGCCTCGCCAACGTCCGACGCATCGTCCATCGGCATGGAGGAAGGACCTGGGCGGAGGGCGCCCTCGACCAAGGCGCAACATTTCACTTTTCGTTGCCGTTAAAGAGGTCTTCAACATGACAACCGTGAAACCGATCCTGCTGGCCGAAGACAATCCTCGGGACGCCGAATTGGCGCTGGCCGCCATGGAAGAACACCACATTGCCGACAAGGTGGTCGTCTGCACCGACGGGGCCGAAGTGTTGGATTACTTGTACTGCCGCGGTTCCTACAAGAGCCGCCAACAGGGCAATCCGGCCGTCGTCTTCCTGGATCTGAAAATGCCGAAAGTCGATGGGTTGGAGGTCTTGCGCACAATCAAGAACGACGCCGATCTCAAACCGATTCCAGTCGTAATGTTGACGTCGTCGCGGGAAGAGCGCGATTTAGCCCAAAGCTATGCCCTCGGCGCCAACGCCTACGTTGTCAAACCGGTCGAGTTCCACCAATTCATCAACGCCGTCAAAGAGCTCGGGGTGTTTTGGGGCGTCATCAACGAACCGCCGCCCGCCGGATTGGAATCCACATCCTAGACTTATCCGCAAAGGACCTGTGAACCAGCCGCTCCGCCTCCTGCATCTCGAAGACAATCCTGCCGACGCCGACCTTGTCTTAGCCATGCTCACGGAGGGAGGCATCCCCTGTGTCTCTCGCCGTGTCGACACACGCGCCGGATTCGTCGCCGCCCTGAAGGAAGGCTCCGTGGATCTCATCCTTGCGGACTATTCACTTCCGGGATTCGACGGCATGAGTGCGCTCGCGTTGGCCCGCCAACAGGCTCCCGAGGTCCCGTTCCTGTTCGTTTCAGCCGTCATCGGCGAGGAACTCGCGATCGACGCCATGCACCAGGGAGCCACAGATTACGTGCTCAAGCAACGATTGGGGCGCCTGGTGCCGTCAGTCCAGCGTGCGCTGCGCGAGCGAGACGCCAGAATCGAGCGCAAACGCGCCGAAGACGCCTTGCGCCAGAGCGAGAAGCAGTTCCGACAGGCGCAGAAAATGGAAGCGGTCGGTCGCCTGGCCGGCGGCATCGCCCACGACTTCAACAATCTCCTCACCGTCATCATGGGCTACAGTCACGTCCTTGCGGCAGAATTGGGCCCCGATCACCCGCTTCGCTCCAAGATCGAGGAAACGCAGAAGGCCGGCGACCGAGCCGCCATGTTGATCCGACAACTGTTGGCCTTCAGTCGCAAGCAGCCTCTGGAGCCGAAAACCCTCTCGCTCAACACGGTCGTCACGAGTCTCGAGGGCATGCTGCAGCGGCTGATCGGCGCCGATATCCGTCTTTCCATCACATTGGACCCCTCGGGCGGGCAAGTACGCGGCGACCAGGCGCAGCTCGAACAGGTGCTCATGAATCTGGTCGTCAACGCCAGGGACGCGATGGACAAGGGGGGGATTCTGACAATCCAGACCTCCAGAGTCGACATGACCGCCAGCCCGGTTTACCACGTGCGCCCTCTTAAGCCTGGGCCATACATAAAGTTGTCGGTGAGCGATACGGGCTGTGGAATGGATCGCGAGACCCAATCTCATATCTTCGAACCGTTCTTCACGACCAAAGCGGAAGGCAAAGGGAGCGGACTCGGCTTGTCGACGGTGTTCGGCATCGTCGCCCAGTGTGAAGGCGGTATCGACGTGACCAGCAGTCCGTCTCGAGGCACCCGCTTCGACATCTATCTGCCCTGCGTTGAGGCGGAACCGACCCCGACGACCGAGCATTCGAATGAAGGCGGGCTTCGGAGAGGAACCGAGACCATTCTCCTGGTCGAGGACGATCCCAGCGTCCGCACGCTCGTTCGAGACGAGCTTCGCAAACTCGGCTACACCGTCGTCGAGGCCAAGAACGGCGTCGAAGCTTGTCTCGTCGCCAGCCAGCAGGTCGGATCGATCCACCTGCTGTTGACCGATATGGTGATGCCGGGCATGGGAGGGCGTGAGCTGGCACAAAACCTCACCGTCATCAAACCGGATCTCCGGATTTTGTTCATGTCGGGCTACACCGATGACGTTGGAATTCTTGCCGGGCATGAAGACGGGACGACCGGATTTTTGCAAAAGCCCTTTACCCCGGAAGCACTGGCTCGAATGGTCCGTCAGCTCCTCGACTCGACGCACCCGCCCATTGGAACGTCGACGGCCAATCCCCCGGCGCGGATGCGGTAGCGGGCCGTCATGCTCATTCGTCGGTTGAGGCCTCACAGCGGACAACTCGGCTCGCGCCCCGGCTCATCGATGATGAAACCCGCCCGACATCCCAGAGGACCGCTCGTCTCTTCTATTCGCCGCCTGCTGACAGCGCTTCTTGCCATAGCCGCAACGGCATCGACCGGATGGACCCAGCCCATCGCGTGGGACCGGCTGGCCGAGGGTCTGGCAGTCGCAGTGTGGACACCGCCTGCCTTCTGTTCTGATGTTCCCCCCTTGCTCGCCATCGACATCGAACCGGGCCGCTACCGATTCTCCGTTCACTATTTTCGGGAGGCCGGCCTGGAAGAACCGCTCGACATCAGCGCATGGCAGGTCAGGACCGGTCATGACCTCGTGTTCAACGCCGGACTTTTCAGGGAAAATTTCGCGTACCTTGGATTGCTCTATGGGAACGGCCGCTCGCTCGGGGGAAAACAACACGGAACGTGGCTCGGACTGTTTGTCGCGGAACCGATCGGCACCGGACAGGCGCCCGCCCGAATCATCGATCTTTCGTACGAGTCATTTGATGGCCAAAATCCGAGCTACCGCGAGGTAGCGCAGTCGCTGATGCTGATCGATCAGGCCGGCACCATTCGCGTGAGAAAGAGCGGCAAACAGGCGCAGCAGACGATCGTTGCCGAGCAGGACAATGGACATATTCTGCTGTTCAAGACAACGGAGCCTGCGGCGCTGTATGACCTCGGGCAGTGCCTCCATGAGGCGTTTCCGACCATCCGTCGAGCCATGGCCATGGATGGAGGAGCGTCCTCCGATGCAGCCCTGGCCCCTTCGTTCCTGTCATCCGCATCCGGCAACGGCAACAACAGTGCTTGGCGGCCATATTTCGGCGATCGAGCCGCCGCCCACATCCGCTTGCCTGCCGTGATCGGGATTAGCCCTCGTGAACAAAAACCAGCTGGCCAGCCCAAACCCACCCGCTGATTGAAACCCATTCTGAGGGGTGAGCGCGAGGCCGTCACTCAGGCCCCTGATGCCAAACGGGGCCTTGCCGTAGCGTTCTTCTTGCCAATCACGATGAACTGCCGGCGAGGCGAAGATCGGTCAACGGCGGGCGGTTTCCACGGGGAACCCCGCTTCGAGCCAGGCGTTCATGCTGCCTTTGACGTTATAAACATGGCTATAGCCGAGATCTGCGAGGGTTTCCGCTGCGATATTGCTTCGATGACCCGATTGGCAATAGACGACGATGTGATCGCCGAGCTGTGCGCTGAGCTCCCGGTGTCGCGACTTGATTTCACGGAAATCGATATTGATATCGGTTCCGGGAATATAGCCGCCGGCATGCTCCTCTACCGACCGTACATCGACCAATAGGAATCCCTTCTGAGACATTGCCGGCGCCTTCTTCAAACCGGCTTGCAGTTGCTGAACCGACAACAGGTACGAATGATAGGCCGCAACCGTCCCGGCGGTCATAGCAAGCATCCCAACCATCCCGATAAGGAGCACGATGCGGCGGCATCTCATGTTCGACCTCCTGGTCTGTGAGCCTGCAGATTCGACAGGGCGGACCCGTCCCGTTATGATAGGAGCCTCATGAAGAAGGGGTCAAGTCTCTGGTATCTGATCCTCGTTGCGCTGGTCGGCTGCGCCGAAGGGGCCAAGCTGGTGCAACACACCGGTGATGGCGGAGTGGTGACCTATCCGTTCAAAGGCGAGCAAGGAGCGATGCTCTCCTCGTTCCGCACCGAGGCGCTGGCGCTGATGAAAGACACCTGCGGGCGGGATTACATGATTCTGCGTGAGGGAGAAGCCAAGGGCAGAGCCCGCGTCGCCGGGATCGAAGGCGGGCAGGAAATCGTCCGTGAGCGCCGGTGGGGCATCGA
>CAZPYP010000009.1:30517-32979 GCA_964590845.1 uncultured Nitrospira sp.
CTACGTACAAAAACGGATATTTCGTTGACCGTCCAACCGGTTCAGGTTACGGTCGAATGACCCTAGCCTGAGACCATCAGCCCCTCAGCAGGAACCCCGCATGGCCGGAGGGCAGGTCGTATTCGGCGGCGGTGGCGCGGGTGTTTTTTCGACAGCGGGAGGGGGCGTTTCTGCTTCGCCTGACTGAGTCCGCGGTTCTGAAGACGAATTGGGATGGACGGCGCAGCCGCATCCGACGGACAACAACAGGATCACCACCAACCAGTTGGGCATAGACGACCTCGACCGATTCGAACAGACTAACGAACCGTCGCGCATCTTGGCATAGCTGGAAGGCAAAGTGAAGCGACTCAATCAGCCTGCCGTGGCACAGTCCTTCGCCGGCTTTTTTGTCGGCTGGCTACTTCTGCTGTGCCTTGGTCCGTTCAATCTCTCGGAGCAGGCGCGGGCAGCGGAGAATGCCCCCGTCGACACGCTGGTCGTCAAAGGGTTCGCCTTCAGCGGCAACACCGTGATCACACAGGCCGAACTTGAACGGCACACTCAGCCCTACGTCGGGCGCGCATTGAGCCTTCTGGAATTGGAAGGCGTCGCCGCCTCAGTCGCAGACCTGTACCGAAACAAAGGCTACACCCTCGCGACCACGTACGTGCCGCAGCAGGACATTCGATTCGGCATCGTGACCATCGCGATCCTCGAAGGCCGGGTCGGCGAGATTTCCGTGACCGGCAACCAACACTATTCGACGGAATTCATCAGGAGCCGCCTCGCCCAGGCGATGGAAGACCAAGTGGTTCGAAACGTGGCCTTGGAGCGCGGGCTGCTCCTGCTGAACGAATACCCCGATTTGAAAGTCGCCGCCGTGCTCGAACCCGGAGCATCGACGGGATCAACCAATATCCATGTCAAGGCCGAAGACAAGCGGCCCATCCACGCCACGCTGGACTACAACAACTACGGCTTCAACACCATCTCCCGCAATCGTATGGGTGCCGGCGTAGAGGTGGGCAACGCGCTCTTCGACGGCGCACAGCTGAATCTGAACGGCATCGTCGGGGATCACCCGGACCAGCTCTGGTTCGTCATCGGTTCCTATGCCGTACCGGTCGGAGTGCATGGTACGAAACTCGTGTTGTCCGGCTCAGACGGGCGGTTCGGTGTCGGGGCACAGTTGGCGGCGCTCGGCATCAACGGCAAGATCAAGACCTATGACGTGTCCCTTGTGCACCCGTTCATCAAAACACGATTTCAGTCGTTGACGGCTGAAGCCGGCTTCGCCTCGAAAGACAACCGGCTCTTCACCTTGGGCAGCATCGTCGGCGACGATGCCGTGCGCATGGCTAAGCTGGGAGTCAACTACGACCGGCTGGATTTGTCCGGCCGCACCTACTTTTCGCTGTACGGATTTCAGGGGTTGGGAGAGGTGCTGGGGGGAATGAACGACAACGCGGCCTTGAGCACCAGGCAGGGTGCCGACAATCGCTTCACAAAAGCCACGCTCAACGCGGGTCGGATTCAAAGCTTAGGACACGACGTACTCTTGGTCCTTCGTGGAAACGGGCAAGCGACCACCGGCCCGGTGGTCGTGATCGAGCAGATGTTGCTCGGTGGACCGGATTCCGTTCGCGGATATCAGCTTGGCGAACGGTTCGTGGACGAAGGATACAGTGTGTCGGCCGAAACCAGAGTGCCGCTCTTGCCATCGCTACTCGGCTCGACCCAGGCCGCCGCCTTTATCGATCACGGCGCAGGACGGTTACGCAATCCGCAGCCGGGGGAGAAGTCCTCGAGTACCCTAACCGGCACGGGCGTTGGCCTTCAGACGGAATTGCCGTATTTTTTTACCAAATTGCGGGCCGACGTCGGATTCCCGATCGGCCCGAAGCCGGCGGGCGGGACGATCACGGGCGATCGTTCCCCGACATTTTACTTACAAGCCATCGCGCGGTTCTGAACCATGCTTGTGACCATTCTTGCCTACAGTTGTACGATCGCGCCGGTTGTATCAAGCCGCAACCGGTTGGTTTTTGGTCCTCACTCCTTTGAGGCACACCCTTTGTATGACGTGTTCGCATCGCGCGAGGGCCACACTCTTATTAGAAGGAGCCCGGCGACGCGGTGACGGACCGACGCATCAGCAGGACCAAGAACCGGATCACGTGGCGCGGATTTTCCGAGAGCCACCGGATCTTGTGCGGCCTGCTGGCTGCCATCCAGATCCTGCTTCCCAGCCTCGCCGCCGCGCTCCCAAGCGACGGGAAAGTGGTCGGTGGCAATGCGACGATTCAACAGACAACCCCCAAGACCCTCAACATCCTGCAGGCAACCGATAAAGCCATCTTGAATTGGAAGAGTTTTTCGATTGCCGGCGACGAGGCGGTACATTTCGTCCAGCCGTCGGTCAATTCGATCGCCCTCAATCGTGTCATCGGCACCGACCCCTCCGTGATCCTGGGACGGTT
>CAZPYP010000009.1:33079-37840 GCA_964590845.1 uncultured Nitrospira sp.
GTCGTCCTACAGGCAAAAGCGGCCGGCGACATCTTCTCGTCCGTCGTCAATCAAACCGGCGTCGTCCGCGCACGCAGCCTGGTGAACCAGAACGGTCTCGTCCGCCTTGACGGAGGCGACAGCGGTGTGGTGCAGGTGGCCGGCTCCATCGACGCGTCAGGGCATGATGCAGGTCAAACGGGCGGACGGGTTTCGGTGCTGGGCGAGACGGTCGCCTTGCGCGAGGGAGCGAGAATTGATGTCTCCGGCGACAGCGCCGGCGGGACGGCTTTGGTGGGCGGCAACTATCAAGGGCAAGGACCTGAAGCGAACGCCCTCACGACGACGGTCGCGGCCGGAGCGTCCATCGATGCGGACGCGGTGACGAACGGCAACGGCGGCAACGTCATCGTCTGGGCCGACCGCCACACCGGTTTCGCCGGCAGCATCTCGGCGAAAGGCGGGCAGGCGGGTGGAAACGGCGGGGTCGTCGAAGTCTCCGGCAAAAACACGCTCGACTTCGCCGGCAACGTCAACACGTCCGCGCTGATGGGACGGACCGGAACGCTCCTGCTGGATCCGACCGACATTACGATCTCGACCGGCGCCAATGCCAACGTCGTCGGACTTCCGAGCGGCCCAACCTTCACCGGCTCCGCGCTGACCTCCACCCTGAATGTGACGACACTGCAAAACGCCCTGGCGGCGAACAACGTGACCGTCGACACCACCAGTGGTTTCGGAAGCGCCGGCAACATCACCGTGGCCAATGCGGTGACCTGGGCCAGCGCGAACAGCCTGACGCTTCGCGCGCACAATAACATCACGGTTAACGCCGGGATCTCGGCGACCGGTTCCGGACTCCTGAACCTCATCGCGAACCAGGACGGCATCGGCGGAGGCAATATTGCGCTGAACGCGGCGATCTCGGCGCGTCTCGGAGGTATCCAGCTCTCCGGCGTCGGCCTCACGAGTCTTGCCGCCGGCACGATCACCACTACTGGCTCGGCAAATCAAAATGCAGGGGCCATCACGATCACCGGAACCGGCGCGGTCAATTTGGCCGGGGCTGTGACGGCGAGCGGCGGCACCGCAGGAGCCGGCAACCCCGGCCGAAACGGCGGCACGGTCACGATCACCGGCGCGGGGGTGACGACGGGAACCGTCACCGCGAACGGCAGCAACGGCAGCGGCGCGAATCAGGCCGGGGGCAACGGCGGAACCATCCAAATCACCTCGACGAACGGAATTACGACGGGAGCCCTCACAGCCAGTGGTGGCAACGCAGGCACCGGTAACGCAGCAGGGGGCGCAGGAGGCACAATCTCGGTTACGAACAACGCGGCCGGCAACCTGACCACCGGCGCGTTGACGGCGCGAACGGGTAACGCGATCGGCACCACGCCCAGCGGAGCCTCCGGCAGTATTGCAGTCACGCAGAACAACGCCGGAGCCGCCGCCTTCCTCCAAACCGGCTCGATCAATACCGTCGGGGGCTCGAGCGGTAACGGGGGCTCGGTCACTCTCTCCTCGCAGAGCGGCTTGCAGTTCGCTGCCGCCTCCACGATTCAAACGACGGGTGGAACCGCCCTGGCAGGTACAGCCGGCCGCAATGCGGGCAACGTCTCGCTCTCGGGAAGAACCGTCACGACCACCGGCGCCATTACCGCAAACGGCAGCAACGGTAACGGGGCCAATCAGGCCGGCGGAAACGCAGGCTCGGTTTCCATTACGTCGAACGGCGCCCTCACGACCACGGCCGGCGCGATTACCGCCAGCGGCGGCAATGCCGGCACGGGCAACGCCGCGGGCGGCAACGGGGGCTCGATCTCGCTGACCAACAGTTCTGGCACCACAGGCAACCTCACCGCCGGCGCGTTGACGGCGCGAACGGGTAACGCGATCGGCACGGGAACGGCGGGAGGGGCCGGCACCGTAACCGTCACACAGAACAACGCCACGGCCGGGGCCGCCTTGCAGACAGCCGCAATCGACACCCGCGGTGGGAACAAAGGCGCAGGCGGGGCCGTGACGTTGAACTCGGCGAGCAACGTCAACGTCACAAGCACCGTTCAAACGACCGGCGGAGCCGCGATCGCCGGAGCCACCCACGCGGGCGCCGCAGGCGGCAATGTGACGATCACGGGAGTGAATCGGTCCGTGACCGGCCTGATCACCGCCAGTGGGGGAACGGCGGTTGGAACCAATCAAGCTGGTGGAAACGCCGGCGTCGTTTCGATCACCGGCAGCGGCGCAGCGACGACGACCGGCGGAGTCACGACCTCCTCCGGCGCAGCGACAGGGACCGGAGCGGGCGGCACGGCCGGTTCGATCACCCTCTCGGGGACGACGGTCAGTTCCGGTGCCTTGACGACGACCGGGGGTATCAATGGCAACGGTGGAAACGTATCCGTCAACGCCACGACGGGAACCGCAACCCTCACCACGGTGACGACGTCAGGCGGCACGGCCAACGCCAATACCACAGGTCGTGACGCCGGCACGGTGACGCTGGCTGGTGCAGGTGGCCTCACTGCGACGACCATCACGGCGAACGGCAGCAGCGGTAACGGCGCGAACTTCTCAGGAGGCGCTGGCGGAGCGGTAAACGGAACATCCGGCGGAGGCAATGTCACCGTTGGCGCGATCTCGACCATCGGTGGGAGCGGCCTGGCTGGCAACGCGAACGGAGGCAACGGTGGCGGGGTTACGCTCGACGCCGGCGGCGCGACTCCGACCGTCACCCATCAGAACATCACCACGACCGGAGGAAATCGAGCCGGCACTGGAACAGCCGGAACCGGCGGCGCGATCACCGTCGCCGATGCCGCGTTGCTCTCGGCCAACACGACGCTGACCGCGACGGGAGGGAGCGCAGGCATCGGAACAGGCGGCAACGTCACGTTCAGCGGCACAGTCAACGGGAATGCAGCTGGTCGGACACTGGCCGTCAATACCAACGGGGTGACAACGTTCACAGGCCATGTGGGAGGCACGACCGCTCTCGGTTCCCTCACGTCGAATGCGACCGGTTCCGTGCAGATCGGCGGCAACGTGACAACCACCGGGGCACAGACCTACGGCGATCCGTTGACGCTGCTCGGTCATTCCGTCATGACCGGCACAACTCCTACCTTCGGATCAACGGTCAACGGCGGCGGCTTCGACCTGACGCTGAACTTCAGTGGGACCACAACGATCAACGGCGCCAACTTCACGAACATCAACAACTTCGCCAGCGGCAACGGCGGCACGACGAATCTGACCGGCATCTTCGCCACGATCGGAACGCAGACCTATTCGGATGCCGTGGCGCTGACCGGCGCGACGACGCTGACGAGTTCTGGTAATCAAGCGATCGCGTTCAACAGCACGATCAACGGGGCTCAGGCCCTCGCCGTCAATACGACCGGCGTCACGACGTTCGGCGGAATCGTTGGCGGAACCACCGCTCTCACGAGCCTCACTACCAACGCCGGTGGCACCACGGCGATCAACACAACCGGCATCACCACCACCGGCGCACAGACCTACAACGACGCCGTGACCTTGGGAGCGGCCGGACCCACCACACTCACCAGCACCGGCGCTGGCGCCGTCACGTTCAATGGCACGGTCAACGGACCGCAGGCGCTCACGGTCAATACGACGGGCACGACAACCTTTGCCGGCGCCGTGGGCAATACGACGGCCCTCTCAAGCCTTACCACCAACGCAGGCGGAACGACGGCCCTCAATGGCGGCGGCGTCACCACGACCGGCGCGCAAACCTATAGTGACGCCGTCACCCTCGGAGCCGGCACAACCGTCGCCAGTACCGGCGGCGGAGCCATCACCTTCGCCAATTCGCTGAACGGCGCGCAGACCCTCGCCGTCAATACCATCGGCGTCACGACGTTCGGCGGGATCATCGGCGGGACCACGCCGCTGTCCGGGCTGACGACCGATGCCGGCGGCACCACGGCCATCAACACAACCGGTATCACCACCACCGGAACACAGACCTATAACGACGCGGTGAGCCTCGGCGCGAATGCGGTGCTGAATGCGGGCGCCGGCAACATCACCTTCGGCAACACCCTCAATGGCGCCTTCAATCTCACGGCGAACAGCACCGGTACCACCACCTTCGGCAGCATCGTCGGCGGTACGACCGCCTTGACCGGTCTCACCACCAATGCTGGAGGCACGACGGCGATCAACGGGGGAGCGATCACAACCACCGGCAATCAGGCCTATAACGACAATGTGACCATGAACCAGGCGACGACGCTCACGTCGACCGGGGGCGCGGTTACGTTCGGCGGCAACGCGACCAACACGGCCTCGGGCGCGGCGCTCACCGTCGATGCCCCGACGATCAATCTCACCGGCGGCACCACGATCGCCACCACCGGCAATGGCGCGATCAACTTCTTTACCGACACGTTGAATCCGAACGGGGCCGGCATCAACGCCGGGACGGGCAACTTCTCGCTCGCGCCGAACGTGCTGACAAGGACGATCGAGTTCGGCGATGTGAACACGGGACAACCGACCGACGTCTACTATGGGTCGAATTTCGGCAGCGTGACGGCCGGAAGCTTCACCATCGGGCGCCCGACCCACACTGGTAACATCTTCGTCACCGGCGTGGCCGCTGCGCCGGCTCCGATGTCAATCGTGAATGGCGGAACCGGCTCCATCACGTTTCAGACCAATCCTTACGTGAGCAACAACCGCGATCTCGGCGTCGTCGCCGGCAGTGGCGGCATCAGTCTTGGCAGCAACCTGACGCTCGGC
>CAZPYP010000010.1:0-3091 GCA_964590845.1 uncultured Nitrospira sp.
CGCAACGTCGGCATCAAGCTGAACGAGAAGGACATCGCCCGCGCGAAAGAACTGATGAACTACCAGTGGTTCCAGAAACCGGCCTGGCAGGCGGAGATCAAGCGGATGCTGACGAGCGGGTTGAAGTACGAACTCGACGCGCTGGCCAACAAGGATTTCCAGTATCTGACCAAGAAGTATCTGCCCAGGAAACTCAAAGAGAAAGACTGGCTGGACTAGCGCCGTTCGCGGTTCTGCCGCCGTTTCATTTCCGGTGTCTTGGCACATGCCGCGTGAGACGCCGCCTGCGTCGCCGTCACCATGAACAGCTTGCCGAACTGGACCGCTCCGCTCCGTGATTGGCAGCGCCGGGCGCTGGCCGCCGTCCGGGCACACGGGACGAAAGACTTCTTGGCCATGGCGACGCCGGCGGCGGGCAAGACGCGGTTTGCCCTGCGCGTGGCGCACGAGTTCATGACAAGGGGGGCCGCCGTCCGGGTCCTGGTGGTCTGCCCGACAAATCACCTGCGGAGCCAGTGGTCCGAAGCTGCCGGAAAGATCGGGCTGCATCTTGATCCGACGTTGACGAACGATCAGGGCTCAGAAGCCTCCGACTACCACGGCGCCGTCGTCACCTACCAGCAGGTGTGTCTGGCACCTTCGATTTTTCAACGGGCCTGCAAGAGCTGGAAGACGCTCCTCGTCCTGGACGAGTTGCACCACGCCGGAGACGGGAAAAATTGGGGGAAGGCGTTGCGGTCGGCCTTCGAACCGTCGGTCTTCCGCCTCATCCTGTCCGGCACCCCCTTTCGATCGGACAACAATCCGATTCCGTTCATCCGCTACGAGAACGGCGAAAGTCGGGCGGATTTCTCCTATGGCTATACGGAAGCGATCCGTGACCATGTCTGCCGGCCGATCGTGTTTCCGAGTTACGAGGGAGAATTGACGTGGCTTTCGGAAGGGCGTGAGCACCGCGCCACCTTTGAAGATGGACTGACGTTCAATCGGCAGCGCGAGCGGCTCAAGACGGCGCTGCTGCAGGAAAGCTGGCTGGGGCCGGTCCTCACCGATGCCCATACACAATTGACGAGACTTCGCAAAGAGGAGCAGCCCGATGCGGCGGGCCTCATCGTCGGCATGGACCAGGATCATGCCCGCTGGGTGGCCGAACTGGTCGGCAAGATTACCGGTACGAAGGCCGCGGTGGCGGTGTCCGACGATCCGGCCGCATCGCGCACGATCGAGGGATTTTCCCATCAGCAGAAACAACAGTGGCTGGTCGCCGTGAACATGGTCAGCGAGGGGGTGGACATTCCTCGATTACGAGTCGGAATCTATGGAACGAACGTGCTGACGGAGATGTATTTTCGTCAAGTAGTCGGCCGGTTCGTACGGATGCAAGAGGGGGTACCCAAGCCGCAGCGGGCCTGGCTTTATCTACCCAAGGATCCCCTGTTGACCCATTATGCCCGGCAGATCAAGGCCGAACGAGACCATGTGCTGGAGGACATCATGCCGGCCGGTCAACGGGATTTGTTCGGCCGCGTGACAGTCTCCACCAATGAGTATGTCCCACTCATGGCCGTGGCGCGCATGGATACTCTGATCGGCGAAGATGAGGCTCTGCACGACGGGCAAGCGGCCGCCATCGATCCGGCTCCCTCGTTACACGAACAGAAGCGGGGTCTCCGTGACCATCACCGGCTGCTGGTGGCGTCCGTGGCCCGGCTGAGCGGCGTAGATCACCGGCGGCTGAACGCCGAATTGATCGCCAGGACTGGAAGCCGCGTGGATCAAGCGACGGCGGAACAACTGCAGAAACGTATTCACCTGCTGGAACGGTGGAAAGAACGCGGCTATGACGGTAGACGGTAACACCGCGCGCCTGCCGCCGGCTCTTTCTGGCAGTTGGCGGCAGCATTTTGTAAAGCCATCTCAAAGACGACGATGCCGTGGTGACAAGGTCGTTAGGAGGGCATTGGATTGAGAATGCATGGCGACAAGAAGGGAGTGGGCTTGCCTCGGTCACGCACACAGAACACCTCTTTGTTTATAGGGGGGAGGGCATACTGCGTCTTCGCAGGGAGGAACTCAAATGGTAGCTTGGATGCAGGGCGGAAGGCGGTTTGTGGTGCTGGCGGCGGCAATCTTGTCGTGCGTCATGTGGCTCTGGACTCCCTACGCGCTACTGGCAACCGAAATGGACCGGCCGAAAGGGAATTCTCGGAACCTATCAGGCTATGAGCGGGCAGGGGAAGAGGAGGGTGAGGGGATGGTGCATGCGCGCCATGGCCAAGAGGCCGTGACGGCTATGGCCGAGACGCATGCCCGCATGGGACTGCATTTTCGATGGACCGCGTTGCGTGCTTCAAACGAAGCGGATCGGCGCAAGGCTGCCGACATCGTGCGGGCGCTTCGCGAGGCGCTGGCACCCTACCGGGATTACCGGCGAGCGATTGCAGACGGCTACGAACCATTTCTTCCGCAAGTCGAGCAGCCTCATTACCACTTTACGAGTAAGTGGCGAGGATTCAAGTCCGCCTTTCGATTCAACGCGGCCCAGCCGACCTCGCTCCTGTACAAAAAACTGCCTGGCGGGTATGAGTTGGAGGGAGCCATGTACACGGCTCCTAAGCGGGCAGAGGCGGCGGATTTGCATAAGCGGATTCCACTCAGCGTCGCCCAATGGCACGCGCACGTGAACATCTGTTTGCCTCGGAAGGAAGACGCACAGTCGACGGACTGGACAAGGTTCGGGCCGAACGGGTCAATCACCACGGAATCTGAGTGTGAACGCGTAAGCGGACGCTGGTTTTCTCAACTCTTTGGCTGGATGGTCCACGTCTATCCCTTCAGGGAGTCTGCCGAGCAGATTTGGACTCATTGAACGCGGCGTTGGTACCGTCGCATGGGCGCGTCGCAGATAGCTGTGGTAATCTGGCCAAGCCATGCGCGTATTCATCCTCGGTGCCGGTGCGACCGGATCGCTGTTGGCAACCATTCTTGCCCGGCATGGGCATCATGTCGCTTGCGGAGACAAGGACCCTGAGCGTGCCAGCCGGTTCCTCGGACCTTCGTCGACGATTCCCATTCACAAGGTGAACGCTCG
>CAZPYP010000010.1:3191-31577 GCA_964590845.1 uncultured Nitrospira sp.
GCACAGGATGAAGTGGTGACGGCGCCGCACACGATCCACATGCGCGACATGGACGCCAAAATCGGCGGGGCCGATATCGATCGCCTGCGGCGCTGGTTCCGCCAGGGGAAACTCACCCGTTCGCGCGGCTTTTCGGCATCCAGATTCCCGCGCACCCCCTCGCCCGGTTCGGTCGATCGTCTCATTCACCGCGGCGTTCTGCGGAACGCGCGGTTTGCCGCTGCGGTCGTCGTCACGGGGATCAAGAGCGGACGCCCGCTGACCGTCCGCTCGGACGTATCCATGCCGAGTTTGGTCACGCTCTATCGCCGCCGCCATCTCGTCACCCCGATCGCCTGGGCGACGGCCCACATGATGGCGCTCTTCATCAAACATTTTCCGCGCGAATCCTTGGGCGTACAGACGCCGGAGACACTGCCGGCCGCCGTTCGCCGGGCTATCTTGAGGGACGCTCGTCGTCGCGGGTTCACCATCGTGTCACGAGTCGAGAGTGTGGCTACCCGTCGGTGAAGCGCGATCGCGCACGAGTTCGGCTGCTTGCGGGCGGTTTTCAGCGGGTGTTAAGATCAGCCATCGTTTCACCTGGTCTGGAGCGCCCATGCCGAACATTACGTTACTCATCTCTCCCAGTTGCGGAGCCTGCCCGTCGGCCAAGAGTCTGTGGAAGCAGCTTCGCGTGAAATACAGCTTTTCCTACCGGGAAGTCGACATCACCACTCAAGACGGGCAGGAGCTGGCGAACCGCCACTCCGTTCGCGCGGTTCCAGCGACGATCATCGACGGCCGGCTTACCTTCGTCGGTGTGCCGAGCCGAGAGAGCGCCGAGAAGGCCCTGCAGCTGAAGATGCGCCCGCGGGAAGCGTAACGCGATGGATGAAGAGGATATCGAGTTGCCGATCCTTCCCCGCCTCGACAAGGGGCCGCCTCCCGATTGCCCGATCTGCGGCGATCCGATGGCCTTCATCGACGGCGATTGGGCCTGTGTGGATTGCAACGGAGAACTGTTGGGACCGGAGACCGGCTAGGCGCGTATGGTTACTCCACCGTTGTTGGTTCATCGCGGAATTCCTGACGCTCCTCGGTTGACGAATCACGATTCACGTCCCCATGCTGAACGTCGTTACGGGTCGATTCCATCCGCATCTTGAGTCCGCCCTCGTCGATCTGATTCGCGATTGTAAACGGGACGATCCCTTTTCGCCGCTCGCCGTAGTGGTTCCCTCCGCCCCGCTGCTGGATCGTGTGCGGCGCCTCCTTGCAATCGAACACGAACTGCCGCTGCTGAACCTCCATCTCTTGACGTTTCATCAGCTGGCTCTTCGTCTGGCGGAGGAACGGCGGAGCACCGCCGGGCATCTCCCGCTGCATCAAGTCGACGACCTGTTTTTCGAGCAGGTCGTCCGCCACGTGGTTCGCACCAGACTTTCCGGCGTGATGCCGTTCCGGCCTCCCGGCAGTTCGTCGGGTACGTGGGGTGCGCTCTGGTCGTCTATCCGCGATCTCAAGGACGGCGCCCTCGATCCCCAGTCGGCGTTGCGTGGGGTGGAGGAGGGCTGCTTCGATCCGGAGGATAGGGACTGGCTTCGCGTGATGTTTTCCCTCTACGCGGCAGTCAGGAGCGCCGGGGCCGCGCTCAACTGCGGCACGGCGGACGACCTGGCCGAGTCGCTGTTGCCTCACATTCCACAGTCCAAGTTCATGGCTTCGCTGCGGCAGGTCGCCTACTACGGGTTCTACGATTTGACGCAAGTGCAGCTGTCCTTGTTCGAAGCGGTTGCCGCTGCGGCGCCGACAACATTGTTCTTTCCCCTAGACCGGGGTCAGGCGTTCACGTTCGCGACGCGGTTCTTCGAGCGTCACGTGCAGCCGAAGATGGGAGGTCTCGCTGTCAGACAGGAGGTCGAGGAGGCTTCTGTCGGTCACCCACCGACCTTGTCCATCTACAGCGTTATCGGACGAGAGGAAGAACTGGCCGCGACCTGCCGGGCGATTCTCGACTTGTACGAAACACACGGCTACCGGTTTCACGATATCGGCGTGGTGGCTCGGACCTTGGATCCCTACCGGACGATCCTGCAAGAGACGTTCGATCGTCACCGGGTCCCCTTCTCGACCACGGCAGGGCGGCCGCTGATCCACGAGCCTTTGTGTAAGTGCCTGCTGCAATTGGCGTCGCTCCCGTCCAACGATTGTTATCGCGTGCCGGTCTTGGAGGTCGTCGCCTCTCCCTTCTCGCGTGCGGCCGCCCGATATGCCGGGTCGGCGCACTATCGGCCGGAGCAGTGGAAGACGATCGTCTCGGCGCTGCACATCACGCATGGTCGAGAAGAATGGAAGCGGTTGGAAGAATCCGGTCGCGCCGTCTTGCCGCTTGACCGGTCTGACGATGACGGGTCGCCGTTCGATCGATTAGATGTGGCGCCGGAAGTGATCATGCTCTGCTGGCTGGCGGTGTCGGAACTGATCGAGGCCTGCTCCGCCATCCCACGGCGCGGGAACATCGGCCTGTTGTTGGAATCGTTCAAGCGCCTGGTGGTCAGCCAATTGGCACCTCCTGCAACGGGCGAGGCGGATGCCGAGTCGGAGCGGTTGTGTGCGGTATGGGAGGCGGTCGATCGTGTGTGGGGGACGCTGTCCGATCTGGATATCCTCGGGGAGGAAATGGAGTGGAGCGAGTTCGTGGACCTGCTCACGCATGCATTCGAGCGGGCTGTCGTGCCTATCGGCGAACGCAGCGGACAGGGTGTCATGGTGTTGGACGCGATGGCGGCTCGCGGCCTGTCCTTCAAGGCCTTGTTCCTCCTCGGCGTCAACGACAAAGAATTTCCCCGGTACATACGCGAAGATCCGTTCCTCCGGGACCGGCACCGTCGTGTCTTGCAGACGACGCTTGGCTTCAAGATCGATGAGAAGCTGTCCGGCTACGACGAGGAGACGCTGTTGTTCGCCTTGCTCTGTCACTCCGCGACACAACGGCTCTCGCTGTCGTTTCAACGGGCCGACGACAGTGGACGGCAATTGGCGGCGTCGCCCTTCCTGGCAGAGGGGGCCAAGCTTGCGGGGTTTTCCGAGGTGCCGACGGACACCCTGCCGCGCCGCTTGACCGAACGTGTCGCGCGACGCCCGACCTTGCGCCAGTGGCTGCCGCCCAGGGAAGTGGCGCAGTGGATAGCCATGCGGGGACAAGATCCGGCGCCGTTGCTGCGGGCGACAGACGGGGAAGACAGCATCTTCGGCCATGCGCTTCAGGCCCTCGAGCGCTTGGAGGAAGAAGGCTCCTGCCTGACGGCTTACGATGGGCTGACCGGCCCACTTCCCTCGCTGTGGTCCCGGTTGTCGGATCGGGGGATCGCGCCGACGCCGCTCGAACGGTATGCGCGTTGTCCGTTTCAATTCTTTGCCTCGGATGTGCTCCGGCTCGAGCCGGCTCGGCTGACGATCGCACAGGAGCCTGAGCCGGCGTTGATGGGGTCGCTCTGCCACTCGGCATTGCGGAATTGTTATGAATCGCTGTTGAGTGCCGGATGGCCCTCCCTCGCGGCGGCGCCGGCGGACGTCAAAAGCCGTTGCGTCGAGGACGCCGTCACCCGAGCGGCGATCCTCTACGAACAGCAGCATCGAACGGGACCCTATCTCTTGTGGGAGCTGGCCAAGGAGCAGGTGCGGATGTTGATTGCCGCTGTCGTCGAGACGGAAGCGGCTGCGTGGTCGGCCGAACCCTACCTGCCGATCGCCTTCGAGGTCGACGCGACGGGAACGATTCCGGTCGCGTCGGACGAGCACTCGGTGCTCAAGATCCATGGCCGAGTCGATCGTGTCGATCGCCATCGGGATTCCGGCGCCATTCGCATCATGGACTACAAGTACAAGGTCGGTGGAGCGATGCAGCCGGAGGACCGCAATCTCCTGCAGTCGGCGGTCCGGGGCAAACGGCTGCAGCCGCCGTTGTACGCCTGTCTGAATCTGCCGGGGCTTGGAGCGGCGCAGGAAGTCCAGTTGCTGTTCATCGCGCCGCATTGGGCGTCCCCGGTGGAGCGAAGCGGGTATCACGCGGCGACCTGGTCCTCGGAGTCCGGCCGATTGATCGGCCGGACGCTCGATCAACTCCTGCAAGGCATTCGAGAGGGACGGTTTCCTATTCTGCCGGACAGCTACTGCCAGACCTGCGAGTATCGGGTCGCTTGCCGGCGAGAACATCAACCGACCTGGTGGCGGTCACATCGCGACGCCGATGTGAAGCGCATGAAGATCTTGCGGACAGTGAGAATTAGCCATGGGTAACGGAGAGCTGATCCCGGATTTCCTGGCTCGCGAGGCGGCGGAGACCACCTGCGACCGCAACATTGTCGTCGTGGCCGGAGCGGGCACCGGCAAAACCACGTCGTTGGTCAATCGCCTCGTGCATCTTCTGATGAAAGAACCGGGGCCGATCCCGATCACTCGTCTCGTGGCCCTCACCTTCACCAACAAGGCTGCAACCGAGATGAAGGTGCGGTTGAGGGAACGTCTCACGAAACTGGCCGATCCCGGGTCCGAGCGAACCCAGGCCGATGGCGGAGCCGTGACTGCTCCCGATTTGGAATTGCGCTATGGTTTGTCGCGTCTCGAGATCGCCAGTCGGGCGAGGCAGGCGTTGTATGATGTGGAAAAGGCCCAGGTCGGTACATTGCACGGGTTTGCCGCCCATTTGCTCCGGCTCTATCCGTTGCAAAGCGATGTCGATCCGGACTTTCGGGAGGATGACGGCCTGCGTTTCGAGGAGCATTTCGCCGAGGCCTGGGACCTCTGGGTCGATCGGGAACTGAGCCGCGAAGGTACTCAACATGACCTGTGGCGGACGATGTTGGAGACGAATTCCGTCGACGACCTTCGAACGATGACCAAGGCGCTCTGCAGCGAGTCGGTCGATCTGGAGATCCTCAAAGAACAATTGCAGTTCGCCGGCCGACATCCGGCGCTGGGCGAATGGGCCGAGCGACTGGCGAACAGCGGGCAGGCGCTCCTGGCGTCGCACGACCGAGCAAAACCTAGAAAAATCGAGCTGATGTTGGCGGCGGCGGTCTCGGTGCTCCAAGGGGTGGCCAGAGGCGGTACCGCAGCTCTGGATCAGGTGTCTCCGGAAGACCGAGACGCGTTGAATCGGGACCTCGGAAGCCCGGTTGCCGGGTGGGAAAAAGACGAGTTTGAGGAAGCTAAGCATCTGATCAACGTCGCCGTTCGTTTACAAGATGTTGATCATGTTTTCTTCATCAAGCTATTGAACTTGATGGCGCCTTTCGTCATGCGGGTGAGGACGACGTTTACGGAGAAAGGATGGCTGTCATTCGACGGGCTCCTGGCCAGGGCCAAACGGCTGTTATGGCAGCATCCCGCCGTGCGCGAGCGAATCAAACAGGAGTATCGCGCGGTCCTCGTCGATGAGTTCCAGGATACCGATCCCATCCAATACGAGATCATCCTGGCGGTCTCCGAGCGGCAAGGACGCCACGCTCGGGCCTGGCAAGACATGGACCTGGAGCCGGGAAAACTCTTTATCGTAGGGGACCCCAAGCAGTCGATCTATGCGTTCCGCCGGGCCGACATCGAGGCGTTCGACCGTGTGGTGGAAAAAGTCGTGGAGGGCGGCGGGCAGGTCCACACGCTCACGACGAATTTTCGCAGCGATCAGGCCGTGCTCGATCCGATCAATGACGTCTTCGATCGGCTGTTCGTCCGTCGGCCGTTGGTCCAACCGGCCAATGTGAGATTGCAGGTGCGGCCTCATCGCCGCCCCTCGGTTTTGGAGGCCGGAGTGCGGCTGTTGCTCTCGGCCCCGTCAGACGTCGATGAGACGTTCGACGCGGCAGGAGCCGTGCGGGCGGAAGGAGAAGTGTTGGCACGTTGGCTGAAGGAAGAGGTGCTGGCTCACCGAGATGTCGCCGCCGGCGATGTCGCATTGTTGTTCAGGAAACTCACGCAGGCCGACGCCTACCTCGACGCCTTACGCCGATACGACATTCCCTACGTGATCGAAGGGGAAAAGCATTTTTACCGGCGGCAGGAAGTCATCGATTTGGTGAACCTGCTGCGCGTACTGGATCATCCGTTCGACCGGATCGCCTTGGTCGGACTCTTGCGCTCCGCACTCGGCGGCCTGTCCGATCGCGAGATTTATGATTTTCAACAGGCTGGGTTCTTGGACTATCTGCATGTGGAACGATTGGAAGCCGCCGCTCATCCCCGGTCCATCGCAGTCGCCGAGCTGTTCGCCCGTCTTGCGGCTCTCCGTCGGGAGGTGGCGTCCCTCCCGCTCGCCGACGCGATTCAACGGGTCTTCGACCGTCTGCCGATTTTGGAGTTGGCTGCGGCTTCGTTACACGGTGAGCAGGCTGTCGCCAATCTGCTCAAGATCAAGCAGACTGCCGCCGGCCTTTCCGACCGGCCCCATCTAACAATGGGAGCATTCATCGACTTGATGATCGAGCGGCTGGAGGAGCAGCCGGAGGAAGCGGAAAGCCCCTTGGCTGAAGACACGTCGGATGCCGTCAAGATTCTGACCGTCCATAAGGCCAAGGGATTGGAGTTTCCCGTGGTCGTTCTGCCAGGCCTCCATCAGGGGAGTACGAGAGACCGGGGTCAGCCGCATGTCTGGTACGACTGGTCCAGTGCCATGTACGGGCTCTCCTTGGGCAAACGTCAAACGCTGGGCGCCGTGTTGGCGCGCGAGAAATTCGCGGTTCGCGAAGAGGCCGAGCGGCGTCGCGTCCTCTATGTGGGCATGACGCGCGCGAAAGAATTGCTCGTGCTTTCCGGTGTGTCGCAGGCCCGGGCGTCCGGTGAGAGTGTGATGACGTGGCTTCAGAGGGTCGCGCAAGGCGAACTTGGTCAGCCGGCCACTGAATCGCTGTCGATCGGCGCCAGCGTGATTCCACACCGGGTCCTACAGGCGCCCAATCGCAAATGGCCCAAGCGCAGCTTGGCTCTCCAAGATCCGGCGCTGCATGTCGATCCTGGCGAGCTGGCGCATGTGTGGGAACAACGTACGGTTCGTTGGACTGCAGCGCGCAGTTCGCCCTGGCGGCTTACCCCGACGGTGGTGTCCGGAGATCCGTCGCCATCGTCGTATGGGCCCAAACGATCTGTGGGACCGCCTGAGACCGGCCGGCTCATCGGCGTGTTGGCGCATCGCATCCTCGAACGATGGAACTTTCAGTCGCCGGTCGAGAACCTTTCGGTTCAGGTCGAGCGAACCGTTCAGCAGGAGGTCGGAGTCGATCAGGTGGCGCTTCGTCAGGAGGTGACGGAGACGCTTCACGACATCTTCACGTCATTTTCTCGTTCGCCTCTCTATGCGCGCTTGCAAGCGGCCGAAATCCTTGGGCGCGAGGTACCGTTTCTCATGCCCTGGGGTGAAGGGCAAGTGATGGAAGGGGTCATCGATGTGATCTACCGTCTTGACGGGCATCTATGGATTGCGGACTATAAGACGGATCTGGTGGGGCCCGGCGAAGTGTTGAGCAAGGCGGCTCGGTATGCGCCACAGGCGGCGATCTACCGGGAAGCGGCCCGTCGATGTTTGGGAGGGCCCGCGCTGTCGTTTCAATTTCTCTTTCTGAGGCCGGGAGTCAGCGTGGAAATGTAAGGGAGGCGGCGATGCGAATGTTGCGGATCATTCTGCCCCTGTTGTTCCTGATGGGATGCGCGAGCCAGGCAGCCAAAGTGCCGACGATGTTGGCGGCACCGGCCAATACGAAACCCGAAGTGGCCGCTCAACTGGAGAAGGGCAACGCCTTGTTCATGTCTCGAGATTTGGCCGGGGCCGAGCAACTGTTCAAGCAGACCATCGCCACCGACCCGACCTTGGCAGAAGCCCATTATAATCTGGCGGTCACCCTCGATCGGCAGGGAAATCAAGCCGAAGCCAAGAAGCATTACATCGAGGCGGCCAATCTCGCGCCCGGACATAAGATCATCTGGGATTCACCGCCGCTGCGGACCCAAACCGGCGGGTACGGGCACGACGTCCACAAGAAGTCCTATCAGGACCCTTCCTACAAAGGGTTCTGACATGGCAGCCGGGCGGCGCCAGCGCTATTCACCCGAGGCATTTGCCGCGCTCGTGGAGCAGGCGCTCGCCCAGCTTCCACCACGATATGCCAAGATTGCGGAGGAGGTTTCCTTTGTCGTCGAGGACGAGCCTCCGGCCGAGGTGTTGGAAGATCTCGAACTCGAATCGGAGGACGACCTCCTGGGGCTGTATCAAGGTGTATCGCTCGCCGATCAGTCGTTCTTCCATGCCGGCGGACAGCAACCGCCGCGCATCGCCATATATCGCGGACCCATCTTGCGGCTCTGTCAGAGTCCCGAAGAGATCAGACAGGAGATCATCGACACGGTCGTTCATGAACTGGGACATCACGTCGGGTTGGACGACGACGAGATGCCGTACTGACCGTGATCTGGTGAGAAGATTCGTTTATGATTTTGCCGCTGCCTGGGTTCGTCGCGCCAAGGTCTGCCGCTGAAGTCCCACTGCCAGCATGAAGGCTCCGACGACGATCATCGGCAGTGAGAGGATCTGCCCCATCGACAACGTTCCGAAAATGAATCCAATGTGGGCGTCTGGCTCGCGAAACAACTCGGCTACCATCCGGCAGATCCCATACCCGGTCAAAAAACTCCAAAAAATGGTTCCGGGTGGGGTGGGTCTGCGTCCGATCACCCATAACACGATAAAGAGCAGCGCACCTTCCAGCGCCATCTCGTAAAGCTGAGAGGGATGGCGGCAGGCCGGTCCTCCGTTGGGGAACACCATGCACCAGTCGACATCCGTCGGTCGTCCGAACAACTCACCGTTGATGAAGTTGCCGATCCGGCCGAGGCCGAGCCCAATGGGTGTGACGGCGGCCGCCATGTCGGCGATCGTATAGATGGGGATCTGCTGCCGCTTTCCGAACCAGATCAGGGCGACGATGGTGCCGATCAAGCCGCCGTGAAACGACATGCCGCCTTCCCAGACTGCAAGAATCTTGGACGGATGGTCCAGATAGTACGAAAGATTGTAGAACAGCACATAGCCCAACCGTCCGCCGATGAAGACGCCGAACGCCGCCCACACGATCATGTCATAGACTTGATCCTTCGAAAGGCCGAGTCCCCGCGCGGCGGCCTTTTCCCGAATCACGAAATAGGCGATGGTCAGCCCGATGAGGTACATCAGGCCGTACCAGCGAAATTGGATCGGACCCAAATCCAAAAAAACGGGGTCGATATTGGGGTACGGTATGGCGAACAGCCGGCTCATTCTCGCCTCATGTGGCAATGTGGCCGGATCATAAGTGAGCCATCCCCCCAATGCAAGCCGAGAGCGGGACGTCTTCTAAAGGAAATTTCCGCGATTTCTCGGCCTCTCTGTTGGATTTCTGTCACGACTGTGTCGGCCACTGTGAGATAAACGCGACCGTAAATTAAAAGCGATTCATCACGGAAATACTGAGAGGAAAATTTTAGTGCCGATTGGCACATGACGCGTCGTGGCACGGTTGATGCTGAAGCGAATAGCAGGAGACAATGACGGCGCGCAGTACAAACACTTCACTCACCATCAAGGAGGTTGTCATGTCGGATCAAGGGAAGCAGGCGGCAAAGGTGGCGGCGTTGGTGGCGGGCAGCGCGGTGATCGGAGCCGGGCTCGGGCTGCTCTTTGCGCCTCAGGCTGGCACGGAAACTAGGCGCGAAATCGGACGCTATGCCAAGAAGGCCCAACTTCAAGCGACGCGGCTGAGCCGGGCGGTGCAGTCGGGTGTAAAGGAGATCATGGACCGCACCAAGCGGCCGATGATCGAAGCCGCGTAAACGCCGATTCCACTCAGTTCCGCTCACACACAGTCCGACGCCGCCGAGCGGTTGCCGGACTGTGTGTGTTTGTGTGCGATCCTTGACCGACCCCCCACCCGATGCTAGAGTCCCGCCGATCCAGATTGTTCAAGGTTTAGGTTGAGGCTAAGGCTCCTGGTAAAGAGTGTTGCTGCTCCATTCGTTTTCCCTTGATCCTAACCTCAACCCGACCTGCCATCGAATGCGGGAGTGGCGAAATCGGCAAACGCACAGGACTTAAAATCCTGTACCCGTAAGGGTTTGAGGGTTCGATTCCCTCCTCCCGCACCATCGCATCCACCCTGTTCACCATTCCCACCTCAGTGGGGTAGTCTTCCATTCCATAAAAGCGCATGATGTATGTATGAGTGATGAAGGGCCGTCGGCGTGCTCCTGCGTGATGTTCCGTCAACTAGTCATGATCGTGTTGGCCGGATTGCTCATGACCGCGGGCTGTGACGACCCCCCGAAGAATACGACTGCCGCGACGGCCGAAGGGTTGTGGAACGGCTCGACCAACACCAATCGCACGATGACGATTGCCGTGTTGGACGATGGAACGTCTTACTTTTTCTATTCCGATCAAGGTAATGCTGCGACGGTTGCCGGCGTGCTGCAGGGTGTCGGCTCCTCCAGCAACGGAAACTATAGCGCGTCTTCGGTGAAGGACTTCCGTATCGGGGCCGCACCGTTGGACGCGACCATCTCGGGCACCTATTCGGCCCGCCAAGCCTTCAACGGCACCATCACGTACCAGCCCTCCGGCACCGTCGGGTTCACGAGCAGCTACAACACCTCCTACGATACGCAGCCGACAATCGCGAGTTTTGCCGGAGTCTATCAAGGCCAGGCGGGAAGCTCGGGCGGATCACAGCCCGCCACGATCACGATGCAGTCGGACGGCACATTCACAGGGACCGAGCAGAACAGCTGCGCATTCACGGGGAAGGCGACATTGCGCGCCAAGGGCAATGTACTGGACCAAACGATCACGTTCGGGGGATTTCCCTGTTTCTTCGGCAACGCGACATTACAGGGCATCGCCTTCCGTGATCCGACCACGAACCGACTCTATAGCGCGGCGCCGAATGGCACTCGCACCGACGCGGCCATCTTCTTCGGAACGAGAATATTCTGACCCTTCCGTTCTGATCCCGCGTGTTTTGGGGCCCCGATTGCCTTTCCTTCTCTTCCTTCATCCATTAAGATAGCCTCCATGCTTTTTTCGAGGATGCTCCAGTGAAAGCCAAGACGAGTTTTTCCTGTCAGGCTTGTGGCCATCAATCGCCCCGGTGGCTCGGTCGCTGCCCGGATTGCGGCGGCTGGAATACGATGAAAGAGGAGCGGCAGGCACCCAGTGGGAAAGGCCGCCCGCTGGCGCTCAAGACCGCTCAACCTAAAGCGACCCCGATTGCCGAGATCGAAGTCGTCGGGGAAGATCGCCGGCTTACCCGCATCGGAGAATTCGATCGAGTACTGGGTGGCGGAGTAATTCCCGGCGCGGTCATCTTGATCGGCGGCGATCCCGGTATCGGCAAGACTACGTTGCTGTTGCAGGCGCTGCCTCGCCTGGCTTCCAAGGAAGAGCCGGTGTTGTATGTGTCGGGTGAAGAGTCGCCGCGCCAAATCAAGATGCGCGGACAGCGTTTAGGCGTCGAGCATCCGCATTTGTTGATTTTGGCGGAAACCTCGCTCGAACAGATTCTGAAATCGATACAGGACATCCAGCCGGCCGCGGTCGTCGTCGATTCGATTCAGACGGTCTATACGGAACAGATCACCTCGGCGCCGGGCAGCATCAGCCAAGTGCAGGAAGTGGCCGGTCAGCTCATGTGGTTTGCCAAGCGGGCCGGCGTGCCGGTCTTCATCATCGGCCATGTGACGAAAGAAGGGGCGATCGCCGGGCCGCGCCTGCTGGAACACATCGTGGATACGGTGCTGTACTTCGAGGGCGACAAGGGACACAGCTACCGTATCCTGCGAGCGGTCAAGAACCGCTTCGGCTCGACCAACGAGATCGGCGTGTTCGAGATGAAAGACTCTGGCCTGGAAGAAGTCAGCAACCCGTCCGAGTTGTTTCTCGCTGAGCGACCTCAACGGAGCACCGGCTCGGTGGTGGTTTCGAGTTTGGAGGGGACGAGACCGATTCTGGTGGAATTGCAGGCGTTAGTGTCTTCCACCAGTTACGCCATGCCGAAACGCATGGCCAACGGCGTGGAATTGAACCGCGTGTCGTTGTTGCTGGCGGTGATGGAGAAAAGGCTGGGCATGCACCTCTCCGGGCAAGACGTCTATGTAAACGTGGTCGGAGGCATGCATATCGACGAGCCGGCCATCGATCTCGGCATCGTCGCCGCCGTCACCTCGAGTTTGCGTGAGGTGCCGGTAGAGCCGGGATTGTTGGTGCTCGGGGAAGTGGGATTGGGCGGCGAGGTGCGGGCGATCAGCCAAGCGGAACTGCGCATCAGGGAAGCCGCCAAGATGGGATTCAAGCGATGTCTCTTGCCGGAACGTAATCTGGCAAAACTGGATCCGATCGACGGCATCGAGTTGATCGGGATCACGGAAGTGGGAGAAGCGTTGGATGTCGTGTTGGCTTGACGGAGTCATGTGGGGCACTCGGTTGGCGGCATCCGTCTTGTGCGTGAGCCTGTTCGTCGCCTGCACCACGGCGCCTCCACGCGAAGAGCTGCTGCTCAAGGAGGCCACCGTCGAGGAACTGACGGCGCTGTTGGTGCAGCGGGAGGCAGCGCTCCACAGTTTGAAGGGACTCTTCAGCGCCAAGGTGCGAGGAGGGATCATCCCCATCGCCACCCGCGTGGAAGGGGCGCTGTACTATCAACGGCCTCACGCCATGCGTCTGCGCGGTTTTACGGCGATCGGCAGCGAACTCTTCGAGTTCCTGCAGGCGGACGATCAGTACATCTTACGTCTTCCGACCATGGGGCGAGTGCTGTCCGGAAGCCGTTCGGACACGAGCGAGATGGGAAAATTGGCCCGGCCATTTCAACTGAGCGTCTGGGCGATGGATGGGGTGTTGGGTACGGGAAGGTTGGCCGCCGATGAGACCGCGCGACTGACGGAGGAGGGAAGTCTCTATCGTCTCGAGGTTTCTGGGCCAACGGAGAACGGAACGGCGGCGGCGCGCCGGCGCTTGTGGTTCGACCGGCAGAATCTGCTGGTCGTAAAAGAAGAACGACTCACGGTGTCCGGAGAGGTCGATGCCTCCATCCAATATGAAGATTTCAGGACGGTGGGTGATCTCGCGGTAGAGCCAGCGCCGACGAAGCTGGTTCGTCCTTTCAAGATCTCCTTGGAAGATGGTCAGGGTAAAGGCAGCGTGCTGGTTACATTCCATGAGCTGATTCCCAACCAGCCGATCAAGCCGAGTGAGCTAGGTCGTGGCTGATCCACGCCGTACGCGTTTGGCATGAAGGTCCTCGCCCTCGATACGGCCACCGCCTGGCAGAGCGTCGCCCTCCTCGATGGAACCATCGTGTTGGCTCGGCACGATGAATCAGTCCCGGGAGCCCACGCGAGAACGTTGCTGCCGACGATCGACCGGCTTCTGAGGCACACGCGGTTGTCCCTTTCACAACTTGACGGCTTGGTGGTCTCCATCGGACCCGGTTCGTTTACCGGGTTGCGGGTAGGGCTGGCGACCGTCTTGGGATTCCGGACGATCAGCCGGCTGCCCTTGGCGGTGGTGCCTACGCTGGAAGGCCTGGCCTGGAACCTTCGGGGATCTCCGTCAGCACTCTGCCCGATCGTCAACAGTCGAAAAGGTGAGGTCTATTGGGCGGTGTTTCGTTGGACCGGGGAAGATGTCCTCGAGCGCATCCTTCCGGAAACAGTGGGACCGCCGGAGCAAGTGGGAGCGTCCCTCGTATCCTCTGTGACTTGTTTTGGAGAAGGCTGGTTGGCTGAATCGGCGGCGATTCGGGCGTCAGTCCCGCCTGGAGTCAAGCTCCTTGAGGTAAAAGAAGACGTGGCTAGACCATCGGCTGTGTCGGTGGGGTTGGCTGGGATGGCTAGATTGATGAGAGGTGAACAAGCTGGGGTTGGCATCGCTCCGTTGTATGTCCAGCGGTCCGAGGCTGAGTTGAAATTCGACGAGTCCGGCGGCCTGTCGCCCGTCGCACGGCGCCAGGCGAAGATAGCGCAGAAAATGGGGGCCCGATCCTCTTCATCCGGTTCGAGAAGACGGTCTCGCAAGTGACGGCATTTGCATACGAAATCGTTCCAGCCGGCGCGGCGGATGTCGAGGACATTCTTCAAATCGAAGAAGCTTGCTTCTCGGCCCCCTGGACGCGCAAAATGGTGGAAGCGGAGTTGACCGGAAACCCCTTCGCGCATTTTCTCCTGGCAAAGGACCGGAACGGGGTACAGGATAAGCGGTCTCTGGTAGTCGGTTATCTCTGTTTTTGGGTCGTCTTTGAGGAAGTCCGGCTGATGAATCTGGCGGTCATCGAACCGAAGCGCCGCGGCGGTCTCGCCACCGCACTCGTGACCGCGGCGCTTCAAGAAGGTATCTCGCAGGCGGCGACTAGGGCCGTGCTGGAAGTGCGCGTTTCCAATACCGCCGCCCAATCACTATACGCTCGATTCGGATTCCGGCGCGTCAGCGTCCGCGCGAAGTACTATGCCAATCCGGTCGAAGATGCGGTGTTGATGGAACTCGAGCCGCTCGTCTTAAGGCACGGCACCGATCCATCGGCACGCCTCTCATCGGGAGGTCTGACACAGCCCTTGCCGTAACATTCAACCAGGAGGTGCGACATGATGACGGACCATGTGATCGTGGAACGGCTGCGCCAATCCAACACAGAATTCCGTGAACTGGAAGAGTCCCACCATCGGCTGGACCTGGAACTGAACGACTTGCAAAAACGGCATGTGTTGACCCCGTCCGAAGAACTGACCAAGAAACAGCTGCAAAAAGAGAAACTGGCGAAAAAGGATAAGATGGCCGAGATGATCCGCCTCTTCCGCGATCACGGCCTGCAGCCGGCCGCCCATTGACAGGCTTCCGAGACGCCGGGCCGGTTCAGAATGAGGAGTCATGCCGCCGCTCGTCAATCCGCTTGCCGCGCACATTCAGACCATCAAGCGGCGTTTGATCATTATTGGCGCGACGGTGTTGGTCGCCCTGATGGTCGCCTTCACTTTCTCGGCCGAGATGGTGGCTTGGCTGAATCGGCCGTTTCCAAACCAGCTGGTATTCTACGGGCCCACAGAGGCGCTGTTCGCGTCGATCAAGGTTTCGTTCCTGGCCGCCGTGTTGGCGAGTTTGCCCGTCGCCTTCTACCAGTTTTGGAAGTTCGTGGAGCCGGCGCTGCTCCCTAAAGAGCAGCGCTGGGGCGTTCCCATTTTTCTTCTTGCCGGAGCCCTCTTCGCGCTCGGCCTCGTCTTTTGTAACCTGGTCATCCTGCCGCTGGTGATCGATTTTTTCGTCAGCTTTGGTATGGATCGCGACATTACGCCGCAGTTGAGCGTCGGGACCTACATCGATTTCAACGTGAAGTTCCTGCTGACGTTCGGTTGCGCCTTCGAATTGCCGCTGGTGCTGACCATTCTTGCCCGTGTCGGCGTGGTTTCAGCGCCGGTGCTGGCAAAGTTCCGTAAACACGCCATTTTGGGTTCACTGATCATTTCCGCCGTCGTCACTCCCGATGCGACGCTGTTTACGATGTTGTTGATGGCGGTGCCCTTGATGGTGCTCTATGAAATTGGGATCCTCGGGGCTCGGCTGTTCGGGCGAGGCGCCGGGCCTTCGGACATGAGTTTGCCCCTGGATCCCGACTTGCCCATGGGGACGGCAGGCCATCGAGTCCGGTAAGATCATTCATCGACGCATGAAACATCCTATTGCCATCGCGCTGTTTGGGTTGGCGCTCGTCGCCGGGATGGTCGTGCGGGTGTTCGCCGATCCGGCGGCTCCGCCAGGCCCCTTCGATCAGCAGGCTGCCAGCATTCAGGCCCTAACGGCTCCGGACAGCCGCTCGCTCTACGCCGGCTCGTTCGGCCATGGATTGTTCCGCAGTGACGACCGCGGTGCGACCTGGGTCAAATCGGGGCAGGGGATTACCGACCCCTTCATCCTTTCATTGGCGACCGGCAGGGGCGGTGTTGTATACGCCGGTACATTCCGCGGAGGTGTATTCCGCTCCAAGGACCAGGGAAAGACCTGGCAGTCGCTCAATGGCGGACTCAAGCGGCATGAGATCAAGACGTTGGTGACGGTCGGAGACGTCCTCTATGCAGGCACCGCCGACGGCGCGTACCGGCTGAACGGCGCGGGCGATCACTGGTCCGTGGTGACGACCGGCCTCGACGAAATCTTGGTGCATGCCTTGGCCCAGTCGCCGGACGGAACGTTGTACGCGGGTACGTCCGGTAAGGGGGTGCTGCGGTTCAAAGCGAATTCGAACGGGTGGGTGCGCATGCACCATGGGCTCAAAGACCATGAAGGCATGATCGAAAATTTCATCCGAGTATTGAGCATCGATGCAGAGGGGGCCATTTATGCCGGGACTTTCGACGGGGGCGTCTTTCGCAGCATGGACGGAGGCACGAGTTGGCGATCCATCAGCAGGGCGTTGCCGAACGATTCCATTCGGGGCATTGTCCTGAATTCCCGAGGGCTCTTCGTCGCGACCGGCCACGGCATTTTCAAGACCGTCGATAAGGGCCGTCAGTGGATTCCCTTGAACAACGGACTGACGAGCATGGCGGTGCAGGTGCTCATCGAGTCTGAACCGGGAACGTTGTACGCCGGGACCAACGCCGGCGCCTTCCGCAGCGACGACGACGGACAGAGTTGGACGGCCATCAACCACGGTCTCGAGGGCGGAATGGCTCCGCCGCCATTTTTGTTTCGCTAACCAAGAAAGGATGCATCATGTCCCAGCCGAACGAGAAGACGCGCGCGACCATCGCCATTACCAGCAAGGGGCAGCCGATTGGAGAGATCGTACTCAGGTTTTTTCACGATGTCGCGCCTGGTCATGCCCAGAACTTCACCAAATTAGCCAAAGAAGGGTTCTACAACGGGACGACCTTTCACCGGGTCATCCCCGGCTTCATGATCCAGGGCGGCGATCCCAACAGCAAGGGCGCCGACCGGTCCTCGCACGGCATGGGTGGCCCGGGATACAAAATCAAGGCGGAATTCAACAGTAAGCCGCATAAGCGAGGCGTGTTGTCCATGGCACGGGCTAACGATCCAGACAGCGCCGGCTCGCAGTTCTTCATTTGTGTGGCCGACGCGAATTTTCTGGATTGGCAGTACACCGCATTCGGCGAAGTAGTGAGTGGCATGGACGTAGCCGACAAGGTGGTGAACGTGAAGCGGGATGGGCGGGACAATCCGCTCGAGCGCCTGGAAATGACCGTCACGGTCACGGATTGAGGGGGTGGTGCCGGGACATGCCTGCTGAGCAACGAGTCGGACGGAGAGCCTGCCGGAAGAGGATCGCCTCCCTCTGGGCGCTGAACGCTCAGATTTCCGTCCTGCTTCTGCTGGCCGGCTGTGCGATCCCTCAAACTCCCTATCGCACCGTCTACGAAGATCCGGTCAACTATGTTCGGCTCGAGCAGGACGATGCCGTGCTGCCGGAGTGGCCTCCGGGGCATCATTCCCATCCGAAAGGGTTCGATGTCGATCACCTCCGCCGTATCCTGATCGGGTTGACCGTACAAGAGCACCGGATTTGGCTTCAAAAATGGATCCAGGGGGAAGCGCCGATGGTGCCGGTGTTCAAGGAGGAGGAAGTCGCGTTGTTAGCACCGCAGATGGCTGAGGCCTTTGCGGAGGCCAAGTATAATGAGCGCGTGACGTTTTATCTCAGCCAGCCTCAGACGTCGGTAAAGCGCATCATTACGACCGGCGGTATGTACGTCCGGGACAGCGAACTCCACGTGGTGCTCGGAAATTGGCAGATCGTATACGGTATTCCGACGTATGGCATGATCTACGACCGGCGGTATCCGATGCGGCCGACGGCGGCCAAAGGCTTCGACCTGCATTTCAGTCCTTCCGAGGCAGTGGTGATCCAGCGCAGCAGCCTGTGGGACACCCTGTTAGCCAACAACAAAGACGAACTCGTCATCAACATCGACCGCCTCCCGATTCCTGGAGTCACCGCCGCCGCTTCAAGTTCTTAGGTCTGTAGGCAGCTCCTCAGCAACGGCCGTGCCGCTGAAAGCGGTCCTCCTAACCTCAATATTTTCCTGCGGAAAACCGATAAGGAGTTTGGTCCATTTCATTGACAAAAATTGTCCCGGCTGTTAGCGTTTGCAGGTTAATGGAGGTCTGCCTTGGGCATCGACCGCAGTAAGGTTCTGCACAGCGCGCAACTTTTCGCCTCCAAAGGCCAGTTCGACGCCGCGATCAACGAATGGAAGAAACTGTCGGCCGAATCGCCTGGCGACGGCAGCATTTATAATTCCATTGGGGAGTTGCATCTCAAGCGTAGCGCTACTGGGGAGGCCGTCGCGGCCTTCCTGCAGTCCGCCAATGCCTTCCGGGCCGAAGGCGCCACCCTAAAGGCCATTGCCACCTATAAGAAGGTGCTCAAGCTGGACCCGTCCCGCTACGATGTGTACCGGTTTCTGGGCGATCTCAACGCGGAACGTGGCCTGCTGAGTAGCGCAGTACAAGACTATTTGACGCTGGGAAAGCATTACCTCAAGGAACGCAAGACCAAAGAAGCCCTCGACATCTATAAGAAGATCATCAGCCAGGATCCCTCCAATCTGGACGCCCAGCAGCGGGTGGCTGAGCTCTGCGTGCAGGAAAACATGCAGGACGAGGCGACCAAGGTCTATCTGCAGTTGGGGCGCGAGCGTTCAGCTCAGCAACGCTACGGAGAAGCCAAAGAAGCGTATCAGTCCGTGTTGCGCATCGACCCAGGCAACAGTGAGGCGCTGCAGTTTATCGAGCACTTCAAAAAGACCGGAGGGGATGCCGGCAAGCCGGTCAGGTCGGGGGCTGGTACTCCCAGCGGCAAGAGTTTGGAACCGGTGGACTTGTTGGCCGAGGCGGCTCGACGCATCGAAGAAAAGCAGTATGCGGGCGCGGAAGCGATTTTGAACCAACTCCTGTCGAAAGAGCCCGGCAATCCGCAAGTCTGTCAGCTGTTCGCGCGACTTCACTTGCAACAGGGCCAGCTCCAGGTAGCGTTGGGGGAATATCGGTTTCTGGCCGGCGCCGCGCTGCGCGCTCAGGACTATGCCCAGACCGAATCCTTGATCAAAGAATTCTTGGCCGTCGAGCCGTCTTCCGTGCCGTTGCTCGAGTTGCAGGGCGAATTGTACGAGGAACAGGGGCAAATCGAGACGGCGGTTCAGCACTACGGAAGAGCGGTGGAAGTTCTGCTTGAGCATCCAGAACCAGGCATGCCGACGCTGCACGAGGAGATCTTTGAAAAGATCAGAAGTCTGGCTCCAGACAGTCCGGTCGTGGCCAGGCTCACCATGCTGATGTCCGGAGAGCAAGCTCCATCCGCACAGGAAGCTGTACCAGTCCAAGAGCCGCAGTCTGAGGTACTGCAGGAAGCGGGCGGGTTTTCGCTGGCGGGAGCCGAACCAGACGACGCATGGAAAGTCACGTCGCAAATTTCTCGTGGCCAGGATCGACATTTGGATGAACCGTTACCGGCTCAAGAGCCTGTAGCGGCATTCTCTCCTGCGATTGAGAGCCGGGCTGTGACCCAATCGGAACCGATTGACTCGACGCCGACGGTGGATGAGGCCATTGCCGTGCAGAGCAGGCGGGCTCAGTTCGAAGCGTATCTTGAGGCTGGACAGGTTGCGGAAGCCGAATTGTGGCTGGGACGTGTGGTCGAACAGGAACCAGATGATGCAGAGGCTCGTGAACTCTTCGGTGAACTGCTTGAACGAAAAGGCGACAGGGCCGGAGCGTCACGTCAATATGCCCAGGCCATCGAGCTGTATCTGGCGGCCGAGCCTCAGGCGGAGAGCGCCAGATGGGTGAGCCTCTATACAAAGATCAAGGAATTCGCTCCCACCGATCCGATCGTCTCGAAGTTGGGCGGGATGTTCTCACGACCTGATGGGGTAGCCGAGCCTGAAACGGCCACCGTCGATGCCGACGGGCTCGATCTCGAGATTCATTACACGCTGGGAGTCGCATACAAGAATATGGGGCTCTTGGAGGAGGCGAAGGAAGAGTTCGCGCTGTCCATGAAGTCCCCGTCCGTCTTTCTCGACTCCTGCCTCATGACCGCGGTGTCGCTAAAGGAGCAGGGGCATATCAGAGAGGCTTGCTCGCAATTGGAACGACTCCTGGCCGATCCGCGCTGCCAGGGTGCCAAAACGCAAGCCGTACGGTATGAGCTGGGATTATTGTACGAGACGCAGGCCCAATGGCAGCAGGCGTTGACCATGTTCGAATCGATTCCGACGTTCCACGACGTGCCACACCGGCTCTCGTCGATCAGAATGCAACACCAGCCAGAAGCGACGGTAACCGCCACCTTCCGCTACGCTAGTTAGCATACCCGACTCGGTTCGGGGCCGGAAGACCGGCCAACACCGCCTCGATATTCCGCAAACAGATCATTCCCATCTGCACGCGCGCGGACCAGGTTGCCGAACCGAGGTGCGGGAGGAGCATCGTCCGCTTTTGCCGTGTTAGGGAGGGCTGGATCGCCGGTTCCGCCTCGTACACGTCCAGCCCAGCTCCGCCGATCGTCCGGTTCTCGAGGGCTTGAATCAACGCCGCTTCGTCGATGATGGCACCCCGAGCCGTATTGATCACGATTGCCTCAGGCCGCATCATCGCCAGCTCTCGTTTGCCGATCAGGTGTTTCGTCTCGGCGGTTAACGGTACATGAATTGACACGAAGTCCGCTCGCTGTAAGAGCTCGTCGAGAGGCACATGGCGCCATTCCTCCGTCAAGCGGGTCGTAGCCAGCGGGCGTCGTGAATGGTACAGCACCGCCATCCGAAAGCCGGCAGCTCGTTGTGCGACGGCCTGTCCGATGCGGCCCATACCGATGATACCAAGCGTTTTACCCGCTACCTCCGCGCCGAGCAATTGGGTCGGCGTCCATCCCGTCCATGAGCCGGATCGTACGAGCGCATCACCCTCGCTCACCCGACGCGCGGTGCCCAGCAGGAGCGTCCAGGCCAGATCGGCCGTGGCGTCCGTCAGGACATCCGGGGTGTTGCTTACGACGAGCCCCAGTCGGTCGGCGGCCGCCAGATCGATATTGTTGTAACCGACGGCGTAATTGGCCAGAATCTTCAAGCGGGAAGCGGCACGAAGAATGTCCGCATCGATGCGTTCGGTTAACGTGACGATCGCGGCGTCGGCGTCTCGTAATCCCGTGGCCACTTCCGACGGGTCAGGAGAAGTTTCCGTTGGTTGAGCGACCATACGATAGCGGTCTCGGATGGCCTCCATGACTGGCTCCGGCAAACGGCGCGCGAGATAGAGGAGGGGACGCTGGTCCGTCATGACTCGTGCGGCTATCTTAGCGACTTATCCGGGCGGCCACAATCGTGCAAATCGCCGTGCATATCCGGTGCAGGGTTACCTTGAAGTTGAGAAGGCTATTTGTTATTCTCCGCTCCACCTTCCCAATCGCGAACCACCTTATCGAGCGAGAGCTAAGGAGTTGACGCATGGCCAGCATCAAGCGGGCACTCATCAGTGTTTCAGACAAAACCGGAGTCGTCGAAATGGCGAAGGGCCTGGAGGCGCTCGGGGCGGAGATTCTCTCGACCGGCGGGACCGCCAAGGCGCTTCGGGATGCCGGCGTGAAAGTCCTCGATGTCGCCGCGTATACGGGCTCACCGGAAATTCTCGACGGGCGGGTTAAGACTCTGCATCCAAAAATTCACGGCGGCTTGCTTGGACGTCGCTCACTCCCGGCGCACGTTGATCAGATGAAGCAGCACGACATCGGGCCGATCGATGCGGTGGTTGTGAATCTGTATCCGTTTGAAGCCACGATTTCGAAGCCCCATTGTCCGTTCGAAGAAGCGATCGAGAATATCGATATCGGCGGGCCGTCGATGCTGCGATCGGCCGCCAAGAATCATGAAGATGTGCTTGTCGTGGTCGATCCAGCCGACTACAGCCGGGTCTTGAGCGCGGTCAAGGACAACGTCGTGACGTCCGTGCTGCGTCGTGAGCTGGCCATGAAGGTCTTTCAACATACGGCGCGATACGACAGTTTGATCGCCGGCTATCTCGAGAAGCAACATGCCGGAGGGGAGGTCAAGTTTCCCAAGGTCCTCTCGCTGCAGTACGAACTGGCCGAGACGTTGCGCTACGGGGAGAATCCTCATCAACAAGGCGCCTTCTACCGCGAACTGCATTCCCACGAGCCGTCCGTGTCACGCGGAAAGATCCTCCATGGCAAGGCGATGTCCTACAACAATTTTCTGGATGCCAATTCGGCGTTGGAATTGGCGAAGGAATACGAGGAGACGGCTGTGGCCATCATCAAGCACAACAATCCCTGCGGAGTGGCGTTGGGAGGCGCGCCGGTCGAGGCGTATGTGAAGGCGAGAGAGACCGATCCCGTGTCCGCCTTCGGCGGCGTCATCGCGTTCAATCGCACGGTGGATTTGGCGGCCGCGAAGGAAATTACCTCGACGTTTGTCGAGGTCGTTATCGCTCCCGGGTTTGCCGAGGATGCTTTGGCGGAGTTGAAAAGGAAGAAAGACTTACGTCTGCTGGATGTCGGGCCGCTGGCCAAGGTGAAGCAGGAGGGCTACGATCTCAAGAAACTCGTCGGTGGGCTCATCGTACAAGATCGGGATCTGGGCGTGCTGGGCGATCTGAGAGCCCTGCCGGTTCCGACGGTTCGCAAGCCGACTGATGAAGAGTACCGGGCCTGCGCGTTTGCCTGGAAGGTCTGCAAACACGTCAAGTCCAACGCCATCATTTACGCGAAACCTGGCCAAACGGTCGGAATTGGAGCCGGGCAGATGAGCCGCGTCGACAGCGTAAAGCTGGCGGCGATGAAAGCGCAGATGCCGGTCAAGGGGTGCGTCATGGCTTCGGATGCCTTTTTCCCCTTCAGGGACGGTCTCGATGCCGCCGCACAAGCCGGCATCACGGCGGTCATTCAGCCGGGCGGATCTATACGGGATGCAGAGGTCGTGAAAGCCGCGGACGAGCATGGGTTGGCGATGATCATGACGGGCATGCGCCACTTCCGCCACTAAGCGGCCGGCGGCGGCGTTCTCGTTCGGTCGACGCTTTGGCTGCTCGCGCCCTGTGACCTTGCCGGCGGCGCGCGGTGAAGATCCTCTAGACATCCCCGAAAGTCTACAGTAGTCATGAAGATTCTCGTGGTCGGAAGCGGAGGGCGCGAGCACACGATGGTGTGGAAGCTCGCGCAAAGTTCTCGCAGGCCAGAGCTTTTTTGCGCGCCGGGCAATGCCGGCATTGCCTCGCTGGCCACTTGCGTGGCCATCAAGGCCGACGATATTCCCGCGCTCAAGGACTTTGTCGTCCAACACAAAATCGACCTGACGGTCGTGGGTCCTGAGGCTCCGCTCGCCTTGGGCATCACCGATGAGTTTCGTCGGGCGAAGTTAAAGATCTTCGGACCGACCAAAGCGGCTGCGCGCCTTGAAGCCAGCAAGATTTTCTCCAAGGAGGTCATGGCTCAGGCGAAGATTCCCACTGCCCGGTCGAAAAGCTTCGATCAAGCCGCCGCCGCCCTCGCCTACGTCGAACAACACGAGTTGCCCGTCGTGATCAAGGCGGACGGCCTGGCGCAAGGCAAGGGGGTCGTTATCGCCACGACCAGGGAGCAGGCGCGTCAAGCCATCATCGATTCGATGGAGCACGCCGTGTTCGGACAGGCGGGGAAGCAGGTGTTGATCGAACAGTTCCTGGACGGTGAAGAGTTGACGGTCATGGCCTTCACCGACGGGCGAGCGGTGTCCCCCATGTTGCCGGCGCAGGACCATAAACGTGTCGGGGACGGCGACAAAGGGTTGAACACCGGAGGGATGGGCGCTTACTGTCCAGCGCCCCTGGGGACGGACGCGCTCCGACGGCAAGTGGCCAGGGATATTCTTCAGCCGATCATCGACACCATGTCCCGCATGGGTTCACCGTTTCAGGGTGTGCTCTATGCAGGGCTGATGGTGGTGAAGGGCGTCCCGTACGTGCTGGAGTTCAACGCGCGCATGGGCGATCCGGAAACTCAAGTGGTCTTGCCCCTCCTACAGACCGATCTGATCGACGTGATTGAAGCCGTCGTGGAACATCGCCTTGATCAGATAGACGTTCACTGGCACGATCATTCAGCCGTCTGCGTGGTGATGACCTCCGGGGGATATCCTGGGGCCTATGAGAACGGATTTCCGATCAATGGGCTGCCCACGGCGCCGGAAGGCGACGCGATGGTCTTTCATGCCGGCACGGCGCTTCAGAATGGCCAAGTGGTGACCGCAGGGGGACGGGTTCTGGGCGTGACGGGCCTCGGCAAGACGATTGCCATGGCCCAAGTCGCCGCGTATCGCACGATCCAGAACATCGCATTTGAGCGTTGTCACTACAGGACCGATATCGCATATCGCGCGCTGAGCCGCCCTGCATAAGAGCGGCTTTGATACAGCATGGCCATCCTCGAGCCCTACGCCGCGCCGACCTTTCCCAGGTTGGCCGCACACGTGCACGGTTGTTTGCAGACTGGCCACGTTGTCGCGCTTCCCACAGAAACCTACTATGGTCTCGCCGTCAATCCCTTTGATACCGAAGCGATCGAGCGTCTTTTCCGTGTGAAGGAACGCGAAGACCGCAAACCTATATTGGTCTTGATTGGAGAGCGAAGGCAATTGGGGTTGCTGACCGAGGTGGTCTCGCCAGCGGCTACATTCCTGATGGAGACCTTCTGGCCCGGTCCTCTGACCCTATTGTTCCCGGCTCAGCCGTCGCTTCCCAGCATTCTGACGGCAGGCAGCGGGAAGGTAGCGGTACGTCTGAGTTCCTGCGCCCCGTTGGTCGACCTCCTCAAGTCGGTCGGTCCCGTTACGGGAACAAGTGCAAACCGTTCGGGTGAGCCGCCCGCTCAAACCGCCCAGGACGTGTTGCGGGCGCTCGGGAATCAGCTCGCGCTCATCGTGGATGCCGGACCGACGCCGGGAGGTCCGCCATCGACGCTGGTGGATCCGGATGAACCGGTGCAGCTGATTCGAGAAGGGGCCATCTCTCGACAGATGCTTCAGAACGTGCTACAGACACGGGGCATTTCGCTGTTGTGACGAGTGGAACGTTTGCAACGAGCGCGCAACTCACGGAGGGAGATATGGTGATGGGGAGATCGACGATGAGAGCAATCGGGCCTCTGTTAGCTCTTGGCCTGGCGACGGGGCTTGCTGGCTGCGACTATTGGCCGCCCGCACTTCAGACTCAGATCGAGCAGCTGCGCTCCGAATTGCAGATGGCGGCGGCAGAAAAGGCCCAATTGCAGACGCAGTTGGCTTCCATCGCCAAAGTCAAAGACGATTTGCAGACGCAGGTGGACGATCTCAGTCGCGCCAATCGTGACAAGAGCACGATGATCGCCAGCCTTCAGAACAATGTGACGGCGTTGCAGGAACGATTGAACAAGTCGGCCAAGGCCGCTCCCAAACCCGCCGCCACCAAAACCAGCGTTGCAAAACCTCAGGCGAAGGTGGCGCAGAAGCCTATTCCGGCGAAGAAGAAAGCCCCTGGAGCGCGTTAACTCAGGCGGCGGCCGTCATTTCGTGGACGATGGCGTCGTTGTGGAAGCCGTCGTGGATGGACTCGGGGAACTGGACGTAGTATTCGCGGCGGCGGACGGCGCCGCTGGCGTAGGGGCCGGGGTAGGGGAGGCCGCCTCTTTCTTTTCGCCCGTGGTAGCTGGTGCCGCGTCGCTTCCCGTCGAGGGTTTGAGTTTGTCAGAATAATCCGTCACGTACCAACCGCTGCCTTTGAACATGATCGCGGGTGAGGAGATCAGCCGGGTCACGGGCTTCCCGCATCGTTCGCAAGTCGCCAGCGGCTCGTCCTTGATGCTCTGCTTGACTTCAAACTTATACGCGCAGCCTTCGCACAAGTACTCGTAAATGGGCACAGCGGTTTTCCTCCCCCTCGCGGGCTCACTTGAGCTGTGACAGGGCTTGTCGCAAGCGGTCCAGGCCTCGATTGATGGTGTCCATGCTGGTCGCATAGGACAGCCGGATATGCTCGTGACTGCCAAAGGGCTCTCCCGGCACGACGGCGATATGCGATTCGTTGAGCAGATGGTTGGCCAGGTCCGTGGGTGACGAAACGAGACCCCGAGGACCGTGTGTGCCTAATCGACCTTTGATGTTCGGAAACGCGTAGAACGCGCCGCTTGGCATTCGGCAGGACACCCCAGGAATGGTGTTCAAACCGGCGACGATCGTTCGGCGGCGGCGATCAAACTCGTCGACCATCTTTAGGGTGAACGGCTCTCCGACGCGCAGGGCTGCCACGGCCGCTTTCTGCGAGATCGAGCAAGGATTGGAGGTGCTTTGACTCTGAACGTTTCCCATCGCTGCAATCAGCTCTTTGGGGCCTGCCGCATAACCGATACGCCATCCCGTCATCGCGTAGGCCTTGGACACGCCGTTGATGATGACGGTTCTCGCGGCTATCTCCGGTCCCAACGTGGCGATGCTGACGTGCTTCACGCCATCATACAAGACTTTCTCATAAATCTCGTCGGAGACCACCAGTAGGTCATGCCGCACGGCAATAGCGGCGATGTCTTCCAGCATCTTTCGATCGTAAGTCGCGCCGGTCGGATTGCAGGGGCTGTTGACGATCAGTGCTTTCGTGCGAGGCGTGATCGCCCGTTCGAGTTCCGCCGGTCGAATGGCATACCCGTCCTCTTCTTTTGTGGGCAGGAGCACGGCAGTGGCGTCGTTCAATAAGGCTTGATCGGAGTAGGATACCCAATAGGGAGTTGGAATAATGATTTCGTCCCCTGCTTCCAGGAGCGCCTCGGCGAGATTGTACAACGAATGCTTCGCACCGCAGGAGACCAGGATCTGGCTCTTCTCATAGCGGAGTCCAAGTTCAGCGTGAAGTTTGTCGACGATCGCCCCGCGGAGCTCATCGATTCCCGAGGATGCCGTGTACTTGGTGAACCCGGCGCGGATCGCCGCTTCCGCCGCCGCTTTCACCGGCTCGGGTGTATCGAAATCCGGTTCACCGGTCGAAAAGTCGATGACGTCGATGCCCTGCGCGGCCATGGCCTTGGCGGTGGCCGCCATGGCCAGCGTGGGAGAAGGGGCGATGCGGCCTACCCGAGCGGCCAGTTTCATGGTTTGAGGCTCCGAATGCGATTTTGGAGGCGCCGCGCCACCTCCGGATGCAGGAAGGCGGTCAGCGAGCCGCCATGGTGCGCGACATCCTTGATGATCGTGGAAGACAGATACGAGTATTCTTCACTGGGCATTAGAAAGACCGTTTCAACGTGTTTGGCGAGTTTCCGATTGATCAAGGCCATTTGGAATTCATGTTCGAAGTCGGAGATCGCCCGCAGACCGCGGATGATCGCATGCGCGCCGGACTGTTGCACGTAGTCGACCAACAGGCCTTCGAACGTGACGACTTCGACTTGGCCGAGATCCTTCATCACCAGCTTGACCATCTCCACTCGCTCGGTCATATCGAACAGCGGGTGTTTCGCCGGGTTGGGGGCGACCGCAACCACGACTCGGTCGAAAACTCGCAGGCTTCGCGTAATGATGTCTGTGTGTCCATGTGTGATAGGATCGAATGTGCCGGGGTAGATGCCGATCTTCATGGTTGGCTCCCCGCGGCTGCGGTGCCACCGTATAGAAAGAGCGCGGTGTCTCCATAGACATAGCGCCGAATCAACATGGCTCCAGGAAACGACGCAGGCAACTCTGCCTTTACGTTCTGTTCAATCACCATTGCACCATCTGCCGTGACGAGTCCCACTTCCCATACATGCCTCAAGGCTTCCAACTCCTGGCTGTTGGCATAGGGAGGATCGGCGAACACCACGTCAAACCGACCTCCCCACCAGCCGGGATGGGCGAGATAGGTCTCGGTTCGCACCGCATGTATGTTGGCGCGGTCCATAAGTTGACAGGCAACCAGGTTTTTCTTGAGCAGCAGCAGCGCAAGCGGGTTTGCCTCGACAAAAGCTACCGTGGTCGCTCCACGACTCAAGGCCTCAATGCCCACGGCCCCACTTCCCGCAAACAGATCGAGAAACCGGCTTCCGGGTATCCGGGCTCCCAATATGGAAAATAATGCCCCTCGTACCTTATCTGACGTGGGACGGACCGCTGTCCCTTGTGGTCCACTGAGGCGTCGGCCCCGGTGGGAACCTGCAATGACACGCATAGGTAGTCAGACGAGAGGAGAATATGGAGCGACTGACTCTAACATAGCGTTTTTGAAGGGGTCAAGGTAAGCAGATAGTCCCGCGATGGCTCACAACCGGTCGGCGATGTTGTGTGTGGGCCGTTCCAGGTGTGATCGTTACTATTGGTGTTATTTTGACGTGA
>CAZPYP010000010.1:31677-36928 GCA_964590845.1 uncultured Nitrospira sp.
GAGAATCGTTCCAGCATCATGAGGCCTTTGCACTTGGGACATTCCATCGATTCCTCCCTGGTGGCGACGTGCACAGCTGCCGGAAGCTCAAAGCAAGAGCTGAACCAAATTTTGTCGATACGTAATTTCAACATCTTAGACGGTACGTATTTGCCACCAAGGAGCACTCCAGGGCCATGTAGCTAGTACAAAAACGTTCATCTTGTCGGATTTTTGTTCGCGGGGTTCATCGATGGGTGTGGAAGCTTTTGGGAAGGGCATTAGCCAGTGGCCAGAGGCTGAAAGACCCCGTGAGCGACTCTTGGCGCTAGGAGCATCCTCACTCTCCGATGCCCAGTTGCTCGCCATTTTGCTGCGAGTCGGCCGGCAGCATTCCTCGGCGGTTCAAGTCGGAATGGAAATTCTCCATCGGCTCGGTGGGCTGGGCGGTTTGACTCAGTGCGGCATTGAAGAACTCCGCGGAATTCCCGGAGTCGGTGTGGCAAAGGCCGCTCAGCTTAAGGCCGCCATCGAATTGGGAAAGCGCGTGATCGCATCCCCGTTGACCAAAGGCACGAAGATCACCTCGAGCCGGGATCTCTTCGATCACTTTTATCCCACACTTCGCGATCTCAGACGGGAGGTCTTCAAGGTGGTCCTTTTGGACGCCAAGCACGCGATTCTCCGTGAGTCGACCGTGTCGGAAGGGAGTTTGACCCTCAGCATCGTTCACCCGCGCGAAGTGTTTACGTTGGCGGTCAAAGAGTCCGCCGCCGCTGTCATCTTTCTTCATAACCATCCAAGCGGCGATCCCACTCCGAGTCGCGAGGACAGGATTCTCACGACTCGCTTGGTGTCGGCAGGCGAGGTCTTGGGCATCCGCGTGCTTGACCACCTGATAATCGGGGACGGGCGATACGTCAGTTTTGCCGATCAGGGCTGGCTTGCGGAAGTTTCATCAACGACGTCGTAGACGGAAGGAGTCACCTGTGAGTTAACTGGTTCGAATCCGACCGGTCGTTTCGATGCGTCCGGCCGGAGGTAAGGAGGGGCCCATGAATAAGACACGCGTGGAGTCGCTCAGAAACGTGGCCATCGTCGGAACCCGTGGGGCGGGGAAGACCTCTTTCGCGGAAGCCATTCTGTTTACCGCAGGGGCGATTCCTACTCTGGGCTCGACGAACAGTGGGACCTCCATATCGGATTTCGAACCGGAAGAAATTCACCGGCGCATGTCGGTCAGCACCAGTGTATTGAGTTTTTCCTGGGATCATCACGCCATTACATTCCTCGATACCCCCGGATCACTGAGCTTGTTGGGAGAGTCATTGACTGCGTTGCAAGCGGTGGATGCGGTGATTCTCGTGCTTTCGCCATCGAACGGCATACGGACGGAATTCAAGAAGTTATGGACTCGGGTTAGGGCACTGCGCCTGCCCGCACTCATTTTCGTCAACACATCGGACAAGGATGTGACGGCACCGGATGACATCGTAGCCGCTTGCCGCGAGCAACTGGCTGTGACCCCGATTCCATTGTCCATGTCGGTAGGGTCAGGGAATGCGCTGCAGGGAACGATCGACGTGTTGCATCGGGTGATGATCCGGTCAGGCCGCGACACCCATAAATGGCAGGCCGATTCGATTCCCGACTCATATGTGTCGGCGGTCGCGGAAGCCGGCAAGCGAATCGAGGAAGCGGCGGCGGAAATGGATGACGGCCTGCTGGAGCGCTATCTCTCTGAGGGTCGATTGGAATCGCAGGACCTGTTGGCTGGCCTTCGGCGAGGGGTGGTGGAGGGGGCCATTGTGCCCTTGTTGGTTGGTGACGCCCTCAAGAACATCGGCATGGTGCCAGTGCTCAATGCCATCACCTCGCTTTTGCCATCGCCCGAGGAGCGGGCCAGAGCGGTCGCAATCGAAGACGGCGTCGGTCATGAAGTGACGCATGGATGGGAGTCGAAACCGGAAGGACCGTTTGCGGGCGTGATTTTCAAGACGATTATTGACCCGTTTGTCGGTCGGCTATCCTACATTCGAATTTTCACGGGCACGCTCCAGGGTGACGCCGCCGTCTACAATGCGTCGAGAAAAATCAAAGAGAGGAGCGGGCATCTATATCGGTTGTTAGGCAAGCGGCATACGCCAACGGAGTTCGCCTCCGCGGGAGATATCGTCGCCATCGGGAAGTTGAAGGACTCCCAGACCGGCGATACGTTGTGTGACGAACGAGAAGCGCGCTGCTATCCCTGGCCGGTGTTGCCTCGGCCGGTGTTTTCCTTCGCGGTCGAACCAAAAACGAGCGCCGAGATCGACAAAGTCAGTCTAGGCCTTCACAAGCTCATCGAGGAGGACCCGACACTCGAGTTTTCCCGTCACGCAGAAACGAATGAAATGGTGCTCAGCGGGGTGGGGCAACTACATCTGGATCTCGCTCTCGAAAAACTCCATCGGAAATATGGCGCCGACGTTGCCATTCATACCCCAAAGATTCCCTATCGGGAAACGATCAAGACCTCCGCACTGGCGCAAGGTAAATACAAAAAACAGACCGGGGGGCATGGGCAATACGGGGATTGCTGGTTGGAGATCGCGCCGCGGTCACGCGGAGGTGGATTCGTGTTCGAGAGTCGAGTCGTGGGCGGGGTTATCCCTCGGAACTTCATTCCCGCCGTGGAAAAGGGGGTAATCGAGGCGATGCATCACGGAAGTCTTGCAGGCTTTCCCGTCGTCGATGTGCAGGTCGCTGTGTATGACGGCTCCTATCACGTGGTCGACTCCTCGGAGATGTCGTTCAAAATCGCCGGATCCATGGCCTTTAAGAAGGCACTGGAAGTGGCGCATCCGGTTCTTCTAGAACCGATGATGACCGTGGAAGTCGATGCACCGGCCGCACACGTCGGCGCCGTGATCGGCGATCTGAACAGTCGGCGTGGGCGGATTCTTCAGGTGGAGGCGGACGGCCATACCGAGTTGATCAAGGCAATCGTTCCGATGGCCGAATTGATGACGTACACGACGACGCTCAACGCCTTAACCGGTGGGGGAGGCGGTTACACGATGGAGTTCAATGGATACGAAGAAGTGCCTCGAGACATGGTGCCACGTATCCTTAACGAGCAACGTGCAGCCCAGGCAGCCGTCCCGACCCACTAGATGCGGGTCAGGGATCTCCAGCTTTCAGCACCACGTAGAAGGCTCGGGTTTCTCTGACGACCCGAAGCAGGACCGTTTCGCCGCGGCGCACTTTCGAAGTCGCGGCGGTGAATTCTCCCACGGAATTGACGTCGACGCGATTGACCTCTTTGATCAAGTCGCCTTCGCGCAGCCCTTCGGACTGGGCGAGGCTGCCTGGGTCCACTTTGGAAATGAGCACGCCTCGGGTTTCGCGAAGTTTAAATTTCTCAGCCAAGGAAGCCGTCAAATCTTGGAGGTCCAATCCCAGCTTGACCTCGGTTTTGGACTGCGGGAGCGAAGTGACAACGGCTTGGTCGCGCCGCTCACTCAACGCAACGTCCAACACCATTCGCTGAAGATTTCTGACGATTTCGACCTTGGTCGTCGCACCGGGGGGCAGGCCGGCGACGACACGAGAAAGGCGATTTGGAGTATCGACCACCGTCCCCTCGATCCGTGTGATGATGTCACCCGCTTTGATGCCGGCAGCAGCGGCGGGATCTTTTTCGAAAACCTCGTTGACCAGCACCCCCTCGCTTTCTCCGACACCGAATTTGCGTGCGAGCTCCGGCGTCAGTGGCTGAATGCCGACGCCTAACCATCCGCGCACCACTCGGCCTTGCGCGATCAGTTGCTGGAGAACCTGCTTCGCCATGTTTGATGGGATGGCGAAGCCGATCCCTTGGGCGAAGTTGATGATCGCAGTATTGATGCCGATCACCTCTCCGCGGAGGTTGAACAATGGGCCACCGGAATTCCCTGGATTGATCGAAGCATCCGTCTGAATGAAGTTTTCGTAACGGGATAGATTGACGTTCTCTCTCCCGATGCCGCTCACCACGCCGAGCGTAACCGTTCGATCGAGCCCGAAGGGGTTGCCTACTGCCAGAACCCATTGCCCGACCTTCACCCCCGTGGAGTCACCGAACTTCGCGCTGGGCAGGGGATGGTCCGCGGTTACCTTGAGCACCGCTAGATCGGTATCCGGATCCTTCCCTACGACCTGGGCGATGAGCTTGCTCTTATCCGATAGGCGCACCTCGATTTCAGCGGCATCTCCGATGACATGGTTGTTGGTGAGGATGTGTCCCTCCGGATCGACAATGACGCCGGAACCGGATCCAGGGGAATTCGGGATCCGCTCTTGGCTCCACTCACGTCCTTTGCCACTCGTGACAATGGGAAAAAGATTGACGACCGAAGGTTTCGCTGTTTCGGCCAATTCTGTGATGACAGTCTGAATCTCCTCGAGCATCTGAAGGCCGGTGATAGGACCGGTCTGGCGTAACTCGGCTCCATGCGAGATGACGGAAAAATCCGGATGACACACGAGACTGAGGAGAAGGGCCGCGAAGAGAATTACTGGTGGGCGGCGAATCATGGTTCTAGTGTACACCAGGTCACCGGGAAAATCCCGCCGGGTTGCGGTGGTGGCTGGACCGCGCCCGACGATGATTGTCAGGCGGATTTCTTCGATCTGATCGGAATGAAGAAAGAACTGAGCGGCTCGAGATCCGCCCGCAGGCCCATCAGGATGATCGTGTCGTCAGGCCTGAACTGAAGTTCGTTGGATGGAGGGACCAGGAAAGGGCCGCGAAATACCAAGACGACTCGAACTGATGCAGGCAGGCCCAACTCGTCGATCCGTTTGCCTACCGCCGGAGCACCTGTCGGAACCGTGAATCGTTCTATGCCAGCAGATCTGAGGCTGAGATCGCGCTGAAGAGCCAAGAGATCTTCGTGAACAGTCTCCATCTTAAGTTCGCGAATGCGGGCATCGACATTGAGGAGATCTTGTTTCAGTCGACGCACTCTATCCGTCGCTTGGGTCAACATCGATTCCAGAGTCTGGACCGACATGTTCGAGAATGGACCTCCCAGGACTTTGTGATGGAGCACGGAAGACAGATTGCGTCCAAGAGTGCCATGTGTGGACTCGATCTGGGTCAAGAGGCTTGAGGACTGGCCGTGAAGTCGCAAGACATGGACCTTGCGATTGACTCGTTCGGCAATCGCCATCACCGACTCATAGAGGGCGCTGCCGGTGACAGAAAGTTCCTTTTGTATGCGGCCAACGAATTCGAGGGCCATCAGCA
>CAZPYP010000011.1:0-9234 GCA_964590845.1 uncultured Nitrospira sp.
GTGAGCGCGGTAAACGTGGGAATGATCCACTGGTGGTCCGCCGCCAGCTTGCTCAAATGCATGCCCAGGCGGGACACGAGCCGATACAGGATCAGTTCCAGAAACGAGACGAGCAGGACCAGTTTGACGGTGTATTGGAACAGCAACGGCTGGTCGCTCAGCCTGCCGGTCATACGCTCGATGGTAGTGCTTACCTGCACACGCCCTCGCTCCGAAAGAACTGCAAATTAAACCGATCCTGAAACAATCCGGTCAACGCCGGTTCACTACGAGCGCGCGACCTGCGCATCCTGCGCCTGCTCCGCCTTCGCCCGGGCGATGTACAGCAAGCCGTCCGCCATCGAATAATTGAACGGCAACTCGCACACGACCTCGCTGACTTTTTCATACACGTGCTGATAGAGGCGTTCTGCCTGATCGGGCGTCATGCCGTCCTGCACCTCATAAAAGAACCCCAGACTCAGGTCCTCGGCGGAGGGCCGCATGATGCGTCGGATGCCGTAGCCGCCTGGATCGCTCATGATCGGCGCTTCTTTTTCCAGATCGAACAGGCACGGCTGGCAAGAGAATCCATACGAGTCATGCAGTTTCTTGTTCTCGACGATGAAGTTCATCGTCTCCAGGGCTTCTGCTTCCTTCTCCGTCGGGAACCCCACTATGATGTAGCAATGCACGGCGATGCCCAAATCGACGCAGTCGTTCGTGATCCGTCGCACCCATTCTTGCTGGATGCCCTTCTTCATGAAGTCCATGATGCGCTGATTGAACGATTCCAACCCGAAGACGATCTTGAGGCATCCGGCGTCGCGCATGGAGGTCAGGAGTTCTTTCGTCAGGTGCTTTTCGAACCGCATTTCGCAGGTCCACTTGACGTCGAGTCTGCGCTCGACCATCTGCTGGCACAGCCGCTTGGTCGGCGAGAGGGCGAAACATTCGTCGGTGAAGAAAAAGTTGCGTACGCCGTAGCGCTGCTTCAGCCACTCGAGCTCTTCGATCGTGCGGCCCGGTTCTTTCTGACGGAAGTTTTGGTGATCCAATGTCAGCGCGCAAAATGCGCAATCCTTGTAGTAGCAGCCCCGTGAAAATTGCACCGGCAACACCGGCTCCGGCGACAGATACTTGCCGAGGGGAAAGCCGTCATAGTTGGGCGCCGGCAACTGGTTGACGTTCTCGGAGTAGAAGGGTTGATTCACCGTGATCTTGCCGTTGTTCCGGTAGATCAAGTTCGGGACTTTGCTGAAATCCTTCTTGCCCTGCATCTGATTGACGAGTTCGAGCAACGCCGTTTCACCTTCGAACACGACGATGTCGTCGGTGATGTCGAAGAGACTCGGGCAGCGGCGAAGGTTATCCACCAACCGAGTGAAAATGCTGCCCCCGACCGTCAGATGGATGTCCGGCGCGGCCTCTTTGATCAAGCGACAGAGCGTGAGCCCCGGAATGATCTGCGAAGTGGCCGTGATCGAGACGCCGATCAATTCGGGATGGTCGTTGACGATCGACGGGAGAAACCGCTCGCGGAACAGCTTGATGTAGGGATTCTGCTGCTCGTCGCGGATGACCTTCATCAGGTCCTTTGACGAATAAATCGAATAAGTGCTGAATTGGTTATCGACGACCGTGAGCCTGGTCGGGAAGTAGATGGTGGAGATGAGCTCCAGCCACTTGTCGATCAGAAACAGGCTCTCCCGGTAGGCCTCCATGTCGTAGAAGCCTTCGCTGCGAAGGGTCTGTTTGGCCGGCTCGATGCGGTCGATGAGATAGGGGAACCGGTCGAGCGACTCCACAATGCGGGCCAAGTGTTCGGCACTACCCGGTCCTGTTTCACCGGTACGCTCACGTTCAAGAGCCTGCCGTTTGTCGGTCAACTCCTGCCAGAGACCGGTCCCATACGTATAGGTCAGTAAGTCGTCGAGCAGCTCAATCCCGAGGTCCCGTTGAGAAACGTTCGTGATGCCGGCTTGGGCGAGAAAACCGGTTAAAGAGGGCAGGCTGAGATACGGCTGCGACGGATGCCAGGTCGGGGGAAAAAGAAGCGAGACTTTCATGGCCATTTTCAATCGACCAAATTGAAAAATAAGATAAAATCTCGCCCGCTGCCGAACTAGTTTTATACACTCCGCCTCAGCCCAAAAGCAACCCTTGAGGAGGACCCAGCGGATGCGGGGAACGTGCTCTGGCTCAGCCGCCCCGGCTGTAAAAACAGAAGGCCCCAGTTACAAGAACTGGGGCCTTCCTCTTCTCTCATTCACGGCCCGCCAGAATCGGCGGACTGAAGTCATCTCGACCGGTCAGCTCACGGAAGCTTGAGCGTGAACCAGGTGGAGAGCGCCTTCATGCCGTTACGCTCGATGTTGTTGCCGTCCCACACCGCGAACGCGATCGGCACGGACATTCCGGACTTGAATTGGGTGTCGTTCGCATCGCCCGTCTCCAGCGCGCGCTTCACAACCACGCGCCAGGTCGGACCGCTGTACCCGCCGCCCTTGACGGAGCCGGACGGCTCCCACACGCCATTGCCGATCACGTCCTGGTGCGCCTGCGTGGTGAGGGTGCTGAAGCCGTTGGCGTTCAGATCCTCGACCGAGCTCACCCGGAGGGTCGGGTCAGACATGATGTTCCCGGACCAAATGCCGGGGTTGAAGGGTCCGAGGCTGCGGCCGATCCGGTCCGGATAGGTCACCCCGCCCGCGGGCTCTTCGAAGTAGTAGTCCCAGAAGATGCCTGGGTATTGATCGTCCACGTCCCAGATCCCGGCGCTGTCCTTGCCGAGGTCTTTCTGCCACTCCGCGTTCCAACGCCAGATGTTGGTCGTTCCACCGGACTGCCCCATGCACTGGAACGGCGGCGCGCCCGACGTGTTGACCGGGAACATGATCGCAGCCTGATCACGGAAGTCCTGCGGACCGATCGTCGTGTCGTTCTTGGTCTGGTCATTCCACTCGACCCGGAGCCCGAGCTCCTTGCCGTTGGTCATGGCCTTCACGAAGACCGACTTGACGGAGATGTTCGGGTGCATCGGGGTGGTGATCAGCTGACCACTCAACGGAACGATCACACCAGGCACGCTCTCCCAGATCGGATTTGCACCATCCATAGGGATGGAGCCCTTGATCGCCTTCGCCGGGATGGTGACCGGCTGGCTGACGGCCAAAGGTACCTGCCCAATCGTGAGCATGACGCCAACGATCAGGGCAGAGAGAAGAATGCCAAACACCACAGACTTATTGTGTGTCTGCACTACTCTCATGGACTATGCCCTCCTCTCGATTAAGTGATTAAGAACTGTGACCCAAGATGACTGCTGAAAACAATAAAATGACACGCTCGCGAGAACTTGGATTCCCTAGGCGGTCCCGACCGGCCCCCCGTCCTCCTTGTCTTTCTCCTTGTCCTTCTGTTCCATGAAGTTCTGCGCACCGGTTTCGTTGAGCAACAGGCTGAGTTCGTTGCCCTGGTCCTGCGCGCCGCATTCGTAGGTCTGGCCTTCCGGCGAGTTGAACGTCGCTGGCCGGTAGTCGGCTTCGGAATACGGCTGCGGTGTGACGCCCAAAAATGCCGACTCAAAATCCATCCAGTCCGCCGTCATGTCCGCGACCATCTTGAACAGGCCCGTGTCCGCCTTCTTGATCAGCATCCGGCAGAACAGCGGCACCCATCGTCCGACGTGATTCTTGACGAACTTCTTTTGGGCATCAACGACGATCTGCGTCTTGTCCGCCCCGTCGTGGCAGCGCGAGTAGGATTCTTTGTAGGCCAGGAAATGCATGAACTCAAATTCGACGCTGAGGTGGTCCAGCCGTTCGTGAATGTCTTTGGATAACTCGACCCCGAAGGCCTTGTAGAAACCGGCGATGTCGCCCATCACGTGGGATTGCGCGAAGACGTGGTCATTTCCGAAGAGCGTTTCATACGGCGGGCAATCGAGCGTGATCACATTGCTGAATACGCGGCGGTGCTCCGCCTGCAAATCATTGAGCTGCCAATTGACGCATTCCGACGCCACCAGCTTTTCAATCTGATCGAGTTGCTTCCTCATGGCAGCGAGCTTCTGCTTTCCCCGTTCGCCACCGATTCCGTCCAGCGCTTTTTCCAAACCATCGATAGCTGCACGCCCGTCTTCGACGAATTCGCCGCACTGGACGTAATCCAAAAACTCCTCGTCTTCGGGGTACAACAGACTCCACGAGACGAGCAAATAAATTTTGCTGCGATTGAGGGCACGTTCGACTGCGGGGGAGTCTTTGATCGCCGTCGGTGTGGGAATGACGGCGGTGGCACTGGCGGACGTATTTTGTACCGGCTGTTTACTCGTCATAGTGAGAATCAGCTCCTCGGTTCAGGCTACTTCCGCGAACAATTTCTGCGGTCTGTGCAGCCAAACCTGTGGCACAAGCCCGCGTATGATAGGTAAAGGTCGAGGGGATGTCAAGCATGATCTCGGACAGAAGATTTCTGGGAATAACCCGCAGTTTTACTGGTGTATTTTTCAATTTCTATACCTCACGAATTTACTTGAATTCCCTCCGCCGACTTGCTCATTACCACCACCTCCTTTGTCAACGCGGGCTTAAGCGGGCTGCCTTCACCTTGATGGCAATGTGATCGTTGACCGATCGGCACACGTATTCGCATAACCCGCAGCCGACACATCGATCCTCCGCCACATCCAACCGTTGGGCGCCGAAATCCATCGACAGCGCCTCCGTCGGACATTTTGACACACAGGCATGGCACCCTTGCCCGGCCGTGCAGACACGGTGATTCACGGCGGCGACGCCCATCTGCACCTCCGTGCGATCGTCGACCGGAAGCAAGGCATCCGTGGCGCAAGCGGCAATGCAGGGCAGATCGTCACAGAGATAGCAAGGAACCTGATCGGGGAAAATCACCGGCGTACCGTTCACCTGATGAAACACGATGGAACCGTGGGGGCAGGCCTTCGCGCAGTCGCTACACTTCGTGCATCGCTCGAGGAACAGAGCCTCTTCGACGGCGCCGGGCGGGCGCAACCAATCCGTTCGGATGGCCGGGGCCGGCTTCTCGGGCACGGCATCGGTGTGTTTGGAAAATTCCCGCGCCGCCTTGGCGACGGACAAAACCGAATCCTTCAAGAAGTCCCGCCGGCCGTATTTGGGATCGGTCGCCATTGAAAAGCAGGCTGAGGCTCAGGTTAAGGCCGAGCGAAGAACAAATTGTCCATGGTCTCTGGTCTCGCCCCTAGCCTCAACCTTCGCTACATCACGCCGTCAGCACGCAGCTTGTAGACTTCCACGCAACGGTCGCAGGCGCCGAACTCCACGTCCCAGCCCGGATGGTTCTCGCGGATAAAGTCCAGCACGTAGGGTTCGATCTTGGTGCCGAGTTCTTCCACCCATGAATAGGTTGGGAACCGGCAGAGGGGGCAGGGAAACCCGGGCATCAGCATGACCTTGTTTTCGGTTTCCGGAACTTCGCCGCCCTCCACGTCGACGGCGCGATCCATCACACGCAGCGTATCCGTCGCCATTTCGATCAACTCGGAGTGCGTGAAGAATCCCGTCTGCCACAGCCCCTCGAACACCGATTTCAGTTGAGGCGCCGGAATTTTCCGGTACCACGAGCGGAATTCTTTGAAACGGTCTTCTTTCCGGAGCATCGGCTCCTTCCCCAGCGCCATCAACCGGCTGTCGACACTCAAACTCCAGAGAATGCGGTAGCGTTGGAGGATGAGCGTTTCTTCGCCGGGATTCTGTCCGACCTTTGTATCGGGGTCGTACCCGAAGTGCGGGCCGAGCATGTCGGAGATGTGCATGAGTTCGTGGCGGCAGTAGCGGGTCAAGGCCGGATCGTAAAATCGGCGCGGGATAAGCTTGATGCCCACCCCCTTCAGCCCCTTCTCTTCGAACTGTCGGGCAAGATCGTGTTCGACAGACCCCCACTTCCTCAACACGTCGACGCCTTCCTGATCCTCCTTCAAGACGCCCTTGATCAGGACGATGCCGACCCGTTCCTTCAGGTCCGGATATTCGTTGAAGGCGTCACGGATGATGTCGGAAAACCCCCAGGTTCCGAACAGGAACTGATAGAGCTTCTTGAACTCGCTCTCCCGATCATCGAGCGTGTACTTCTCATAGATGGGGTCGGCGTACTCGTGGAACTCCTTATAGTAGGTCGGATCCCCTTCCCGTTCCGTTTTCTCGACAAAGGAGTCGATGACTTCTTGCAGCAACGCAGGTTGAAAACGCAGTTCCATGGAAATCCTTGACGCTCCTCGTTGAAGAGTTCGGCCAACCCGTTGACGAACCGTGGAAACCGGCTCCCCAAGCGGCTTGACTTGGCAGCTGAGCTTCTCTTACGATCACCGAAACGTCAGAAATTATACTGGCCGTAAACAGCGATTTGCAATCAAGCCCTTCGCTGGCCGGCTGCGAAATCGTCCGAAGCTCACGAAGGTAACACCCATGACAGACCGGACCGCCGCACCGCTCGTCACCGCCCCCGGTTCGCCGCAGACCGCGCCTGAACCGCTCTCCGACCATCTCGAATACTGGAAGGCCGGAGCGAGGGAGATCAACACCTACCGAGGACATTCGCACGGCGTTTGGGCTGTCGCCTTCGCACCGGACGGACAAACCCTCGCGAGCGCCGGCGTCGATCGACTGGTCCGTATTTGGGATATCGAAACGGGACGCTTGCTTCGCTCTATGCGCGGCCATACCAACGACATTCGGGCGATCGTGTTCACCCCGGACGGACAGACGTTGGCCACCGGGAGCGAAGACCGTACGATTCGCCTGTGGAACCCGAAGACCGGTGAGCCGACGAAGTTGCTCTTCACCCGCTACGATCACAACGTCTGCAGCCTGTCCATGTCGCCGGACGGCCTCATGCTGGCCCGCGGCAGCCACAATAAGGACATCAAGATCTGGGAAGTCACGACCGGCACGGAGCTGATGACGCTCCTGGGGAAAGACCAGTACGACCACCAATGGTCAGTCTGCGTGGCCTTTTCACCTGATGGGATTCACCTGGCCAGCGGGGCCGACATCGGCAAAATCAAGATTTGGGAAGTGCTGCCGAGCGGCGAGGAGAAACTCGTCATCAACGGGCACTGGAAACTGGACGAAGAAGACGGCACGGAACAGCGCGGATTTTTCGTCGAGGACGACGGCGGCTTCCAAAAACCCATGGACTATTGGATCGGCGCGATGACCTTCACGCCGGACGCGAAGTATCTCATTACCGGCAGCCGGGACCAAACCATCAAGATGTTCGACATGCCTCAGGCGCTCGAACATCGCACGCTCAAAGGCCACGCCGGCTGGGTCCGCTCCCTCGTCGTCACGCCGGACGGCAAGGTACTCATCAGCTCCAGCGACGACAACACGATCCGCTTCTGGGACCTCTCCAACGGCCGCTGCTTCCGCACGATCAAGGGCCACAGCGGCGGGGTGCGCTGTATTTCTCTGTCGCCGGACGGACGCAGGCTGGCCAGCGCCTCCTGGGACCGGACGGTGAAGCTGTGGGAAGGCGGGACGGAGCCGGCGGAGTAGCAGCGGCAGCGAAGCCGGTGCCCTTCTGCTCTAGCGCTTCGGCGCGACCACACTAAGTTGCTCATCTGCTCAACGCCGAAACTTGCTCCATCCCTTGCTTCGCACGAATGGAGCTTCGGACATCGGCATCGCCAGCCCAAGGCTGGTCGCATCTGACCAACAAGTGTGGTGCCCGCGCTTTCGCGCAAGTCGCAGGTAGGGCACCCGCCTTCGCCACACCCTCACCTAGAGAAGAGAAGAAGAGAAGTGAAAAGGCGACAGGCCGCTTCCAAGTCTGTCGCCGTTTTCTGTTATCCATAGTTTGTCTTTTATCTGACTACTCGCTCTCTTCCTCTGCTTCGTCTTTCGCAGACGGGATGCCGTAGCGTTTGCATTTTTCCCAGACGGCTTTGCGGGAAAGGCCCAGGATCTTGGCAGCGGTGGTACGGCTGCCATCGACACGTTCCAGCACCGACAGAATATATTCTTTCTCGAACTCTTCTCGCGCGGCCGCCAGCGACGTCATTTGGCGCTCGGGTCGCTTCTGACCAGTCAATCCTTCACTGCAAAACCCGCACGATTCCTGAGGCGTTCCACCCAAAAATGGGCAGGCCTGAAACCCGCACAGATCGGGCGGCATTACGGCATCGCGATCCCGACCCAACGCCACCCCCCGCTCGACCATGTTCTCGAGCTCACGCACATTGCCGGGGAAGGAATACCGCAGCAGGAGTTCGCGCGCGGCCGATGAAAATCCCTTGAGCTTCTTGTTCATCTTGGTAGAGCACGTCTTCAAGACGTGTTCAGCGATCACCATGATGTCTTCCTGACGTTTGCGTAACGGGGGAATGACGACCTGAACGACATTGAGCCGATAGTACAAGTCTTCTCGGAATCGGCCCTGCGCCACTTCCTTCCGCAGATCTTTTTGCGTTGCGCAGACGAGTCGGACATCGGCATCGATCGTGTCGTTGCCTCCCACCCGTTCGAATTTCCGTTCTTGCAGAACCCGCAACAACTTGACCTGCACGACCGGTGAAATTTCTCCGATTTCATCCAAGAACAACGTCCCGCGATGGGCCAACTCAAACCGTCCTCGGCGCTGGCGAATCGCTCCGGTGAACGCTCCTTTTTCATGGCCGAACAATTCAGCCTCCAAGAGCGTCTCCGGCAAAGCCGCGCAACTGACTTTGATCAACGGATAGTGGCTGCGGAGGCTGTTCTGATGAAGGGCGTTCGCAACCAGTTCCTTGCCCGTTCCGCTTTCCCCCAAGATGAGGATCGTCGAATCGGTGGCAGCGACGGTCTTGATCTTTTCCAGCACCGCCCGCATCTGGCTGTTGGACCCCAAGATACCGTTGAAGCAGAATTTGTCCTCCAGCGTCTCCTTGAGATCCTGATTCTCCCGACGCAAAGCGACGACGCGACCGACCCGCTCCACGATCAGCAGCAGTTCATCCATCTGGAAGGGCTTGGTAATGTAGTCGAAGGCCCCCAGCTTCATGGCGCCCACGGCGGTCTCGACCGACCCATGGGCCGTGATCACCACGACCTCGGTCTGCGGCGACTTCTCTTTGGTGGCCTTGAGGACGGTCAATCCGTCCGCCCCGGGGAGCCGCAGGTCGGTAATGACCAGATCGAACGCCCTCACTTTGAGGGCCTCGATCCCTTCGGTGCCGGACGCCGCCGCCTGGACGTCGTAGCCGACGGCCTCCAAGGC
>CAZPYP010000011.1:9334-35242 GCA_964590845.1 uncultured Nitrospira sp.
GGCAGGACGGCGGGGGGAATCCCGGAGCCCGTATCCCTGACCTCCACACGGCAGATGCCTTCGATGACGGCGGTTCGGATCGTCAGGGTCCCGCCGTCCTTCATCGCTTGGACCGCGTTCAGAATCAGGTTCATCATGACCTGTTCGATCATGTGCCGGTCCACCATCAGACTCGGCAATGTGTGGCCCAATATCGTTTCCAGCTTGATGCGATTCGGCGCGAAGAGATGGTTGGTGAGCACCAACACCCGATCCACCACCTGATTAATGTCCGTCGGGCTGAATTCCGGTTCATGCTGTTGCGAGAAGTCCAACAGTTGCCGGACGATCTTCTGCACACGCCGGACACCGTCTTCCATCGAGGCCCAATACTCCTCCTGACGGGCCGGAGACAAGGCGCCCTTCCGGAGGTTGTACAGGCAGTTCAGAATTCCGCCCAGCGGATTGTTGATCTCGTGCGCGACGCCGGCGGCGAGTTTCCCGACCGACGCCAACTTCTCGGAGTTGCGGATCTGCTGCTCCAGCTTTTTGGTATCGGTCATGTCGCGCGCGATGCCCAGCACGCCCAGGATCTCCCCCTCCACCCCGTGCAATGGAGAGACGCTGACCATCACGGTCCTGGTCTCCCCCATCCTGGTAAGGACTTCGACCTCGTAAACCTGTTTGGCCCCGATATCCAAAGTATTCTTGAGCCGCCTGCCTCGATGGCGACGCGAAAGCAGGGAGAGATAGGGCCGGCCGAGTAGATCGTCTTTCCGGTACCCCCAAACGTTCACCTTACTGTTCACGTAGGTGAACCGCTGGTCCGTATCGAGCGTATAGATGACGTCGTTGGCGTTTTCGAGCAAGTTCTCCAGATACTGCTTGGTTTCCTCGATTTCTCTGGTCCGCTCCCGCACCTTGGTTTCCAGTTCCTCACGGTAGGACTGCAGCTGCCGCTCCAGTTTCTTTCGATCGGTGATGTCGCGCACCTGGACCATCACGAGGAGCTGATCGGCGCCGCCGACGCGGATCAGGTCCATTTCCACCGGGGTATCGATGCCGGCCGCGTTGTAGACGGTGATCTCCTGCGTGGGGACCTGCCGCTGGCCCGTGCCGATGTCGGTCAGCCAGCCCTGCAGCCGCTGGTGAAACTCCGTCGGCACCACATCGAGCACACTCCGGCCGACGACCATCGCTTCGGCATACCCCAGCGCTTGTTCCTCTCGTTTGTTGACCGCCACGATGGTGCCGCCGGCGTTCACCATGAACACCGAGTCGGCGACGAGGTCGAAGAGCGCCTTGTAGCGCGCCTGCGACGCGACCAACTGCTGGGTCCGCTCCGACACCGCCTGCTCCAGACCGGACGTGTAGTGCTGGAGTTCCTGCTCCAGGCGATGGCGCTCGGTCACATCGCGGACGAACGCCCGCGAATGCACGAGTCCGCCGCGTTCCTGGTCGAACAACGCCGTGGCGTGAATCTCCACGTCGATCGGACGGCCGTCTTTGGCCACTAGCACCGTTTCCATGGAACTTTGCCCCTGCGAGACCAACCGCTCGAGGTAATGCAGCACCTCGGTTTCCCGGCCCTTCGGCACGAGTTCCCACAACTTCATCGTCAACATGTCGTCCAGCTGGTAGCCCAGCTTATCCAATCCCGTCTTGTTGACGTGGACGAATCGGCCGGTTCGATCCATCTGATAGATCATCTCCGGGCTATGCTCGATCAAGTCGCGGTACTTTTCTTCAAGGCGACGGACTTCGACCATCCGTTGTTCGATCTGCCCGAACGAGCGCTGGAGATTGGCCGCCATCTGGTTGAAGGCCTGGGCCAAACCCTCGATTTCATCGCCGGTCTTGAGCTCCAAGCGCTGATCCAGGCGCCCGCTGCCGATCTCCTGGACGCCGTCGTGCAACAGTTGGATGGGTCGTGCGATCCGCCGGGCCACAAGAATGCCGGTGCCCCATAACACCGCCAGCACGGCTAATCCGTAGAGCAACACCTTCGCAACGAGTTCGGCCAGGGGGGCGAAGGTCTCTTTCGGGTCCTGTCGGACCATCGTGATCCACTGCTTGCCGCCGATGCTGCCTTGGGCCAGCCGCTCGCTGAACCGCACCGGCGCGAATCCGATCAGGGCATTCTTGCTCCCGTGCGAATCGTCGGAGGTCACTGCCCAGCCGGACTTCGTGGCTCCCAACATCCGGATCAATTCCGGCGTGAGCGTATGTTCTTCGGGAGCGAGGATCGGACAGATCAGTGGGATGCCGTCCGAGCTGAAGAGCATCGCGTGGCCGGTGGTGCCGATGGATACCTCGGCGATCGAATGAAACAAGGTGTCCCGACGAAGCAAGATGGTGACGGCGCCGATCACGTCGCGCTGCTGGTCGTCCATGATCGGCGCCGCCACGACGACGACATGCGTGCCGAAGGCGGGATCGAACGCGATTTCACTCACATAAGGCTGGGGGCTGCCCCCTTTGACCACCGCCTGCCACCAAGCGGTTTTTCCGTAGAAGTACTCGACCTGGGGGATGGAGCTGACGACCAGCGCGCCCTGGACATCGGTGACCAGGATGCCCACGTAGTCCGACTTCCTGATGTCGTGCCAGCGGATCAGGTAGTTGGTGACGATGCGGTTGATGAACAGCGGAAACTCGCTGCGTTTATCCCGCTGCTTCCACCGTTGCTGCCAATCCTTGATGGCCTCCTGGATGCTCTTGGGATCTTTGCCCTCGTAGGTGCGGTTGGCCTCCGACACCGCCGTGCGCAGAAACGGCGTGGTGGCCAGCTGCTGGGCCTCGTTCATCCCGCGCGTGACGTGCATTTCGATCCGGCGCGCAGCCTCGACGGCCACCTCTTTGAAGTTGGTGCCCGTCGTTTCCCGCAGCGCGCGGCGCTCTTCGAAGTAGCTCAAACCGAGCAGGAGGGTGAGCGGAAGCAGGCCGACCATCACGATGGCCGTGATGATCTTTCGCTGGAGGCTGTGAGACCGACTCCAGAATGGCATGGACATGTCAGCCTACAGGACGGCCCAATGAGTCCGCTCCGGCCACACCGGGCCGTTCCGTCTTCAGGTCCGCTTGAGCAGGCGGCCGGGCGTACCCGGCCACAACAGCAGCAAGGGACTCGCCACGAATACCGACGAGTAGGTGCCGAAGATGACGCCCCACAGCAGCGCCAGCGAAAAGTCGTGCAGGACTTCGCCGCCGGCCAGCGTCAGAGGAATCAGCACCAGCACGACGGTCAAACTGGTGACGATGGTGCGGCTCAGCACCTGGTTGATGGCGTTGTTGATGATCACGTCTTCGGTATCCCGCCGGCGCATACGGAGGTTTTCCCGAATGCGGTCGAACACCACGACGGTGTCGGTCAGCGAATAGCCGGCCAGTGTCAGCAATGCCGTTACCACCAGCAAGGTGATTTCCTTGTCGAACACGTAAAACGCGCCGAGCACGGCCAAGACGTCGTGAAACGTGGCCAACGCCGCCGCGATGCCGAACCGGAACTCAAACCGCGCCGCGATATACAAAATGATGCCGGCGAACGACACGATGATCGCGATCATCGCGTCTTCCTGCAGTTTTTTCCCGATCGTGGGACCGATCTCCGTGCTCGAATCGACGAGAAACCGGTTGTCGGGAAATTCCTTCTTGAAGATGTCGACGACCTTGTCGGCCACCTTTTCTTCGATGGTCGTCGAGGCCTTGACCCGGATGAGCAGCTTGTTGTCCTGCCCGAATTCCTGCAGTTCCGCATCGCCCAAACCATTGCGCTCCAATGCCTTCCTGGCATCGTCGATCTTGAGCGCTTGATCGAACTTCAACTGCACCGCCGTCCCGCCGGCGAAGTCGATGCCGAGATTCGCCGCCCCCCTGCCGATTTGGATCAACGCGACGAGGCCCAGCAATACCATGATGCCCGAGAAGATGAAGGCGTACCGGCGTTTGCCCATGAAATCGATGTTCGTCTTGCCCAGAATCTCTAACATGACTACTCCCCTTCTGAAACAGATTGAGGCTCAGGTTGAGGGCAAGGACTCACCTCGACCTCAGCCTGAACCTTGACCTTCTTCAAATACTCAACTGTTCGACTTTCTGCCGTTGATTCACGATGTCGAAAATCACCTTGGTGCCGACCAAGGCGGTGAACAAGTTGATCGCGATGCCGAGACACAGCGTCACGGCGAATCCCTTGATCGGGCCGGTGCCGAAGAGGAACAACGCGACGCCGGTGATCAGGGTCGTGACGTGTGAGTCGATGATCGTCAAGAGCGCCTTGTCGTAGCCGGCGTCGATCGCCATCCGCACGGCCTTGCCGCCCCGCAACTCTTCCCTGATGCGCTCGAAAATCAGCACGTTCGAATCGACGCCCATGCCGATCGTCAGCACGATGCCGGCGATGCCCGGAAGCGTGAGCGTGGCGGTCAAGGCCGACAGCGCGCCCATCAAACAGATCAAATTCAGCACCAGCGCAAAGTCGGCGACCATCCCGGACAGACGGTAGTACACGATCATGAAGGCCACGACCATGGCGCCCGCGATCAACGTGGCTCGGACGCCCTTTTCGATCGAGTCTTGTCCCAGCGAGGGGCCGACCGTGAGGTCCTGAATGATCTTCAGCGGGGCAGGAAGGGCGCCGGCGCGCAGCACGATCGCCAAATCGTTGGCTTCCTGGGTGGAAAACGTGCCGGTGATCTGGGCGCGGCCTCCGGTGATCCGTTCCTGGATGACGGGGGCCGAATAGATCGTGTTGTCCAGGACGACGGCCATCCGCTTCTTGACGTTATCCCCGGTGATCCGCTCGAATTCCCTGCCGCCCTTTGCATCGAACGTGATCGACACATAGGGGTCGTTGAACTGGCCGATCGCCACCCGCGCATCGCTCAACACGTCGCCCGTCAACATGACCCGCTTCTTCACCAGGAAGGGAATGCGATATTCCCGGCCGGTATCCTTATCGATCGACCGTTCGAACAGGATCTGATCGCCTTCGGGTAGTTTCCCTTCGGCTTGCTTCAGCACGTCCGCTTCCTTTTCCTTGGGCACCCGCGCCGGCAGCTCCAGCTTCATCTGGTTGTCTTCGTCGAGCATCTTGAATTCGAGCAGGGCCGTTTCCTTGATCAAGTCCTTGGCTCGCTTAGGTTCCTTGACACCCGGCAGCTGGACGACGATCTGCTTCAATCCCTGCCGCTGGACGACCGGCTCCGCCACACCGAATTGGTCGATCCGGTTTCTGATAGTCTCCAACGCCTGGTTGATCGCCGAGTCCTTGATGCGTTTCACTTCCGCTTCGCGCAACTCCCACACCAAGGAGTTGGCGGAACCGGCTCCTTCCTTCTCCACGAAGGTCGGAAAATCGTCGATCAGTTTCTGGATGGAGACTTTCAGGTCCGCATTCTGGAACTGGATCGTAATCTGCTCAGGTCCCGTGCGTTTCACGGACTCTGCAGGGAGCTTCTTATCGACCAGCAGGTCCTGGAGTGAGGTGACCGACCGCTCGACGGCGATCTCGACCGCCCGATCCTCGTCGACTTCCATCACCATGTGAATCCCGCCCTGGAGGTCCAATCCCAGCGTGATCCCCTTGTTCGGCAGGACCGCTTTCACCCATCCGGGCAAGGCCTGATACAAGGGCTGATACGACGGAATGAACCACACCGCCGAGACCAAGATCACCAGCAACAACAACGTCAACCGTCCGCCTACTTTTTTCATATCGCGCCTAACCCCCTACCCTCTCCGGACTACGAGTCCTTCTCTTCGTCGTCTCCGCGCAATCGGGCGACGTACTCACGTTGCATTTTGATTTTTGCGTTGTCCGCAATTTGAAGCGTCACCGTATCTTTGCCCAGATTCGTGATCGTTCCCCAAATGCCCGACGAGGTGACCACTTTATCACCCTTCTTCAACGTCTCCAGCATCGCCTTCTGCTGCTTCTGTTTCTTCTGCTGCGGCAGAATGAGCATGAAGTAGAAAATCACGAAGATCAGGACAAACGGCACGAGCGACAGAATCGTCCCGGTGCCCGACCCACCTCCGTTCGTCCCCTGAGCCCACGCAACCGAATCCATGAACATATGACGCAACCCTTTCTTGCCGCTCAGTTGTCGCCGGCATGTCGCCGGCTTCCGCCGGTCTCCCGCTCCGCCGCCTCTGCCATCTCCCGTTCCTCAAGCCCCTGAGAACGGTAGAACGCTGACCTGAATTCCTGGAACGTGCCGCCGGCGATGGCGGCCCGCATGCGCCGCATGAAATCGGCAAAGTACCAGAGGTTGTGGACCGTGTTCAGCCGGGACGCCAGCATGTCTTTCACGTTGTACAGATGATGCAGGTAGGCTCTGGAATAACGCGCGCAGACCGGACAGCCGCACTGGGAATCGATCGGTTGTTCGTCGCGCAGGTATCGCGCCTGTTTGATCAGCACCCGTCCGAAGGTCGTAAACAGCCAGCCCGTTCGGCCATGGCGCGACGGCACCACGCAATCGAAGAGGTCGATGCCGCGCGCGACACCTTCCAGGAGGTTCTCTGGCATACCGACCCCCATCAAATAGCGCGGCTTCGAAGCGGGCAACTCCGGTACGGTCCCCTCCAACGTGCGATACATGTCGGCTTTACTTTCGCCGACTGAGAGGCCGCCGACGGCGTAGCCTTCACAATCCAGTCCGACCAATTCCCGCGCCGAGATCTTCCGCAGTTCCGGATCCAGTCCGCCCTGCACGATGCCGAAGAGCGCCTGATCGGCGCGGCGACGGCTGTCACGGCACCGCTTCGCCCAAAGCGTCGTTCGCCTCACGGCATCCTGGAGCGCTTCGCGGTCGGCCGGGAGGGCCATGCATTGATCGAAGGCCATGATGATGTCCGCGCCCAGCGCCTCCTCGATCTCAATTGCCGTCTCCGGTGTGATGAAATGGGTTGACCCATCGATATGCGATTGGAAGCTCACTCCGTCGTCCGTCACTTTGCACAGCTTGGCGAGACTGAATATCTGAAAGCCGCCGCTGTCCGTCAGGATGGCTCCCGACCATCCGGTGAATCGATGCAACCCGCCCAGTTCGGCCACCACTTTGTGCCCAGGCCGCAAATACAGGTGATAGGCGTTGTTGAGCATCAGACGGAAGCCCAACTGCTCCAGTTCCGGAGGTTCGATGCCTTTCACAGGCCCCAACGTACCGACCGGCATAAAGGCCGGAGTCTCGATCATGCCATGGGGCGTGCTCAAGGTGCCGAGCCTTGCGCCAGTCTGCCGATCTACCGTTGCAAGATTGAAGTCCACGCGTGCCACTTCTCGAGTCGTTACATCTGATCGGGCGCCGACATGCCCAACACCGTCAATCCGTTCTTCACGACCTGTTGCACCCCACGCATCAGCGCCAGTCGCGCGGCCGTTCGTTCAGAACCCAGCGACTCCCGCTTGGCTCCCTCGTCTACGGCGATACCGGGGATGACCCGTTCGAACACCTCTGTGTCCGCCGCCGGAGGCAAAATGCGATGTTTGTTATAGAAACTGTGCAGCAGGCCCGCCAATTGCTGCAGATAGTTGGTGACGCGATGCGGCTCGTAGGCCAAGGCGCTGGCTTGGAGCACCGACGGATAGGCGGATAATTTCCTGATCAATCCCAGTTCATCCGGGTCGGTCAAGACGGACAAGTCTGCCTGACTCGGCAGCGGACAGGCGATGCCGCGAGAGACCGCGACACGCCAGAGACTCGACATCCTGGCATGGGCGTACTGCACGTAGTAGACGGGATTGTCGGCGGAACGCTGTTTGGCCAGTTCCAGGTCGAACTCCAAGTGCGTCTTGGAATCGCGCATGAGGAAATAGAACTTGGCGGCGTCGGCGCCGACTTCATCGATGACTTCCCGCATCGTGATGAAATCCCCGGTCCGCTTGGACATCTTCACTTCCTCGCCGCCGCGCAGCAGTTTCACCAGCTGAATGAGCACCACCTGCAGCCGTTCTTTGGGACTCCCGTAGGCCTGCATGACCGCTTGCATCCGTGGAATGTATCCGTGGTGATCCGCGCCCCAGACATCGATCAGGACGTCGTACCCCCGCTGCAATTTGTCGCGGTGATAGGCGATATCCGATGCCAGGTAGGTATATTCGCCGTCCTGCTTCTTGACGACGCGGTCTTTTTCGTCGCCGAACGCGGAGGAACGGAACCACCAGGCTCCTTCTTGTTCGAACAGCAATCCACGGGATTTCAGCTCATCCAGCACCCGCTCCACGGATTTCGATTCGAGCAGCGACGCTTCGCTGAACCAGGATTGAAACTGGATGCCGAAGGACTGGAGATCTTCTTTGATGAGGGCCAGCAATTCCGCGTAGGCCAATACCCGGCACCGCTCTTCGACGAGGTGATCGGCCTGCCCCTCCAGCGCCGCCAACTGCGGCCTGATCCGCTCGGCGACCTCGGAGATGTACGCTCCATGGTATCCGTCCTCTGGAAATGTTGTGGCGCGACCGGTTCGCTCTTGGTAGCGGGCGAAGACCGACGCTCCAAGCAGCTTCATCTGCCGACCGGCATCGTTGATGTAGTATTCGCTGACGACGTCATAGCCGACGGCGTCTAGCAGACTCGCGACCGCTTGCCCGACCGCAGCTCCGCGCCCATGACCGACATGCAACGGACCAGTCGGGTTGGCGCTGACATATTCCACAAGGATACGTCGGCCTTGGCCGACGTTCGTGCGTCCGTACCGGCTGCCCTGGGTCTCGATTTCTCGAAGCACTTCCTGCCAGAGCGCCGGCTTCACCGTCAGGTTGAGAAAACCAGGCCGCACGATTTCGACTCGCTCGAACAGTTGATCCCGTTGCGGCAAGTTGTCGACGATGATCTGCGCGATGTCGTGAGGCGCCCGCTGTTCCGACGAGGCAAGGGACATGGCCACCGTGGAGGCTAAGTCGCCCCACTCAGGCCGCTTCGGCGCGTCCAGACTCAGCGTGGGCCATGCCTCCGTCTTTAATTGACCTTTTTGCTTGGCCCCATTGAGGGCGTCCAACAGAGCGGTGGTGACCATGTCTTGCACAACGCCTTGAGACACGAATTGCTCCTAAGTCCTCATCATTGCAAGGAAAATTAACTCGTCACTCTAGCATATGGGCCTAGTAGGAACAAGGCGTTACCTGGAGGAAACTCTCTATCGAATGGACACCATTTGCAGGGCAGACAGGCAGGCTGAAACAACTTCTTTCTCATGAAATACGAAGGATGGCCCGCCAGTGAGGACCTTGACCGATCTCCCTCGAGGGCTCCACCGGTTAGCATCGGTTGGGCCGAACAATGCGACGGTTGGAGTCCCCATCAGGCCGGCAAGATGAGTCGGACCTGAGTCCTGGCCAATAAAGAGGGCTGCCTGTGCGATCAGTCCGGCCAGCGTGGCAACATCAATCCCCCGTAACACTGCCGGCTCATTCGGCAGCAGTGCACACAGTCGGCCTACCTGCGCCCTGTCTGCAGGACCCTCAAGGATCCATGGCTGAACCTCAGCCTCTGCGAGCACCTTCCACAATGGAGCAAGGACCTGTGGCTCGGCACACTTCGTCGGGCTGCCGCTGCCAGGATGAACCAGCGCAAACGGCTCTGTACAAGGAACATTCACTTGACCGAGATATTCACGAGCCGGCCGTGAGAATAAACCACTGTCTATCGCCAGTCTGTATTCGCCTCTATCGTCGGGAGGCTCGCCGATGATTTCCAGAAAACGATCCGCTTGATGGGCTCGTGTGAGCCTTTTGGAGAACGGCGATTGCACAACCGCCTGTTGCGCACCACATGACTGCAAGCGAGACGACACAGTTCCATCATGATCATGCAGCCACGCAACAGCGTAATCGCAAGTGCTCAGCCACCTCTCCCAGCGGGCGGATAATGGGCCGGGTCCAGAGAAGAACTGAGCAACAGCGCCATCCTGCCATGACGCCCACTCATCGACGAGACCAGCGAGAGCCAACAGGTTCGCCACTTCCGAGCCCGCCACCAGCACCAATCGATGGCCAGGGTATCGTGCACGCAACCGACGCAAGGCCGGAACTGCCAGGAGCACGTCTCCCAACGCTCCCGGATGCAGAGTGATGATCGTGCGCGCCATGACATTCACGACGAGGGACGATCCTTCTGCTTTGAGAGCAGCGCTCTGGCTGCGCGAAGATCGGCCGGCGTGTTCACGTTGAGAAAGGAACGGCCTTCCGGATCGATGTTACGAAGATCGGCGGCGGGCACCAGATGGACGCGCAACGTCGGTTCGTCCGCCAAACGCTGAATCTTCAAATCGCGCTTCTGGATCATCGCTTCAATCGCGGGAATACAGCGCTTGCTGTAGACCGCATGCATCGGCTGGAGTCCCTGGTCGAGTTTCGCCATCATCACGTCCGCATCACCTTTCGACTCGACGAAGGAACGAACGGCGGCTGGATCGAGAAACGGCATGTCACAGGCGACAACAAACGAACACGACGTCGTGGCCTGCTTAAGGCCTGTATAGAGCCCGCCAAGGCTTCCGCAATCTGGCACCAAGTCTCGAAGAACCGGGACACCCTCATCCAGAGGCGGACTGTCCTGCGCGATCACGACGAGAACCTGTTCAAAGACCGAACGGAGGACTGCCAGGCTGCGGTGAAAGAGCGTTTGCTCCCCAACCTGAAGAAATCGCTTGTCCTCACCCATGCGTGTGCTCTTCCCACCGGCGAGTAACACGCCGGTCACATCGGTCAGCTTCCCGGTTGCCATCTCGCTCACGCTCCCAACTTGTGCATGAAAAACAAAGAGGGGGTGGGTTTCCCCACCCCCTCCCTGTTGAGGCCAGTAGTTGGCTCAGCCGAACCTTAGAGGGTCTTTCCCTTCTTCTTGTTCGCGCGGCGGGTGAGAACCCACCCTTCCAGTAGCACGATGCCGAAGGCAATGACCACCGGATAGATGTAGGTTTCCCGCGGGATCGGCGGATTCAGGAACGTGTAATAGAAGGCCGAGACGGCCATCTTGCGGCCTGCATCGCCGTTATGTCCGTCCCAAGCGAAGAAGACGGTGGGGATATATTGGCCGACCTCGAAGAAGGTATCTTCATCGTAGTCCTGGTCCTTCTTGTTCCCCAGCGGCCGTTGAATCATGACGTACCAGCGGCCGTTCTTCCACTCGCTCTTCAGGACCTTCAGGTTCTCCTCGTAGGAATCGCGTTCCTCGAAATCCTTGTCCCATCCCGTCCCCTTGAACGCGCGGATGGAACCATCGGCTTCCCACTTCACGATGTCGACCGGGAACTGATCGTTGGTGCCGAACAGATACCGCGGCTTGATCGGAGCGGGCAGCTCTTTCCACTTCACCGGCGTTTCGATCGCAATCGCGTCATTGTAGACGGTGTACTTGTTCTGATTCGCGGCGATCGAACCTTCCTCGCCGGTCTTCGGATCCTGCTCCTTCACATCGACGTTGACCTGAGTGGGAGCCCAAGGCAACTTGCCCTCCGCCACGCTCTTGGTCCGGTCATCCCATTCGACCAAGTACACGACGTGCTTGTCGTTGTACAAGGACCGCACCCAGATATCGTCGATACGATTCACGAAGTTCCTGGGCTTGTGGGTGATTTGACCGCCCATCGCCACATAACGCTTCGGAGCCTTCTGCCAGTTCTCGTTCTCCATGTCGGCCGGAATCTCGCCTTCGACCGGGTTGGAGGGCACGACGAAGTTGATCTTCGGCTTGTCCGTCAACGGATCGATCGGGAGGGGATTGCCCTCAGTATCGCGCTCGCAAAGAGAGTTCACGAAGTTGGCGATGTCCCAGCGCTCGTCCACCGAGGTGCTGTCCGCGAACGACGGCATCGGAGTGCCGTTCACCCCGGTTGAGAAGGTCCGGAAAATGTTACGAACATTATAGGGATCCTGCCGGCTGCCGCGGAAATTCCAGCACTTGTGCCAGTCGGCCGGTTGAATGGAAAACCCCCAGTCGTCCTTGAGGTTGAACGCATTCCCATCACCGCGTCCCTCCATACCATGACACTCAATGCACTTCTTTTCGACGATGAGCTCGGATCCCCGCTTCTTGCTTTCCTCAGTCTGGGGTTTCGGCTTGAGGTCGGCGAGTTGGAGAATCGTCTGCGTTTCAGATTGTTTGTCGGTGAATTTCCGATCCTTCACGAGTTGGGTCGTGACGAACGACAGAACTTGAAGTCTCTGCTCTTCCGTCAAGATACCTTCCCATGAGGGCATCGCCGATCCGGGCAACCCGTGGGTGACTGTTTCGAACAAATCGTTCTGCCCGGGGATCGGCTTCTTCGCGTCGAACAACGGCAGCTCACCGCTCGCCGTATGACGGATCTTGAACGTCCCCTGGTTGAAGTTACGAGGCCGTGGCCAGAGACGGTCCGCACCGGGACCATCACCCGCGCCATCGACACCGTGGCACCAGACGCACTTTGTGAAGTAGACCCGCTTGCCCGCTTCGATCATATCGGCGGCAGGCTCCGGCGCCAAATCGCCTTTCTTGAAGCCTTCGGGAACGTCCTCCGCTCCGACGAGCGGAAGGCCGAGATGACCGGAGGCCAGGATGATGCCGAAGGCAGCTGCGGCGACCAATCCCACCTTCTGACTTAGACTCTTTCTCATGTTTATCCTCTTCATCATATCCAGGTTAGCCACGAATCCGTTGGCCGCTTAGTCCCAGGTACGGGGATAGTAGCCGGTATGCCAATATTCGAACAGAATCACCTTCCAGATTTCGTCGACGGTCAGGTGTTGTTCCCATGGCGGCATGACAGAGGCCCAGGGGAACCCTTCGTTCGGCAGCCCGATTCCACCCTTAGAGACGCGCCAGAAAATAAAGGTCTCTTGCAACTGGGCGATCGTGCCTGGATCGGTGAAGTTGGCCGGGATCGGGTTGAACGCAAAGGCGTGCAATCCGCGGCCGTTCAAGTTGTCCCCGTGGCAGAAGTGGCAATTTTGGAAGAAAATTTCGCCGCCTTCCCGGACATACTTCAGATAACCGGCGTTCTTCTCGTCCCAGGGATTGGCGTTGGGCTTCATCAGCCGACCCATACCCTGCTCCACGATGTTCGCGTTGCTGTACTCTTGGTCGTACTTCCCTTCCGGGTTGACGCGATAAGGGTTCTGTGATGTCTGTAACACGTACGTCTTCCCGTGGACTTTGGTGCTGGCCGGAGGAGCCGGGTGCACCGTGCGCAACTCGATCGGCTCTTCAGACTTCGGCTTCATGGAATTGAACGAGGTCCATCCCACGAGAAGCGGAATCAGAACCAGGTAGCCGTAGCGAAGCAGCTTGTTGGCGCCGCTCTGCGCATCCAGGACGTTGAGAATCGGCTGCTTGAACTTTCTCCAATCCTCTTCATTCGCCGACACCCACATGAAGACCGCCACCAGCGAAACGGTGCCGTACATGGCGCGCACGCTGAAGGGAATCGGCGGATAAACGCGGAACTTCAGATACAAGAGCACGAACGCCCAGAACCCGATCCCCTGCCAGAAGCGAGGAACGGCCATGCCCATCGAGCTCAGCATGTAGCTCAAGCCGGTGAATCCGGCGACGAAGCAGGCCACCTCCAGCAACATCTGGATGGGCATATAACCTTCGACTAGGCGCACGGTAGACGACGGGACGACGTCGAAGATCATCCCGACCAGCAGGAGGAGTCCGATGACTCCAACCAGCGCGCCGATTGACATCAATCCTTTCATGGGTACACTCCCTTTTGGCTACAAAGATTTAGCTGCAAGCCTATGATATCTTCGGAGGCGGCGAGCCCGCCTTCACCTGCGACAAGTATTCCACAATCTTCTTCAAGGCTCCGGCGCTCAATTTTTGACCGAAGACCTTCGGCATCGTGTTGTCAGGGAATGGCTTGACGACATAGGCGCTCGGCTCCACGACGGACTCCATGATGTACTCAGATGTCGAGGTCGCCTTGCCTTTGTACTCTTTATCCTTGATCCGAAGCGGCGCGTTCGTGCCTTCTTCGAGCTTAGGACCGATAGTGCCAGTCGCGCCCGGGATGCCAGGGATGGTATGGCACGCGACACATTGCGCCTTCGCAAAAATCTGATCCACCGGCTCCGACCCATCCGCCATCAAGGCGCTGGGAGGACCAGCCTTTTCCTCGGTCATCTTCGGGCGGTCGGCCTCCGGAATGAACTTCTCGTAGGACTTGACGATTTCTTCGAATGACGGCGCCTCACGGCCCTCTCGCACGTAGAGCCAGGTGTCGACGGCCGCCAACTCTGGCAAGCTCAACGAGATCGGCGGCTTATGGATCGCCGGCATCGGGCTTTCCTTGTCGTTGGTCCCCTTCACTCCGTAACCGGCGACCACGTAGCAACTCGGGCAGGAGTGAGACTCAGCGATGTACTCTTGGCCGCTCTCAGCCGTGCCTGATCCAGGGAACGCTTCTTTCACCGAATACTCGCGCTTAGACGGATTTCCCTTGGAATATTTCGGATCCTCGAGACGTTCTTTGCCGGCTCGCTCAGGAAGCCCACTGAGGTTGGGGGCTCGTTCTCCCAACATGCCCTGATGGAACGCATGGCACAGCGGACATTGACCTTTTCCGATCGCGCCCTGCACTTTGTTCTGGCCGATACCGCCGAAGATGATCTTTTCACCTTCATCGGCCAACTGCTGGGGCGTCATCGAGCTGAAATCCAACTTCTCTTCTTTGGGAGGAAATCCGCCCTCGACCTGCGGCAACCAGTTGCCGTAGCCCGACAAAAACGCGGCGACGAAAAACATGAACCCGCCGATCTTCAAGAGCGCGCCGAGGTTGGTGAAATACAGCGCCATCATGAAGGTCGTGGCCGTAATCATGACCAAGGACACCGGCAACAGCCGGTTTTCGCCGTAGAAGTTGTTCTTGTAGTTGGCAATCGCGATGAACATCAGGAACGACGCGATAATGCCGATAAACGTTTTGAAGACCGCGCGTTTCTTGGCAGCTGGATCGCTGATGGATACCTGGAAGTAGATAAGAAGCCCGACGAGGATCGCCATCACCATCCAACCCATGGAGATGGCTTCGTTAATCAGATTACTCACGGTTTTAACCTCCTGCGGCTACTGCGGGGGAGCATCTAAGGTCGCCTTCCCCCGCGAGCCAATCTCAATAAAGATGGTTAGTGGCTACCAGCAGGCTGCGGCGCACCGCCCTGGACTCCCGCCTTCGCTTCCACCGGATACTTCTTCGCCGTCAAGCTGCCGAGCCAGAAAACGAAGAGGATGCTGATCCAGAAGAAGAGCACGTTGAAGGAAATCATGTTCGCGGCAAATCCCACCGTATGGGTATAGGCCCAAGGCGAGTTGTCGCGCATGATCTCGTTCACGTGCCAGAAGAGGCGGACCGATGAGCGGATGTAGCCCATCAATCCCATCATCCAGGTGAACGCGGTCGCCAACATGATCAGCGCATACTGCGAACGGGCGGAGATCTTACCCCACTCGATCGGACCCATCTGCTTCGCGCCCTTCATCATCACGCTGTTGAGCGCGAACATGAAGAACAGGCAGGAGAGCGTGGTCGCCACTTGCGGCACCGACAGTCCGACGCGCACGTTGGCCGGGATGTAGTAGCCGTAGATGGCCAGCCAAATGATGTTCACGTAGGCACAGGCGAAGAAGACGCCCATGAAGATGTTGCCGAACTTCGCCCACGACACGGTCGACACCTTATTACCCCGCATGTACCACACGAAACTCAACACCGTGGTGGTAATGATGACGTTGATGCCGCCGTTCTTGGCCGACATGACCCCGTAGTTACCCAGCACCGGGTGCTGCTGACCGCCCATCGCCTTCAATTCGGCGGGCGTCATGACCATCGTGTGCGGAGTGATGAAGACGAGGTAACCGCAGGCGAGCAAGAAAACCAGATACTTGATGTAGCGCTGATATTTTTCAGCGCCGCGCATCCGGCCCATGGCCTGCCACAGGTAGTAGTTCGTGCTCAGGAACAGAATGCCGATCATGGTCGCTTGGATGATGAACAGCCAGGCGAGCAAGCCGCCCATGAGCGTGATGCCCATTTGCTGACGGTAGGCATAGACCTCACGCATCAGCCAGTAGCCGGCGAACGGCAACGGGATCAAGAAGGCCACGCCCAAGGCCATGGCGATGTATCCCATCCAATCGTAATGCGCCCGATCTTCTTCGGTCTTGGCTGCGAGGAACTTGTAGGCCGCATAAGCCGCGACGACACCACCGCCAAAGGCCATGTTACCCAGGATGCGGTGGACGTTCAGCGGGTTCCAGAGGGCGGTATGCAGCACGTGCCAGATATTCCCGAGATAGCGCCCCTGCTCATCGACGCCCGCGGGGGACATCATGAAGCCGATCCAGCTGTTGGCCAAGAACATCAACAAGGTGCCGATGACGTTCAAAATGACCGACATGCTCAAGTGAATCCACTTAAGGAAGCCCTCCCTCATCTTGTCCCAGCCGTAATAATAGATGTAGAGGGTTCCGCTCTCGGCCACGAACATTAGCGCATAGATATGCATGACCGGACGGAAGATGCTCGAGAGATATCCGAAGAAGGCAGGATAGAGAGTCAGGAAGGTAAAGATGAGGATACCGCCCAGGATCGCCGTCAACGAATAGGCCGTGAGACTGATCTTGATGAAGTCATAGGCCAGCTGATCGTAGCGTTTCGCGAGCGCCTTATCCTTGGAGACCACCCCCATGAACTCGATCACCATACAGAAGATCGGCACAGCCAGCACGAAGCTTCCGTAATACAGATGCTGCTGGTTCGCGAACCAGAGCAACACACGGCTTTCGAAGTTGTACCGCGGATAGTCCCGAGGACCGTCCGTAGTTTTCGGAGCCGGGGCGCCGCTGACGATGCCCTCGATCTTGTAATAGACATCACGCCCCTTTTCGACCTTGTCCCCATCCTTCTTCGCATCGGCCGCAGGCTCTTCACCGGACGCCAGTGAAGGCAGCGACACGACGATCGGAAGGAGGAGGAGCCCAACCATTGCGCAAAGCGCCATGATTGAGAACATTTTCTTCCGGGCTACAGGACCCATGGGATACCTCCTTGATGCAATTCGAAAAAGACTCACAAGACGTTCCATACCGCTCCGGGGCGACTGCGCTACTTACGGAACAGATACCAGTAGTCCAGCCCCTGCATGTCCATCAGGAAATGATCGACCAGCGTGAAGTATGCGACACAGATGATCAATGAGATGATCCCATATACAATCGACTGACCCATAATCGCTCCTCCTCAACTCAATCCAAGTGGGTGAAGGTCGCCTGATCAGCGGCCCTGCTCAGCAGGGGCACTGAATCCCGGCAAACCAATAAAAGAACCAGAGACCAAGGGCGCAAGTGATGTAGAAAATCATCTTGCCGACTTTGACCTTGAGTTCGCTATCCGGTGCAGCTGCTGTGGCCATCGTGTCTCCCTCTCCTGATGAATATGATGGTGTATAGGTGAACTAAATCAGGGTATTTCTTGACAGGCACGCGCACGTAATGTTATTCAAATTTTGCGTTTGGCGCGAAAACACAGGGAAAATCATGGCGAAAAACTCAAAAGTGTTCGACATTATAGTTTTGGCCGGTATGGTTGTCAACATCATTCTGGCCGTGTTTCTCATCCTCTACTATTTCGACTTTCTGTAATATTGTCGGGCATTTCCAGCGCCTCATCCTGTCCTTGACATCCCCGAAATCGCGCACCGAAAACCGATCGTTTCGTCTCGAAAATCCTGCATCATTTTGCTGCGACTGGTGACCCGAATATCTCCGCCGGTTGTCGTGTATCCTCCGCCTCGCAAGACTCTGTAGGTGCCGAACTCGGGGCCGGGCGGGTTCCGCTCCGGCGCCTCCTGATAGTAGGTCTCCCCGTACCAGTCCGAAACCCATTCCATCACATTGCCGACGCCGTCCATCACCCCAAAGGGACTGCGGTCGGTCTGAAACGTTCCCACGGGAGCCGTTACTTCATATCCGTCTTGGACCCTGGCCCAGTTGGCGCCATTCGGCCTCTCTTGGTTTCCCCATGGCCACAACCGGCCATCTGTGCCACGCATCGCCTTTTCCCACTCGGCTTCGGTAGGCAGCCGTTTCCCCTTCCATTTGCAATACTCGAATGCGTCATCCCAAGACACATAGACCACCGGCTGATTGACCCCTCGCATCCGGCCGATGCTTTTGGCGTAGCGGGAAGGAGGCCCTGATTTCCGGTGTCCGGTAGCCGCAATGAATTGCTGGTACGGGAAATTGGTCACCTCGTGCCGATCGATGGCAAAGGCATCGAGATAAATCGTGCGTTGCGGTTGCTCATCGAAGCCGCCGCTGCTCGTCCCCCTGATGAACGGTCCCGCCGGTACCTCCACCATGTCTTCTTCGATCGGCCGCTCTGCGGAGGTGGGCTGCGGATCCTGTTGAGCCACCTCCCCTGCGTCGGGTGGGGACGCTTCGAACGGCGTCAGCGTCGTACCACGGAGAATGCCCATGATGGGAAAGGCGGCGAAGGCCAAGATGACGAGGAGGAAGGCGACCTTGAATTTTGTTTCCAGCATGACGATTAGGAGGTGGTGGGATTGCCTCCCGAGTCCATGTCGCTGGCACAGCGAATCCCGATCGTAATATCCGTGCGCCAGTGTTTGGCAGCAAAGCGCTTGGAGAGCCTGGCGTTGTGCTCCGTTTCGCGCCACGATCCGCCGCGCACGACCTTGAGATCTCCGTCATCGGGCCCCTTGGGATCACGATACGGCGACTTCTTGTAGTACCGCTCGTCGTAGGTGTCCGCCACCCATTCGGCCACGTTCCCAGTCATATCGTAGATGCCGTAGGGACTCCGCCCCGCCTCGAACGCGCCGGGAGGAGCCAAATACTTGTATCCATCCTCGCTGCCGTCGACGTTGGCCCCATTGGTTAGGAACTTTTCCCCCCATGGGTACCGTCTTTTTCCTTCTCCTCGTCCGGCCTTTTCCCACTCCGCTTCGGTCGGCAATCGTTTCCCAGCCCACTTGCAATAGGCCACGGCCTCATCCCATGACACACTCATAGCCGCGAACTCCGACTTCAGCAGCTTGGACTGATCGTCTTCGAAGACCTCGATACGCGGCATCTGGCGCTTGGTCATCTTGGCAAACCGCGCATATTCCTCCTGCGTGACTTCCTTCCGATCGATGAAGAACGCCTTCAAGAAGACCTGATGCTCCGGCGTTTCGTCGGGGTCCCCGTCGTTGCTTCCCATCGTAAAAGGCCCTTCCGGAATTTGAACCATCTCGCGGCCCTCGTCTCCCATGCGAGTTTTGTACATTGAGAAGTCCTGCGCGGGGCCACTGCTGGCCACGGGCCGGCTCTCGGACTTGATCGATTTGGCCAATTCCTTGATCTGTCTCGACTTGTAATCCTCGTACACCAATAGGCCGATCATCAAAAAAAACGACGCGAAGACGAAAATGATCGATCCGATCAACACACCTCTATTTTCCATATGGTCCTCTGATGACTGTTACGACTGTCGGGGTTGATCGACACCGGCCTGGGACAGCTTCCGCGCGGCTCTGACGTCCAGCAGCATGGACACCTGCACGCCGAGAAATCCTCCCATAGCCGCGCCCGCGCCCGCCCCAACCCAGACACGGTCGATCCCGGCGACGAGCCAGGCGAGCAGCCCGCCCAAGACCGTCCCCACCAGGATGCTGACGAGAAATCGTCGGCCGCCGAGGAATCCGACCACTGCCCCCAAAGCCAATCCAAGCAGTGCGGAGATCGGCATGAGACCACCGCCCATGATGTATCCGATCAAGGTGCCGACGGTCCCCATGACCGCCAGCCCAAACACAATGTCGAGAATCTTCTGAATCGGCATCCGGGCAGCTGTACCGGTTGGAGACGTATTCATCGGCGCGGTCGTGGGCCGAACCCCTATTTGCCCGCGGTTGCGACGAGCGGGCCGATATCGATCTCGACTCCGGGACCGGCGATGATCGAAATCCCCCAGGCCTTTGCGGCCGGTTCATGCTGGTGAATACGTTTGAAGTCTTCGTAGACGTTGACCTTCTCCTCGAACCACTGCCCGACATCTTTGGTCCCGCTCTGCACGACGATTTCCGAACCGCTGAACATCCCGCCTTCCGTCAACGTGCCTTCGGGCTTGGTGGAACTCCAAATGTACTTCGTGAACACTGGGATGAACATCAGATCCGTGTCGAGCGAGGCATAGATCGCCGCCAATGGTTCGGCCCCGGCCGCCGCCTTGTTCAACCGCCAGCGCCAGGTCAATACCGGATAGGCCTTGGGGTCCCAGTCGATCTTCTTCTTCTTGATCCGCTGCCCCGCGTCCTTGGCCGAGAGAAACGCCGCCTCCCCTTCCGCCTGCACCTTATACGCCTCGCGTCCCTTGCTGTGACTGCGTTGGTTTTCATGGTCCCAGGCGGACGGGAACCCGTCTGCCTCCTTGGCCTTGAAATCCTCCAACACCAATGTCTGCGCTCGTGCGCGATCCGGCACCGGACCACCCGCCACGCACGTAAAGACCACGGCTCCCGCGATCCACCAACCCCACGACCCATGTCTCGCCATCATTCCCGACGACCTTTCTTCAAGAAGCTTCTTGAGTCGGCGCCTGCGCCAAAGACTGCCGCGCCTCGTCGAACCATTCCTCGTGTATTTCCTGCTGCTGCCCCCGTTGGCACATCCAGAACAGTACGAAGACCGCTCCCCAGAACACCACCATGTTGAGGGTGACCATCTTGGCGGCAAATGTCAGATCCGGCGTGAAGGCCCAGGGCGATACGTCAGCCATCAATTCGCTCACGTGCCAAGCCAGACGACCGGAGGAACGGATATACCCCATGAGGCCCATCACCCAGGTGAAGGCTGCAGCCAATCCGAACAAGCCGACCATGCCGCGAATGGGAATTTTGCCCCATTGAACCGGCCCATGCACGATTGCGCCTTTCAGCATGGCCCGATTGACCAACAGACCGACGAGAATGACCGTGAAGGTGGTCACCGCCTGAGGGCCTGACAACGCAACACGAATCTTGGCTGGGAGATAGAAGCCGTACACCGACAACCAAATCACGTGCAGCATGCCGACCGTGAACAGAATCGCGATAAGAACGTTACCGGTCCGCACCCAGGAAACGGTCATCGTCCGGTTCGCGCGGCGATAGAACAGGTAACTGAGCGCCGTCAGGAGGATCATCACGTTGATCGCACCGTTCTTTGAGGACATCACTCCGTAATTCCCAACGACCGGGTGTTGCGCTCCGCCCATGGCCTTCAATTCGCTTCCGGACATCATCACGGTATGGGGAGTCAGCCAAATAAACAGAGCCAGAGTGAGCCCCCCCAGCACAAACTGGTAATAGGGGTGGTAGCGCTCCCCGCCCGTGAGTCGCGCCATGCTCTGCCAAAGGTAATAGTTCACGCCCAGCAGCAAAGCACCAATCAACAGCGCCTGTACCACGAAAAGCCACGTCAACAGGCCACCCATCATCGTCACACCCATGTTTTGACTGAAGGCGTAGACGGAACGCATCAGCCAATACCCCGCGATCGGCATCGGCAACAACGCGCAGACGGTCACGAACAGAAAGACGTAGCCGACCCAATCGAAATACGCGCGTTCTCCTTCGCTCTTGCTGTTGAAGAAACGGTAACAGGCATAGGCGAGCACGACGGCGCCGCCGGACATGATGTCCGCGAGAAACCGATGCACGTTCAAGGGATTCCAGAGGGCACTGTGGAGCAGGTGCCACACGTTCCCGAGAAATCTGCCCTGCGCATCAACCCCGGCCGGTGCCATCATGAACGCCGACCATGAATTGGCCAGTACCAGCAGGACGGTTCCGAAAATGTTGGTCAAAATTCCTATCGCCGCGTGGATCCACTTCAATCCCGGCTCGGCCATGCGGTTCCAGCTGTAGTAGTACAGGATCAACAACAGCGATTCTCCGACAAACACGACGGCATAGGCCGGCATGAACGCCTTGAATGTCCCACCCATATACTTCATGAAGCTGGGATAGAGATAAATGAACATCGCCAGCATGAGACTTCCCACGACGGCGGTTACCGAGAGCGCCAGCAACGCGACCTTGGCCAAATCGCGCGCGAGGCCGTCATAACGCAGAGACAGAGCCGGCTTCTTGGTGATGAGTCCGACAAACTCGAGCAAGGCGCAGAACAGCGGTAGCGCCAGTACGAAACCGCCGAAGTACGTATGTTGCTGGGTCACGAACCACACAAGCAACCGGCTGTCGAAAGACCCGACGCGCGGATACACGGTGTCCGTCGGAGAGGGAGCAGAAGGCCCCAAGGGCGTGCCGGGCGTCTTGAAATAGAGGTCCGCCGCCTCTTCGGCCCGCACCGGAAGATCCAACCCGGCGCCGAAGAGCGACCAGCCAAGCATGGCGGCTGCGATCAACAGAAGACTCGACATCGTTCCAACCAAACGAATCCGGATCATGTCTTTACACCTTCGACCCAGGCGTCGCCACCATTGGAGTTCCCAAACTCGTCGACTTCCCAAGAATTCCCATGACGAAGGGACAACGCAGGAGCGCGCTGGATAGCCCGAGTCCCTGCTGCTCTTCGATCTGTCTCCGATATCCCAAATAGTAGCCGTAGAGCGACATCAGTCCTGTGACCAGAGCGCCGCTTGTCGCAGCGAACGGCGTAGGCATACCGGGCTGTCTCAAGACAAAAATCACGAGGCCGGCTGCAACCAAATAGTAGGTAGAGGCAAACGCCAAACCCGGCCACCACCAATACTTCAAGAGCTCGGTGGGCTTGGCTTCCAGCATCGCCGGCATCCATGGCGCCTGCGGCCGCAGCCCTCCGAAAAAGGCACAGAGTGCCAAGGCACCGCCGAGCGTCGTCACGGCGCACAACTGGACGAGTGCCGCAGCTTGCTCCCCCCCCATGACCTGCCCCAGCGAAGCCGCAACCGCCCCGATCGCCGTTCCCGCACCGATCCACGGCACAAGGCGGGTGGAATGGCTGGCCAGCAATTGACGCAACGGCACGCCATTGGGAAACGTGGGAAACGGGCGGCCCAGTAATGCCATCTTGCGAACATGCCCGATCTCGAAGGCGTCACGAGCCACAGCGGTGCAGGAAATGATGATCGCCATCATAGCCGGACCGTCCGGATGTTTGAGATAGTCGTATCCCACAAGCCACAACAGCGCCAGAACGAGCAATGAAAGCTGAATCCCGTAGACGAATCCGATCCAGCCAGCCATCCAGCGGAGCAGTTTGGTTCCATCTTCCTGCCGTACGGCCTTCCAATCGGCACCGCGCCCGATGCGATACGCAGCCAGCGCTGTGACCAGCCCCACCATTCCGCTGATCATCAAGAGCACCACCGGCTCCGTCAGCGGCAGGACGTGTTTGGCCACGCGATAGACGCCGAACGCGACCAATCCCGGCACGAACATCACCAGGCGCTTTTTCTTCCGGACGGCGTCCTCCGTCACGGCCAGACTCAAACTCGGCAACACTCGTAACGCCATCCGATGCAGCATGCTCAACTCGTCGTTTGTGAAGCGTCAGGAGTAAGGCGACTTAATCGTTCGCCTGCCTCCTTCTCCTTACGCCTTACGCCTTCTGAGCGCCCATTCCAAAGTATTTGGCTTTGATCTCTTCCATGAGCGCCACGGTGATCTTCCGGTGCCCGCGATCGGCGGCGGTTCGTTCCAGTTCGATCTTCGCCATCGCCCGCACCGGAGCCGGCACCCGGTCCAGTCGGCGCTCGGCTTCCGACTCCCACTCGATTCGCTCGCCGGTCCGCGGTCGGAGCAGCGTATCGTAGGTGACCACACGTTCTCCCCGCACCCGGACATCCTGCTCGACTTCCGCTCGAAGTAAAGGCGCCCAATACGGGGGGATTCGATCGAGCCGATGCAGCGCCTCGTCGGTCCAGATGATTCGATCCACCAAACCTTCTGCCTGGCCGGCCGGCACGTCCACGCCGATCTTCAGGCCGCATCCTCGGCATTCGGAACGGATAAACCACTGCAGCGCACCATCGTCGTAGGCCCGCTCCTCGACTCCTTCCGTGTGCATCCAGCGCCCGCAGCCGCAGGTCAGCATGAGAAAAGCCCGTGATGGGTGATGGGTGATGGGTGACGGGTTCCGGAGGATGTTACATACTGATCACTCATCACAGATCACACATCACTTATCCAATTTTCCCTGGGTACAAAATATAGAGCATCGTGTAGGTGAACGTGCCGGTCACAAAGAGTATGCAGTAGATGATCATGGTGAATCGGCCCAACGCGCGATGGCGTCGCGCCCCACTGGGCCAAATCCGCTGAATGGTCGTTTCGATACCGAGCACGAAGGCCACCAGAATGATGAAGCCCATATAGACTTCAAACTTCCTCATGGAAAATCCAGCCGTAACGCCTCGCATCGCGAACAAGAGCAGCGCGAGCGCCGTCGTCGTCCCGAGAACCATTCCGATCCGCTTCCAGGTGGTCACGAGCGGCGCCTCTTTCAGTTCGCGACGGTCTCCCACAAACATCTGCGAACGAAAGCCCAGGATGATCATATAAATGGCCATCACCAGCCCGATGATGACGAGAATGATGTGTAGCGTCAGCACCGGGATGAACACGTAGTCGTACAGCGCCTGCGAACCGCCGAACCCTTCCTTCCCTTCCACCGCCAATACTCCCAGCTGGCGGAACAGGTAGTACGCGACGAAAAAGGACAACATCGCGATCATGCCGCCCAGCATCAGCCAGTGGTGGGCATTCGCCTGCCGTTTCCGCGCTTGAAACCATCCCACGATGAACAGGCCGGTGAAGAGCGTCGCCATGAGCTGGCTCAGGTCCGCACCGATCGTGGCATGAGTGCCGAGGAATCCCGGATCGCGCAACCAATCCATACGGTGTCCTACCCGTTCCCCTTCATACCTTGCACCACGGCAGTCTTTTCCAGTTCCGTCGCGTCCGTGAATCCCGCGTTCGTCATCCACTGCATCGCAGCGGCACAGGTATAACAGCCGCCCTGCTGGGTATTCACCAGAATGTGCACGGCGAAGGCGGTGGTCCATGCCGGTCCTGTCCCCGCTTCGTCCAGGAACCGATCCTTGATGAGCAACCGGCCGCCAGGCTTGAGATGCCCGAAGACTTTCTTGACGAGCGCCGCATTCGTTTCAAACGTCTGGTAATGAAGGATGTCGGACATCAACACGAGGTCGTAGGGGCCACCGAGCGAGTCGCGGTTGAAGTCGCCCGGCACGAGCGCAATGCGCGACTCCAACCCGGCATCTTTCACGGTTTTTTCCGTAAGCCGTAACGTAGCGGGCAAATCGAACACCGTCGCCGTCAGTTCAGGATATGCCTGGCAGAACGCGATCGCATTGGTGCCGGCCCCGCCCCCAAGATCCAACATGCGGACCGCTCCCGTCAGTTGCAGCCGCCTGGCGAAATCCGGTCCACTCTGCTGGCCGATGCGATGGAGCACGGCCAACACGTTGGTACCCAACTCCGGATCGGTTTCGAACACGTGCCGGTCGACCGACCGCTTCCCTGTGCGAATCGTCTCTTCCAGCTTGCCCCAGTTGTTCCATTCGGCATCGTGAAGGAGCAGCAGGTGACCGATGTACTGAGGGGAATGGCGGACCAGATGCTTTTCTGCCACCGACGAATTGCAGAACCGATCCGTATCTTTGGCCAGTAACCGCATCGCGACCAGGGCATTCAGCAGCAGCGTAAGGGTCGGCTCATGGAGTCCCAGACGTTCGGCGACTTCCCTGGCGGCTCTCGGCTTCCCATCCAAGGCCGTGAAGAGGTCAAGCCGGACGGCGGTAAGGAGAATCTTGGTCTCCCAGTAGTATCCCAGCTGAAAGATTTCTGCGAGGCTCAATTCCCGCGACACACCCATCCCCTCAAGAAAAAGATCTTGAAAGACGGCATCTTACCCAGTTCAGAAAGTGAAAGGC
>CAZPYP010000012.1:0-32317 GCA_964590845.1 uncultured Nitrospira sp.
GGGGCCGTCGTTCAGCCTGGTTTAGGACGCCAGATTGTCAATCTGGAGGTCGCGGGTTCAAATCCCGTCGGCCCCGCCATTTTTCCCTGCACGTGTCAGACTCCGCATTCGGGCAGCATGACGCGGTCATGCTGCCCGGAAAGGGTGTAAACCAATGTTTCAGCTTGGAATGACAGGACTGGTCGGATCGCTGGGGACGGTCTCGAAGATCGTTCTCGTCCTTCTCTTTATTTTTTCCGTCGTGTCGTGGGCGATCATCTTCGCGAAGTGGCGTGCCTTTCGAGCGGCGGATCGCGGCGACCGGCACTTCATGGGGGTGCTCGCGAAAGCGCGCGACTTGAACGAACTGTATCGGCAAGTGCGGCACATGGAGGCGAGTCCTTCCGCGATCGTGTTCGAGGGGGTCATGGATCGCTTGGCCGGGCTGCGTGGAGAATCGTCGGACGGCGCCGGGTCGATCGACCGGCATGTGGTCGAGCGCACGGCCGCACATCTCTCGCAGAGCCAGTTGTCCCGGCTCGAAGCCTATCTCCCTTTTTTGGCCACGACCGGGAACATCACGCCCTTTGTCGGGTTGCTGGGTACGGTCATGGGCATCATCGACGCGTTTCGTGAAATCGGCGCGCAGGGAACGGCCAGCATCGCGGCCGTTGCGCCCGGCGTCGCTGAAGCGCTTATCGCCACCGCGGCCGGTCTGTTTACGGCGATCCCGGCGGTCATCGCCTACAACTATTTTTTGACGCGCATCAGGCGCACCGCCTTCCGTCTCGATACCGTGGCGATCGAGTTGCTGGGATCGGTTCCGGCTCCCGTCCATAAGGCCAAGCCGGTTCCTGTGGGAGCGCAGCGATGACGTTCGAGTCGCGGCAACGGCGGTTCATGGCGGAGATCAACGTGATCCCGCTCGTCGATGTCGTGCTCGTGTTGCTCGTCATTTTCATGGTCACCGCTCCGATGCTCTATCGCGGCATGGATATCAATCTGCCGAAATCGGCGACCAACACGATCAAGCCGGAAATGCGGGCGGTGTTGACGATTGAAAAGGACCAGCGGCTCTATCTGGACAAAGATCCGGTCGGTGTCGCGCAATTGGAAACTAAACTCAAACTTCTCAAGCACGACAATCCCGACGTGTCGCTGTATCTGCGGGCTGACCGCGACGTGCCGTACGGCATCGTGGTGCAGGTCATGGACGGCGTCAAGAAAGCCGGAATCGAGAAGATCGGGATGGTGACGGAGCCGGGCGGCCCGGAGCGCCTCATCGCCCCGCCGGTTTCCGGTTCACCGTCGAAGCGGGGCTAACACGGAGCGTCCCAAACGATATGTCGGCACAGGCTCACGTCCAAGCGGGATTCTGGTTCGATCAGGACGAGCAGGATCGATTTTTCTCACGCCTCAAGCGGACGTTGTTCCTGTCGCTCGTGCTGCATCTGGTCGTGTTTCTGCTGATCGCAGGGTTGCGGCTCCCTCAGCGCGGTGAACGGCCGCTTGCGTCGGTCGAAGTCTCGCTGGTGAGCCTGCCCACACCGGTCAAGCGGGTGGAAACCGCCAAGCCGGTCGAACCGGTCAGACAGCCGGAATCAAGACCGACACCGCCGCCTGCGCCTGCCGCACCGATCAAGCAAGCGGCGCCGGCTCCGGTGCCGACCACGGCTCCGGCCCGTCAGAGCATCGCGAAAGATATCCTTCGCGATCTCCAGTTGCCGCCTGATGCGCCGAAGTTCGGGGACTTCACGCCCGCAAAGGCGGTGGCGCAGCCGCAGCCGACGACACGAACGAAGGCTCCGGATCTTCCGCGCATTCCTGATATGGTTCCCGACCATGCCGTCAAAGTGCCCGAGCAGCCGTCGGTCAGCGACGAGCTGAACCGGGAACTGGAAGAAGAACTGAAGAAGGTCAAACAATTTCAGCCCGCGGCCAAGATCGATGCGCCGAAGGACGTGCCCATCAAACCGCTTCCGCCGGTGGAAGCGTCGGTTCCGGTAGTCAAGGCGCCCCAGACGACCTTGAAGACGTCTGGCTCTTCGGGAACCAATCCGTTTTGGGCCAGGGTGGAGGCGATCATTCGCGGTCAATGGGAACCGCCACCGATCGACGTGAGCGGCAGCAGTTATACGGTCACCGTGAAGTTTCGTTTCTTCCGCAATGGAACGGTCAAAGAGGTGGGCATTCAACAGACGTCGGGCAACAGTTACTTCGACGACGCCGGCCGGCGCGCGATCTTGAAGCCGCGCCAGTATCCGCAGTTTCCCGCGGAGATGACCGAGGCGTATCAGGACGTCGAAATGGTGTTCCGCGTCGGAGAGGCAACCGGATGAGCCGTGTGAAGGTGATCGGCGCAGTGTTGGGCGGCATGTTGGGTCTTGCCGGGTTGGCCGGCATTTTGGAATCCGGCGCCGCCGATGTGTTCCTCGAAGCGACGCGGCCAGACTTCCAAAAAATTTCGCTCGGGGTCATCAGCATCCAGAATGCCAGCGGACCCGATTGGCTCGGGGGCCGGCTCGAGGAAGTCTTGAAAAAGGACGTCAAGCGGTCGCTGGTGTTCGACTTGGTCGACCTCCCGAGTATCGGTATCAAAGTGCGGGACATGGGAAACGGTTTGGCCGGCGGTAGCAAGACTATTTTCAAACAAGCGGCCGAGAACGGCGTCTCCGTGTTGGTCTGGGGCAAAGCCGGCATGAAGGAAGGCGACAAGGAGCAGGACGTCAACATGGAGGGATTCGTCTACGACAGCGGCAGCGACGAAGTCGTGGGCGGAAAGCGCTACGCCGGCTCGCCTTCCGTCGTGCGCCTGATGGCGCACCGGTTTGCGGACGAACTCGTGTTCCGGTATACGGGGGAGCCGGGCATCGCGCGGACGAAGATCGCTTACGTGTCCGCGCAGGGATCGGCCCGCGAGCTGTACGTGATGGACTACGACGGCTACGACGCGCGCCAACTCACCTCGGACGGCTTTCTCAACCTGATGCCCCGTTGGTCGCCCGATCGGCGGTTTCTCGTGTTCACCGCCTATCGCGATCGCAACACGCAGGACATCGATATGATCGAACTGGCGACCGGCAAGCGATGGACGCTGGTATCCTTCGGCGGGCTGAACATCACGCCGGCTCTGTCGCCGGACGGGAATTTCCTCGCCTTCGCGTCGAGCCACGAAGGCAATTCTGAAATCTACCGACTCGATACTCGGACTAAGGCCATGCAGCGCCTGACCGTCAATCCGTCGGGCGACCTTTCTCCGACCTGGTCTCCGACTGGTAGAGAACTTGCTTTTGTGTCCGATCGGGGAGGCGGCCCTCAACTGTTTCTCATGAGCTCCGATGGCTCCAACGTGCGTCGATTGACGTTCGAGGGGGACTACAATGCCGCTCCTGCCTGGTCGCCACGGGGAAACTGGATCGCCTATGTGTGCCGGACTCCCAGAAAGGAATACAAGCTTTGTGTCATTACCCCGGATGGACAGAAACGTATGCAATTGACTACAGGTCCTGGCGTCGATGATTCCCCGTCCTGGTCGCCGGATGGGCGGCATCTGGCCTTCAGTTCGACGGCCGATGGGAAAAGCCACATTTATATGATCGATTCCGACGGGAAGAATGCCGAACGTCTGACGTTCGAGGGCACTCACAACAGCGCGCCGACCTGGTCACCGGCCTCATGACGAGCAGCACGGGCGGAGACGTCACGACGACACACATACCATCGAAACTCACTTGAGAGAGGAGATCGCACGATGAGACCGACGCAAACCACATTCATCATGGCTTGTATTGCCACAGTCACATTGATGACTGTCGCAGGCTGCTCCAAAAAAGCCGTGCAATCGGGAGGGGACACGGGCACTTCCTCACAAAGTGCCATGGGTGGGGGAGGCGCCGCCGGTGGATCGGACAGCGGTCGTTCGGGAGTCGGGAACTTCCCCGATACGAGCATGCAGTCCGGCGGCGGAGGCGGCCTGAAAGGGTTGGACAAGAATCCGGCTGAAGAACGGCTCGGCGGAAGCGGGGGAAATGGTACGATGCTCGCCAAGGCCGATCCGGGCAGCGCCGGACGCCAAATGGACGAAATGCGCGCGGAGCAGGTGGCTTCAGCCGCGGCGGGGCTTCGCGACGTGTTCTTCGGGTATGACAGCTGGACCATTACGGAGGAGGGTCGGCAGGCGCTCAGCCGGAATGCGGAATGGATGAAGGCCAATCCCGGCATCCTGCTCAAAGTGGAAGGCCACTGTGACGAGCGGGGCACATCGGCGTACAATCTGGTCCTCGGCGAAAAGCGAGCCAAGTCGGTACGGAACTACCTGGTCGAGTTGGGCATCGGCGCCAATCGTCTGTCGGTGGTGTCGTATGGCAAAGAACGCCCCTTCTGCAACGAACATGCGGAATCCTGCTATCAACAGAATCGTCGAGGTCATCTGGTCGTGAAGACCGGCAAGTGACCCCGGGCATAGCCGATGGAGAGAGTTTTCCTCGGCGCCCCGGCGAGCGCGGGCGTTTTCAAGGAGGCGGTGAGTGATGCGTGAAACCTCTCAGCTTCAGGCCTGGTCGGTCGCGGCCGGTGCGGTCTGTGTCTTGATGACCGCCGGGTGTGTGGCGCAACAGGCCGATCTCAAGCAGACCGAGCGTCAGCTGCAGAGTCGAATCAAGCAGTCGAGCGACGAGTTGGCCCAACGCGGAGCCCAGCAGCGGCAAGAGCTCGAAGAACTGAAAGGGGATGTCCTCCCGAAATTGCAAGGTGAGATCCAACGCGCGCAGCACCAGGCGCAAGAACTTCAGAACAAGCAGGAAGACCTCAAGCAGCGTTCCGCCGTGCTGGAGCAACAGACGAAGAAGCTCGAGCAGTTGGCAGGCAAGTTGGATTCGGAGAACGTCAATCGCTACACGCAAGTTCGCGAAAGCCTGAACGCCCAAGACGTGAAGAACAAAGCGGACCGCGATCAGCTGCGCGGCGAGGTCAATAATCGGCTCGAGGAGATCAACCGGCAGATGGAAGCGTTGCGGAAGGATGTCCTCGATGCGGTCCGCAACAGCAACGCCAGTATCGGGAAGAGTCTGGACGAACAACGCAAGGCCCTCGCCGACAACCAGGTGAAAACCGAGCAGCTGTCCGGGAAGTTCGCGCAGTTCAGCCAGGCGCTTACGAGTTTTCGCGAGTCGATGACCTCGTTGGGGGAGCGAGTCGGCCAGGAAGAGCAGGCGAACAAAGCCTTGGCTTCCAGGGTCGAGGCCGACACGAAGGCTTCGTCGTCGCATATCAACGAAACGACGAGAGCCATGACCGGTCATCTCGGGGAGGTCAATAAGAGCGTGGCGGCGGTCGCGCAGAAGTTGGCGACACGTCTTGACGAGCAGGACCAGCGCCTCGACAACCTGAGCCGAACCGTCGACCAGCTGGCGCAGGACTCTCATGCGCGCGTCGGCGGCAAGAACGGTCAGCGGCAACCGGCCGCCAAACCGGCTCAACGTTCGACGTTCGTTCCCGCTCCGCCGGCTTCCACGTCGTCTCCGGCGCCGATGCAGGAAATCGCGGCTTCGCCAGAGACCGAGGCTTCCGCTTCCGCCAGACAAGAACAGGTCGTCGTTGCGCAGGCGCCGGAACCGTCGGTGCCGCAAGAGGAAGCCGAGGCGGCGCCGAAGCCGCCGGTCAGCAAGCCAATAGAGCGCACCGACCGCGTCGAGTACGAACGGCTGTTGGGTTCGTTCCGAGACGGCGATCTAGAAGGGGCGCGTCGGGGCTTCACTGCATTTCTCAACCAGTATCCTAATTCGGACCTGGCCCCCAACGCGCGCTATTGGCTTGGAGAGTCACATTATGGCAAGAGGGACTACAAGCAGGCGATCGACGCCTACGATCGCGTCGAAATGGACTATCCGCAAAGCGAGAAAGTCCCCGCAGCCATCCTGAAGAAGGGCTATGCGTACTTGGCGTTGAAGGACAAAAAGCGGGCCTCCTCCGCATTCAAACAGGTCGTCACGCTGTATCCGAAGAGCCCGGAAGCCGGAAAGGCCAGCGACAAACTATCCCAACTGAGGGAGTCACGATAAACACGATGCGTACGCTTGCCACAACCCTCGGTGCCGTTGCGGTGGGAGGAAGCCTGCTGCTTATGGCCGGCTGCGCCAAACACGCCGACTTCGTCGAGATGCGCGATCAATTGGCGACTGTCTCGAAGTCTCAAGAACAGTCGCAAAAACGGCTCGACGACGTCGCTCGGCGTATCGATACCTTGGAGAATCGCAAGGACGGAGACGGCCCCCGGCAGCGATTCGACGATCTGGCGTCCAGAATCCAAAAACTCGAGTCGCGCCTGGCCAAACTCGACGAGTCGCAGGCGGTTCCCCCGACGCCTAAACTCGACCCCTTGGCCGTCGATCCGCCACGGCCTTCGAAGCCCCAAAAGCCCGGAGGTTCGGGGGAACCGCTGATGCCTGGAACGCCGGGTATTACGCCGACATCCGCCTTCAACCTCGCCTATAACGATTATCTCAATGGGAAATATGATCTCGCCGTCTCGGGCTTCCAGCGATTCGTGAAGGAGTTCCCTGGTACGTCGTTGACCCCCAACGCTCACTATTGGCTGGGGGAGTCCTATTACCAGCAGAAGGACTACGTCCGGGCCATTCAGGCCTTCGAATATGTCGCGGCTGAATTCCCGGGGAACGAAAAGGTGCCGGCCTCGCTCTTCAAGACGGGTGTGGCGGCCGGGGAGACCGGGGATCTGCCGAAAGCCAAGAAGAGTTTGAAACGGGTGATCGAAGAGTTTCCGACCTCCGATGAGGCCAAGTTGGCGAAGAATAAACTGGCCGAACTTCGATGACGCCCTCTGAACGCGCCCCCTCCTGTGTTGTCCGTCCCCACTGTGCGGCTGGAGTGTAGCGCATGTCGACTGTCGGCTGCTCCCCCACGATCCAGGTGCTGCCGGGAGATGTCGTCAGTCGCATCGCCGCCGGCGAGGTGATTGAACGCCCCGCGGCCGTTGTCAAAGAACTCGTTGAAAACAGTTTGGATGCCGGAAGTCGCAGCATCTCCGTCGACGTCAAGGACGGAGGGCTCTCATTGATTCGGGTGATTGACGACGGAGAGGGCATGGGGCGGGCCGATCTTCCGCTCGCGTTCGAGCGGCACGCTACCAGCAAACTCCGCTCCGATCGTGATTTGACGTCCGTCTTGACGATGGGGTTTCGAGGCGAGGCCCTGCCGAGTATCGCTTCAGTGTCGAAGGTGCGGGTGGCGACGGCCACGAGGCAGGATGCGGTCGGCGCGCAGATGTCGATGATTGGAGGTGCCGCCGGCGCCATCGTCGATGTGCCGCCGATTCAGGGCACCACGATCGAGGTGGCCGAGCTCTTTTTTAACCAGCCCGCGAGAAAGAAGTTCCTCAAGTCGCCCGCGACGGAGTTTTCGCATATCAGCCACGCCGTGCAGCAAGCGGCCCTGGCTTGGGCCTCGGTGCATTTCCGCTTGACGCACAACGGACAGGACGTGTTCAACTATCCGGCCGTCGCCTCGTATCGAGACCGAATCCTCCAAGTGTACCGGGCCGGGTTTCTCGATCGAGTGCTCGACATCAAGGGCCGTATTCCGGGCTGCGTGTTGGTGGGTGTCATCGTCGAGCCTGTGCAGGCCAAAACCAGCAAGCAGCCTCAGGACCTCTTCGTCAATCGCCGGCCGGTCAAGAGCCCCGCCGTGTTTCATGCCGTCATGGAGGGTTTCGGGGCTGCATTGGCGAGAGGTCACCACCCCACCTTCGTCTTGTACCTCGACATCGATCCGGACCGCGTCGACGTCAACGTCCATCCCGCGAAGCGAGAAATTCGGTTCGCGGAATCTGAGACCGTCCATCAACTTGTCCGGCACGCGGTCCGACATGCGGTGAGCGGCCCGGAACGGGTGATGGGATTGGAACAGCCGATGGAGGAGCCGCGCGCGCTGCCTGGTGCCCCGTCCGGCTCGTTGCTCGATGGACCGTCTCGAGGTGTGGCTCAGCCGCTACCGTCCGCACTCCCGGGTTCCGTCGGCGGAGCCCACAAGACCGGTCCCGAGGAGGCGCAACTCACCTTGGCGCATGAAACCGCGGCGTCGTATGAAAACGCCGCCGTCCCCGACATCCTTCCCATGGGCCAAATACTCCGTCGGTATCTCGTCGCGCAGGTGGGGCGTGAACTCCAGGTGATCGATCAACATACGGCGCACGAGCGGGTCCTCTTCCAGCGTCTGCAACGACAGTGGCAGCGTCGGGAATTGGCGTTGCAGCCATTGCTCATTCCGGAACCGGTGGAGTTGACCGCCGCTCACTATACGCTGGTGGAGCGGCACAGGGCCGAGTTGGAGACGATGGGGCTTGTTGTGGAACCATTCGGCGAAGCCACGATCGCCGTCCGGGCCGTCCCCATCGGGCTCGGGAAGGTGGATGCCGCCGCGCTCGTTCGAGACTTGCTCGACGATCTCGGTCAGTGGGATCGGCTGCCGGAACTCGAGGCGCGCGTGCGTCCGGTCTTAGCCTCGCTGGCCTGCCATGGAGCCGTACGCGCCGGCAGGCCGATGGGGCTTCCGGAGATCGCCCAGCTCCTGCGCGATTGGGTCGAGGAGGGATTGATCATGACCTGTCCGCATGGCCGGCGGACCGCGTTTCGCCTCTCGACCGATGAGCTCGATACACTCTTCGGGCGGGCTGGCTGGTCGTGACGAGCGAGTCCCTCTTGTCGATGTCTTGCCTGTCAGCCAAACAAGTCGGCTTCAAACCGGTGGTGGTCATCGTCGGTCCGACCGCGGTCGGCAAGAGCCGCGTGGCGGTCGAACTGGCCGCTCGCTTTCAGACCGAGGTCCTGACCGCGGACTCACGACAGGTGTACCGGGGCATGGACGTCGGCACCGACAAGCCGTCGGTCGAAGAACGTCAAGGCATCGTCCACCGGCTGATCGATCTCGTGGATCCCGATCAGGCCTTCAACGCCGGGCTGTTCCGTCGTCATGCCGCGGCGGCGATCGAACAGCTACACAGGGACGGCCGGCTTCCCCTTGTCGTGGGAGGCACCGGGCTGTACGTTCGAACCTTGCTGAAGGGACTCTGCGAGGCTCCTCCTGCCGACGCGCTCGTGCGGGTCGAGCTTCGGCGTGAGGCACAGGAGCTGGGGCCGGACCGATTCTACGCGAAGCTGGTCGCGGTCGATCCGGAATCGGCGGCAAGACTGCATCCTCAGGACACCTCGAAGGTCATTCGGGCGCTCGAAGTCTTTCATCTTTCGGGCCGGCCGATGTCGGCCTTTCAAGCACGACATGGATTTTCGGAGCGTCCCTATCGGGCGCTGGTGATCGGGCTCGACCGAGACCGTGCGGCCCTGTATCGACGGATTGAGGAGCGGATCGACTGGCAACTGTGTCACGGGTTCATCGAGGAGACGGAACGGTTGCTGGCCCGGGGCTATTCGCGGGACAGCGGCGCCATGAAAGGGCTCGGCTATCGCCAGGTGGCGGCCTTTCTTGCGGGAGACTACGATCGTGACGAAATGGTGCGTCGGTTCAAACGAGATACGAGGCATTTCGCCAAGCGCCAATTGACCTGGTTTCGGAGCGAACCCGACATACAATGGGTTCGATTGAGCGAGTCCGAGACCATTCAGGACCAAGCCGCTCGGGTGGCGTGTCTGATCGCCGGGTTTCTCGATTCATTGGATCGGTCGTAGTTCCATCGCCTCAAGTTGGGGAGTGTTCTCTATGCCTGTACGTGAAGCGAAGCGCCGTGCCGATATCGGTATCATCGGCGGCAGCGGGTTATATCACATCGAGGGCATGCGCGGCGTGAAAGAGATTTCCGTGCGCACGCCGTTCGGCGCGCCATCGGGACCAGTCGTCCTCGGCGAACTGGACGGTGTTCGGGTGGCGTTCCTCTCGCGCCATGGAGCGGGGCATCGGTACAGTCCGTCCGAGATCAACTACCGAGCCAACATCCTCGCCCTGAAGTCGCTGGGGGTCCGCCGCGTCATTTCTGTCAGCGCGGTGGGCAGCATGAAGGAGTCGCTGAAGCCGGGCGACGTCGTATTGCCGGATCAATTCATCGACCTGACGAAGCGGCGCGCCTCGACCTTTTTCGAAGGGGGCGTGGTGGCGCATGTGGCGTTCGGAGAGCCGGTCTGCGCCTCTCTGGGAGGCACGCTGTTGGCCGCCGCCCAAGCCGTCGGCGCGACAGTGCATCGAGGCGGCACCTACGTCTGTATCGAAGGTCCGCAGTTTTCCACCAAGGCCGAATCCCTTCTCTACCGGCAGTGGGGTGTCAGTGTCATCGGGATGACGAACCTGCCGGAGGCGAAATTGGCGCGTGAGGCGGAGTTGTGTTACGCCACGGTGGCGCTCGTGACGGACTTCGACTGCTGGCATGAAACGGAAGAGGCGGTGACGGTGGAGGCGATTCTGGCGATCTTGCGGAAAAACGTCGAGTTGGCGAAGCAGCTCCTGAAGGCCTCAGTCAAGTCGGCGGCTTCCGTGGACGTGTGTGGCTGTCACCGCGCGTTGCAAGATGCGATCGTGACTGCGCCCGCCGCGATACCGTCTGCGGCGAGGCGAAAACTGGCTCTGATCACACAACGGGTTCTCCCTTCCGCGAAAGGAACCAGGTGAATTATGGGCAAACTGCTGGTGGTGGGTTCGGTGGCGCTGGACACGGTGAAGACTCCGTTCGGGGAAGTCGAGGAGGTGCTTGGAGGGTCGGCGACGTATTTTTCGACATCCGCCAGCTACTTCACCGAAGTCGATCTGATCGCGGTCATCGGAGAGGATTTTCCTTCACAACACCTGGCGTTCTTGAAGAGCCGAAAGATCGACCTCACCGGTCTCGAGCGCCGGCCGGGCGCCACCTTCCGGTGGAAGGGCGAATACACCCACCAGTTGAACGAAGCCCACACGTTGGATACGAAATTGAACGTCTTCGAAACGTTCCGGCCGAAGATACCCGAGAGTTATCGGTCACCGAGCGTCCTGTTTCTGGGGAATATCGATCCTGAACTCCAGTTGGATGTGCTGGGAAAACTTCCCAGGCCCCCGTTGGTGGCCTGCGACACGATGAATTTCTGGATCAACGGCAAACGCGAAGCCCTGTGGCGGGTGCTCGAACGCGTCGACATCTTGATCATCAACGATGGAGAGGCGCGCGCGTTGGGCGGTGATTCGAATTTGGTCAAGGTGGCGCAGAAAGTGCTGGCTCGCGGGCCCAAACACTTGATCGTCAAGCGGGGAGAATACGGTGTGTTGATGTTCAGCGAGAAACAGATATTCGGCGCGCCGGCCTTCCCCTTGGAGGACGTGCGCGATCCCACCGGAGCGGGAGATACGTTTGCCGGCGGTTTCCTGGGCCATCTGGCTGCGACGGGCGACCGTTCGATCGAGGGGTTCAAGCGGGCGATCGTGTTCGGAAGCGTGATGGCGTCATTTACCGTAGAAGCCTTTAGTCTTGACCGTTTACGCATCCTGGATTACAAAGAGATCCAGGATCGGTTCAGAGCCTTCAAGCGATTGACCCATTTCGAGGACCTTCCGTGACCAACGTGTATCCTCCGAGTTCATGCTTGCGCCTCTCTCTTCGTCTGTCGCTGGCGATGACGCTGCTTGTGAGCCTTCTCGGCGGCTGCGCCACCTCGGAGGAGGCCAGACAAAAATCGAAGGGGTACTATCAAGAGGGATTGGCGGTTCTCGAGTCCGACCGGCAGAAGGCGTACGTGTCCTTCCAGAAGGCCGTGCAAGTCAATCCGGATAATAAGGAGGCCCGCTACGGTCTCGGGCACATTCTCTCTTTGCAAGGCAAGCTGCCGCAGGCGGAACAGGAATTTCGGGCGGCGATCAAGATCGACGAAAATTACTCAGAGGCCCATACGTATCTTGGACAGATCTTAGTCAGCCAGGATCGGTGGGCGGAAGCCATCCCGTCGTTCAGAACCGCATTGACGAACCCGCTGTACGCAACGCCGGACCTCGCACGGTTTCACCTGGGACGGGCGCTGGCCCACGAAGGCGATCTACAAGGCGCGATGGAGGCTTTGGAAGATGCCCTCGCGGTGAACCCTCCCAGCGTGCCACCGGCGATGCTGCAACTGGAACTGGGACGCATCTACTATAAGATGGGATTTGAGCGTCGGGCCAAAGAAACACTGACCAAAGTCACGACGATCGATAAGAGCGGCGAATATGCTTCGGCCGCCAAAGACATTCTAGCGAGATTGAAACCCTAGAGAGAGCGTTATGGAATCGATCGGCGAATTCTTCAGGCAGGTGCGGGAAACGAAGGGACTGACGATTGAGGAAGTCGCCTCGAAGACTCGAATTCGAACCGACTTCGTCAGGGCGCTGGAAGAGGGCAACTTCGCCAAGCTGCCCGATCAGGTATTCGCTCGGGGGTTCGTCCGCTCCTACGCCCGTTCCCTCGGATTGGACGAGGAAGACGCTATCCACCGCTTTATCCAATCCGCCGGAGCGTTCTATGAAAAACAGGACGAACGCGAGCGGTTGAAGGTCCGCCAAGTGCAAGAGGAGCGAAAGCGGCAGGCGAACCGGAAGGCGGTGGCGATCGCGATCGGTATCGCGGTACTGACCCTGGTGTTTCTCTTGAGTCGTGAACAGTCGTCGTTGCTGGTTCGTAAGCCGGCCACCGACCCGCAGCCCGTCTCGGGAAAACGGGCGCAGGCTCCTGTCCACGACGCATCGGACGCCCAATCGCGGCAAGAGCCTGAACATGCCGTTTCTCCGGCGAAACCCAAGCAGACGGACACGGCCACCGCGCCTTCCAAGCCGGCAGCCGATAACGCCGCGCACGGCGGAGCGCAGCCGTCCGCTTCGGTGGCTTCCAATCAGGCCGCGCCGCCTATCCCCCCGCCGTTGGGGAGCGACGGCCCACTGGGCGGTATTTCGATGGAGGGAGCCGCTCCCGAAGCCGGCGATCAACTGGTGCTGGATCTCGAAGCAACAGAGTTGAGTTGGGTGGTCATTCAGATAGACGGCGGAAGCCCGCAAGAAGCCCTGCTGAGGCCTGGTGAAAAGGCGAAATGGAAAGGGCAGGACCAGTTCGTGCTGACACTCGGCAACGCCGGCGGGGTGAAGGCCGAGCTCAACGGGAAGCCTCAGAAACCATTTGGCCCCAGCGGGAAAGTTGCCAGGGACATCGTTTTGAAACGGTAACCTTACGCGGCGCCCGGCTGCGCAAGGGGCGATCTCTCCCTCCAGTGCCGCCACAGCGATCAAGAGAGGATCACGACTGTGGCAGGTGAGTGCGAGGTCTGAGGCGCAATGGTCACGGTGAGAGAACAATAGCCCTTCCTTCCATTAGCTCCAGACTCTAACTGCTCGTAATTCTGACCTTATAAATTAGAGCTACATGGCACGGCCTTTGATGTACCTCTGCAAGGGTTTATGACAAAGGCGAATGGTGAGGCCGAGCGCGGTACAGTTCTCGATGGTGGGGCGAGCGCAAGCAGGCGGAATCATGATCGAATTGCTTGACATTCTCCAAAGCGCGTTGCTATAGTTCCGACGTTTTTTCCCTTTCTTTTGCGATGAGCCAGCGGCCTCGGGCCGAGTGAACGTGGGTGGGTAACAACACAAAGGAGGGTTCGATGGGAACGTTTTCTAAGTTGTTGGGAATCAGCGCAGCGGTGCTGATGCTGTCTGCAACGGTTGTGGGCGCCGAGGAGAAGGATCCGCTGAAGCCTCGCGTTCCGGCCGATCAGATGGCCGATGCCAAGGCGATGAAGAATCCGGTCGCTGCGACTCCCGAGAACATCGCTAAGGGGAAGGCGCTGTTCGAGGGCAAGGGCACCTGTTTCAACTGCCACGGCAAAGAAGGCAAGGGCGATGGTCCGGCAGGCGCGATCCTGAATCCGAGCCCGCGGAACTTCACCAACTGCAAGTTCCACAAGAAGCGGAAAGACGGCGAACTCTTCTGGGTCATCAAGAACGGCAGCCCCGGCACCGGCATGGTGTCGTTGATTCCGGCGGCGATCACAGAAGAAGAGGCCTGGACGGTCATCAACTACGAGCGCAGCTTCTGCAAGGGCGACGAGTAGTTCTCTCGTAGCTGAAGAACCAGTAGGGAGGGGTGGAGGATCGGTCCTCCACCCCTTCTTTTTTTCCACTGAGCGGGGCGTTACGGGGTTTCGACGGCCCGGATTGCGGCCAGCTTGGTCAATACAAGGCTACCAGCGTGATCGGTGGATTTCAGAGGCGGGAGGGCGACGGCGCGCTGTTCCACGCCATGCTGACTCTTGGACGCCCACGAGACTTTTTGACTGAGGTAGGCGATGGTCTCGCTCAGGGTGACCTCCCCATCCCGGTTCGTGTCCGATTCACCACGCAGTGCCCGTAACAGGTAATAGGTGAACAGTCCATGCCGGTGCTTCTCGTCTTCGAGGGACCGGCCAAGACCGGCCGTTGACAAGACATAAGTGGGACCGGTTCCCGGCTGGCCCCAATGCGGTGCTGAGCCCTTCCCTTTTGCTTCGGCCCCAAGCCGTGACACCGTTCCATCGAACAAGACGATCGTCTGCTTCGCTTTCAGTCTGGCGAGGGCCGCCTCAAGGTCTTTTACCGGATACGCGCGTGACGTCGAGTTTGCGCTGGCATCGTAGGGCAACAGGAAGACGTCGCCGGTCGGTGACACGGTCGCGACGCCGGCAAAGTAGACGATGACCACGGCATCTTTGTTCATATGCGCAGGGAGCCAGTCGAGAAGCGCCTCGTCCATGTCAGGACGCAAGGCTTTCCAATCTTGGAGTAACCGCACGTTCGAGGCCGGCAGCCCCCCGAGCGACTGGAAGTAGGTGGCGACCATCTCGGCATCCGAGGCGCCGTATCGCCGCATGGACAATTGCTGTTCGCGATACGATCCGATGCCGACCGACAACAGATATGTGTGAGGCCGCTTGAAGTCCGAAGCGGCCGCCGGAATTTGGTCCACATCATCGGCCTTGACGCCGGTCGGCTGAATCGAAAGCGAGAGGATCTGGGCCAGCGGCGTGTCGCTGTCGGGATCGGAGACCGTGACATGAATTTCGGCTTTCTGGGCCTGCACCGCTTGCGGAAGGGTGGCGACGAATTCGAGCGAACGAGACTGGCCCGGCTGCATGCGACCGGCGGTGAGGGTTGTCGCGGGAAATTGCGCAAGCAGGGCTGGTGTCCCGGTCAGGCTGGCGGAGACCCGCTGTAACTCATGGTCGCCGCCGTTCACCACGTCCACGCGCACGCGAATCCGTTCTCCTCCTTCGAAGACGAGATTGCTGTTTTCGTCGAGCACGGTGGCTTTGAACGACAGGGCTTGGCGTCCGGACGGCGCCGCCCCCTTTGGAGGCGGCGCGGCGGTGGGAGCTGCTTTGGGCGCAGCCTTCGCGACATTGGCCGCAGGAACTCCGACCCCGGCCAACTGAGCCCTGGATGCCCTGATGAACTGGACCGCGACCGCGACGCCCGCGTCGTGCACGAACTCATCCATATTGCCAAAGTCACAACGCCGTGCCGTCGGTTCCAGAATGAGCCGCTGGTTGTGGGTCACCGCGACGGTTTGCTGTCCCAATTCTTTTCCAGCCATGTCTTTGAAGGTCAATACGGCGTCGAAGGTGAGGTCGGCGGGCACTCGGTCGTACACGTTGTCAGCCCACAGTTTGAGACCGGACCGTTGGAGTGTGACGACGATTTCTGAATCCGGGGGGACGGCAGCGGGCGGCCCTCCGGTCACGGACACGGCCTGAAAGTTTTGCGCGGCGGCATCGATGAGAACGGACTCCACTTCCGAGCCGACTTGCAGCTCATGGGGGCTGTTACAGCCGTCCTTGTATTCCATTTTCAGGTCGCTGATCGAGCGGTCGAAGGTGAGCTTGACCGAGTTCCCCATCCGTGGGCCCATGTCCGGCAACGGGGTTCGCTTGAACACGGAAGAGACCTTCTCGCAGGCCACCGGCAACATGGCCAACAGCAGCACACACCCCCAGCGAAGGGGGCGGATAGACTGACAGCAACTCCGGAGCCTGGACATCATGAGATAGAAGTTGTGTGTTCTCGGCGGCGGCACGCTGGGGCGATTCCCGAGCAGCACGGTACCGAAATGTATCGCTGAATGCAACTGGAGCCGGAATGCCTTGCGGCTTCAGGGCCCCCCGGCATATGCTGCCACGTCTTATTCGTGGAAGGACGTCGGCCAAGCTTCATGCTGATTCTCGGTCTCTCCAACATGCGGGATGCCGCCGCCGCGCTGGTCGAGGATGGCCGCATCGTCGCCGCGGCGGAGGAAGAACGCTTCGTTCGGGTCAAACACGTCACGGCTCTGCCGGTCGAATCGATTCGTGCCTGCTTGCGGATCGGCGGGATCCGTCTCTCGGACCTGGACGCCGTGGCGGTGCCTTGGAAGTATTGGCAGATCGGCCGCCGGGCCGCCTTGGCCCTTGGCGCCATGCTGCGTTCTCCGCAGCTGTTCATGGTGAAGGGCAAACGCAGCGCGGAACGAGTCGGCCACGAATGGAAAGAGCTGTGCTTCCTGAGGCGACTGCTGTCCGATCGAGTGGATGGCACCCCGGCTCCTCCTCCGGTGTTTCTCGATCATCACCTCTGCCATGCCGCCAGCGCGATGCTGGTATCGCCGTTCGAGCGGGCGGCGGTGCTGGTTGTCGACGGGGCCTCGGAATCCGATACCGCGCTGTTGGGCGAAGCCGACCGACGACAAATTCACGTCCACAAGCGCATACCGCTGCCCCATTCACTCGGGCAATTTTATGCGGCCATGACCGCCTATCTGGGATTCAAGCCGGATCATGACGAATATATCGTTATGGGACTGGCGGCGTACGGGGAGCCGAGGTTTGCCGAACGTCTGCGGCGCCATGTGCTGTCCCTTCGCCCGGAAGGCGGATTCGAACTGAACACCAGACTCCTCGATTTCCATTTGGCGAGGGAGCGGTTGTTCGTCCGCCTGTTTCTGGAATTGTTCGGTCCTCCCCGAGCGCCGCAGGATGAAATTGCCGAGCGCCACCGGGACTTGGCTGCCAGCGTCCAACTCGTCTTGGAGGACACGCTGCTGCATATGGCGCGACATCTGCGCAAACTCGTTCCCCTCGACCAACTCTGTCTGGCCGGCGGCGTGGCGTATAACTGCGTCGCCAACAGTCGGATCTGGCGCGAAGCGGGATTCCGCGAGGTCTTCGTGCCGCCGGCCGCCGGCGATGCCGGGGCCGCGCTCGGAGCGGCGTTGTGGCTGACCAATCGGCGAGGTGGGCAGGTCGCCCGTTTGGACATGTCCACCGCCGCTTGGGGACCAGAATACGACGAGCCGGCTTGCCGTGAGGCGCTCGAACGAGCTGGGTTGGTCGTTCGGCCCTTGACGGAGGCCGGCATGATTGACCGAGTCGCGTCCGAGTTGGCGCAGGGCCGTCTGGTCTGTTGGTTCCAAGGCCGCATGGAATTGGGGCCTCGCGCCTTGGGCCATCGCAGCCTCCTGGCGGATCCCCGACGGGCGGACGTACGAGCCATGATCAACGCCAAGGTGAAACTTCGTGAGCCGTTTCGTCCTTTCGCGCCTGCCGTCCTCGAAGAGCGTGCACAGGAGTTCTTCGACCTTCCCGGCCCTTCCCCGTTCATGCTCTTTACCGTTCCGGTCCGGGCATCCGCCAAAGGGATGATTCCAGCCGTCGTGCATGTCGACGGCTCCGCCAGGGTACAGACGGTCGATCGCAGCACCAACCGGCGGTTTCGCCTCCTGCTCGAAGCCTTCGAGCGTCAGACCGGAGTTCCCGTCCTGCTCAACACCTCCTTCAACGTGAACGAACCGATCGTCTGCACGCCGGAGGACGCGGTGCGCTGTTTTCTGCGGACGGAGGTCGAGTGGCTGGTGCTGGGAAATCTCCTCGCATCGAAGCCTGGGGCCGGTTTGGCGGCATGAGGCGGATCGGATGAGGACGGAAGCCCCGACTGCCGAATATCGCCCTTCCGCGCTGCTCCTGTCCCTCCTGCTCATTCTCCTGAATTTCGTGCTCCAGCCGCTGACCGAACCGGATTTCGGATGGCACCTGCGCACCGGGCTGGACCTGCTCGATGGCGCGGGGAAGCTTCCCTCTCAGGATCCCTATTCCCATACGATGCCGGACTGGGCCTGGGTCGAACATGCGTGGCTGACCGATGTGATCGTCGCGATCCTCTATCGCTACGGCGGGGGGCTATCGGTCATCGCGTTCTTCGCAGGAGTCACCGCTGCGGCTTGGCTATTGGCGGCAAGACTGGCCGATTGTCCCTGGCATAGCCGACTCCTCGCGTGCTGCCTCTCGCTGTGGGTTGCACTTCCGTACTTGGGAGCCAGGACGCAACTCGTGTCGTTGCTTGGCTTGGCCTGTGTGGTCACCCTGCTGTGGCGAACTTCCGTTTCCTGGCAGATCATCGGCATGCCGATACTGTTCCTGGTTTGGGCGAATCTCCACGGCGGGTTCACGGCCGGCTTGTTCCTGCTTGGCCTGATCGTCATGACGGCGAGTGCGTTGAAGCTGATGACGGCCCTGGGGTTCCTGAACGACTTGCCGGTTCAGGATCAAAGTCTTCGCCCGGCGCTTGTGCCGGTGGCGCTGGCCGCGATCGGCGGATTTTGTCTGACGTTCGTGAATCCCTACGGTTGGCGGCTGTATGCCGAAATTTTCGACTCGCTGTCCGATCGCTATATGCTGGACACGTTGCAGGAATGGCAGCCGCCATCGCTCGACCGGCTGGCCGGCCGCAGTTATCTCCTGTACCTGGGCGGGCTGACCATTGCGGCGGCGTGGTTCTACCGACGGATTGAACCGGTCCGCTGGGTGCTCTTGGCTGTCTTTCTGGTATTGTCCCTTAGGCACATGCGGAACATTCCCTTGTTCTTGTTGGTGAGTCTCCCCCTTTGCGCGGAGCTCTTGGCGCTGGTGGAGAAGCGGCTTTGTGCCTTGGCCGCTCTGGATGGGCCCCGCCTTACGCGAGGCCGGCAAGCGATAACCATTGCCGCGGGGATACTGATGCTCTGGCTCGGTCCTGAGCACCTCGAGCATGTCGTCCTATCGGGGATGGAGCCGGCCCGCTATTTTCGCAAGACCTCGTATCCTATCGAGGCGGTTCAGTGGATTCAGTCGAATCGAGACCGGTTGGGGAAGAAGATGTTCAACGATTACGGCCATGGCGGATTCCTCCTCTGGTGGTTGCCGGATGAAAAAATCTTCATCGACGGACGGATGCCGGCCTGGCGTATCGGAGACCGCCGGATTTTCGAGGACTATGTGGCGCTGACGGGACCGGAGCCCAACCTCTCGATGCTGGACAAGTATGCGGTCGATTGGGCTCTCGTCAAACGGGACAGTGAGCTTGACCGCGCATTGGCGACTCGGCCGGAGTGGTTGAGAGCGTATGAAGACCGAAAAGTGATGATCTATCGACAGCGGCGTCCTGACGAGTCCGGAAGGCCGGCTTAGTGTTCGAGCGGGAAGTCAAATCCCGCAGAATGGGCCGGGGCGAAGCGATGTGGAAAGGAGGGGGCCTGATAGAGACCGTTATGGTCGTTTTGGCGGATCGCGGCGAGTTCTCGCAGCATGGCTAGGCCGTCACGCATGACTCGGACTTTGGAGCCCGGCCGATCCGACCAGTTCACCGGGATCTCCGCGATGTTGTATCCGCGCCGCTGCGCAACATAGAGGATCTCCAAGTCGAAGCCGTAGCCATCGATCGTCGAAACGCCGAACAGATCTTCCGCCACCGCCCGGCGAAACAGTTTGAACCCGCACTGGGTGTCGGAAACGCCGCGGATTCCACTCTGCTGCACCGCCGCGTTGAATAGGCCCCCGAGGATGGTCCGGTACAGGCGTGCCTGGACGGTAAAGTCGGGCAATCGGGAAGCCAGAGCGCGGGATCCGATGGCCAGATGGGCGCCTGCAGCCACTGCGGCTTCGAGCCCGGCCAACTCCGCAATCGGTGTCGCGCCATCGGCATCGGTGAACAACTGCAGTTCACCAACCGCCGCCTGCATTCCCCGCCGGACGGCGGCCCCTTTCCCGCGCCTCGACTGGAGTCGCAGCAGTTCGACTTCCGGGACTGTCTCGCCGAAGGACTCTACCAACGAGGCGGTGGCATCCGTGCTTCCATCGTCGACCACCAACACTTCATAGGGGCGTCCCCGGTCCTCCAGATAGCACGTGACTTCCTCAAGGTAGGGGAGAATGCGACCGGCTTCGTTATACGCCGGAATGATGACCGACAGGTAGAGCGGTTCGAGGCTATGCGGAGAGCCTGGCATTCTCACCCTGCGGATACGTTGTGGTACCTGCCGACTACAGCGAAATCAGGCTACGGTAGCCGACCGGCCGTGCTGATTACAAGAGGGGACCGGTCTTGACAGATCTGTCGAAGGGGAGCGAACGTATAGAAGATAGGGAACCGATCAGCCTGCCGCCAGAGGAGGTGCTCAATGCGCCAACTTCTCAAGCTCTTGAACCTCGTTCTCTGTACCGCATTCGTGACCGCCTGTGCCTCCGCTTCAGCTGTTCCACCCACCAGGATCGGTGATTACATCTCTGCCGAGCACCAGGGGGGGGATGATGCTCTCGTCAAAATCGATGAGCGGCCCTTGCAAGCCGGTCTCATCTTGGTGTCTGACACGTCAGAACCGGGGGCCGCTCCCAACCTGCCGGATGAAGCGCTCACCCGTCTCGGAGAGAATTTGAAGGTCAGTATCAACCGAGCGATGCCCGTGGTCATCAAGGAAGTCATCGCTGCGGACATGATCCGCCCGCAACCCAATGGCGACTGGGCCCAGTTCACTGATCTAGGTCGACAGCGAGGCCTGGATTATCTGGTTGTGGTCGTGTTGTCCAGCACCGAGCAGGAGTATCCCGTCACCTTATTCCTGGGGTGGACGACGTATTCTCAGCCCGGCTTCCGCCGCGACAACTGGTCTTTATTGGAGTTCGCCCTCCTCGATTTGAAGAACAACCGGACCTTGGCGCAGGCCGAAGGGCGAGGGTGGGCCACCCTGGATTGGCCCACGGCTCCGGGAATCAACCAATGGTATCCCGTCGTGTACCTGAGGCCGCAGGATCCGGAGCGGAGGATCTGGCCGCCGACCTACGAAGGGGCGCCCAACACGCTGCGCGTGGTGTCCTTTGAGCAAGCGGAGAAGCGGTTGTCTCAGAAGTTGCAACGGTATTGGCTGGAGCAGTTGGAGTCGAACCCGGGTGCACGGGCCAAGAATTTGTAGGGAATCCTCTTCCGAGGCGTTCACAGATGGTCCCTTTCGAGCGTTGGAGCAGGGCTCGAAGGGGACTATTAGTCTTTGAAGGCGTCTGAATGGATAGTGTAGAATGATCGTTCAACCCTAGGATTTGAGTGCGTACCATAACCATCTGGAGGAACCCGGTCATGCCGAAGTGGAGTAAGTACTCTGTGTGCTTCCTCGTGATTGCCTTCATGCTCAGCCTCCTTTCCGTCGGACTGTCTGCGCAGGCGGCGGGCGTGCCTCCTGCGATGGCTCAGGGTTTCTCCGAAATTGTGAAAAAGGTCACACCGGCCGTGGTCAACATCGCGGTGACAGGCGGTGGAGAAGGTGGACGAAGAGGGCGACAGCTGCCTCCCGGTCCGTTCGGCGGTCCCCCAGGTGGCGGGCCTCCCGGCGGTGGCGAAGAACCGGGCGGAGAGCTGCCGAGTCCTCCACCGATGCCGCCCGGCCCTCACGGGCGTCCTGAGCAGAGCGCGGGGTCCGGCGTCATTCTCGATTCTAACGGGTACATTGTGACGAACAATCACGTCGTCGAAGGGGCCACGCAGATCACGGTGACCCTGAGTGATCGACGTGAATTCTCCGCCAAGATCATCGGGACCGATCCCAAGACGGATTTGGCGGTCATCAAGATCGAAGCGAAGGATCTTCCCTCCCTCAAGTGGGCCGAATACGAGAAGCTGCAGGTTGGAGACCTGGTGTTGGCGATCGGCAGTCCCTTCGGACTGAGTTCCACCGTCACGCTCGGGATCATCAGTGCCCTGGGCCGAGGCAATGTGGGCATCGCGGATTATGAAGATTTCATTCAAACCGACGCGGCAATCAACCCCGGCAATTCTGGCGGCGCCTTGATCAACATGAACGGGGATCTGATCGGCATCAACACGGCGATCTTTTCCCGCACCGGCGGCTCGGAAGGCATCGGATTCGCCATTCCCAGCAGCATCGCGTTGGACATCGTCGAGAGCCTGCAGAAGACCGGCAAAGTTGTCCGCGGGTGGATGGGTGTCGCCATTCAGGAGATCACGCCGGCGTTGGCCAAATCGTTCAAGCTTCCCGAGCAACGGAAGGGCGTGTTGATCAGCGACGTCAACGAAAACGGTCCTTCTCATGCGGCCGGCGTGAGGCGCGGCGACGTCGTGGTGGCGTTCAACGGCAAGGAAGTTCAAAGTGTCAGCCAGTTGCGCAATCTCGTGGCTCGGACTGTTGTGGGGAAGGACGCGCAGGTCAAGGTCCTGCGTGACGGCAAAGAGCAGTTGTTGACCGTGAAAGTCGCCGAACGGCCGTCCGACGAGATGCTGGCCAAAAAGGAACCGGCGCCGCCGAAGGAGCAGGGTGAAACCATCAAGCCGCCGGACAACGTGCTGGCCTCGCTCAAGGTGCAGGCGCTGGACAATGCCATGATGAGCCAATTGAACATCCCGGCGAAGACGGCGGGTGTCGTCGTGTCCTCCGTCGAACCGGGCGGGGCTGCCGAAGCCGCGGGGATCCAGCGCGGGGACGTCATCCAGGAAGTGAACCATGAAGTCGTGAAGAGCCTGGACGACTATCAGAAGGCCGCGACCAAGATTAAAAAGGAAGAGCTTGCCGTCCTCTTATTGAGTCGGCAGGGCAACAACCTGTTCGTCGCGGTCAATCCAAAATAGCTGACAGCTGATGGCTGACAGCCCCTAGTGCCTGTGCGTCGACATTGTCGTCGGCGCACAGAGAGCATGCCGAGGATACGTTGCTGAACGATCTGAACCGGTGGCTGCAAGACTCCGTCTTCAAGCCGCTGGAAGACAAGAAAATGCCGGTCATGGAGCACTTGGTAGAGCTCCAGGTCCGGCTCACCAGAGCCGTCATCGTCACGGGCATCGTCTTCGTCGGCACCTTCTTCTACGCCGATGCGCTGGTCAAGTGGCTGCGTATTCCCCTGCAAAACATGTTCGTGCCGGGCTCCCTTTCCTGGGTGCCGACGGATCTGCCGACCGTGCCGTTCGTATTTTTGGCGCCGGCCGAAGCCTTGTGGCAGAACGTCAAGGTCGCCGGGCTCTTTGCGCTCGTCATCGCGACCCCGTACATCCTGTTTGAAATCTGGCAGTTCGTTGTCCCGGGGCTCCATGCCCAGGAACGGCGATTCGTCGGGCCGTTCGTCCTGTTGAGCGCCTTGGCGTTCTACGCCGGTGTGGGATTTTCATTTTTTTTCGTGCTGCCGTTCGCGTTGAACTTCCTCGTGTCGTACGGCGTCAACGCCGGGTTCATTCCCCAGCTGTCGATCGCGCAGTATGTCGGCTTCGCTCTCTGGTTCCTCATGGTGTTCGGGTTAATCTTCGAGGTGCCGCTGGCGATCACGCTGATGGCTAAGCTGGGCTGGGTCGATGCGCCATTTCTGAAGCGGTATCGCAAGTGGGCGCTGTTGGGCGCCTTCATTATTGCGGCGATCCTGACCCCCACCCCGGACCCCTTCAATCAATGTTTGATGGCGCTGCCGATGTACGTCTTCTATGAAGTGGGCATCATCAGCGCCGGGTTTTTTAACAAGAAGAAGCCGGCGGAGGCGTCGGCGGAGACCACGTTGGCCCCGGTGGGGACCGCGCCGAAAGCCATGTCTCCTGCCATGTCCGGCGCAGCCGGAGGCGAGTACGTCGGAGTGCCGACAAGCAGCCGGCGGCGTTAAACGATCGCCGCATTCACGAGCCGACCAGAAAGGCCAGGGAGCAACATGCCGAAAGAGTTGAACGTCATTCAGGCGCCGACATCCGGCGGGAGTGATGCCTGCACCTATATGTGGGCCTGCGCGATCTGCGACGAAAACGAGACCTGCCAGAAGGACAAGGAAGGACATAGTCGTTGGCTCGTCGCCAAACGCATGGAACGGATCGAGTACAAGGTCCTCATCATGAGCAACAAAGGCGGCGTGGGGAAAAGCACCTGTACGACCAATTTGGCCGTCAGTCTGGCGCTCAAGGGATGGCACGTCGGCATCTGCGACATGGACATCCATGGACCGAACATCCCGAAGATGGTCGGCGCCGAGGGACAGAAGCTCAAGATCAGCACCTCCGGCGGCATCATCCCGTTTCAGGCCTATAATCTCAAAATTGCCTCAATGTCGTTCCTGCTCCAGAACCCCGACGATCCGATCATCTGGCGCGACGCCTACAAGTACGAATTCATCAACCAGTTGCTGGGTGGCGTCGAATGGCAGGACCTGAACTTTTTGTTGATCGATCTGCCGCCGGGAACCGGCAACGAATCGGTGACGACGATCGACCTCTTGGGCAATGTCAGCGGGGCCGTGATCATCACGACGCCGCAGGAAGTGGCCTTGTTGGATTCCCGGAAGTCGGTCACGTTCTGCAAAGACAGCGAAGTGCCGATCATCGGCATCGTCGAGAATATGAGCGGGCTGGAATGTCCCCATTGCCACAACCATATCGAAGTGTTCCGAAAGGGTGGGGGAGAAGCCTCGGCTCTCGACATGGGTGTCCCGTTCCTGGGGCGCATCCCGCTGGACCCGGACGTCGTCACGCAGTCGGATGCCGGCGAGCCGTTCGCGATGTTCTATTCCGATACGCCGACCGCGTCGGCCTATCATGACATCGCGAACAAGGTGGAAGCCTTCTGTAAGAAGAGCGGGTCGTTGGTTAATGTGGCGCCGCGACATGCGCACTGACGGGAAATCATGAAGGCGAAAGACGCAACGCAAGGTCTTACTCCTTTGGAGGAGGCGCAGAAGGTCGTGCTGGACTCCACTCCGATTCTCGGATTGGAAAAGGTGTCGATTCTCGACGCATTCGGCCGTGTGCTGGGAGAGGACATCATCGTCGAGCGCGACAATCCGCCCTGGGACAACAGCGCGATGGACGGATTCGCCGTTCGCTGGGACGACATCAAGCAGGAGCACGCGATCCAGAAGCCGACCACACTGACCGTCATCGAAGACGTGCCGGCCGGCAAAATGCCGACGAAAACGGTGGGACAGGGTGAAGCGATCCGGATCATGACCGGCGCGCCGATTCCCAAGGGTGCCGATACGGTGTTGAAAGTCGAAGATACGGAACATACCCCGGAGTCCGTTCGCGTGTTCAAACCGGAATCGAGAGGCGCGAACATCCGGCCGCAGGGCGAAGACGTGAAAAAAGGCGAACGTATCATCGCCGGAGGGACCACGATCCGGCCGGGCGAAGCGGGGATGTTAGCCATTCTCGCCAAGTCCTTCGTGTTCGCCTATCAAAAGCCGCGCGTGGCCATCCTTTCCACCGGCGACGAACTCGCCGACTTGGATGAACGTTTCAGCGAGGAGAAGATCATCAACTCCAACAGCTACGGCATCGCGGCGGCGGTGCAGGATGCGGGGGGAATTCCGATTTTGCTCGGGATCGCCAAGGACAATCCCGCCGCATTGAAAGAGAAAATCTCCCACGGACTGACGGCGGACATCCTGGTGTTGTCGGGCGGTGTGTCGATGGGCGACTACGATTTCACCAAGGCCGTCTTCCGCGATCTGGGCGCAGAGATGAATTTTTGGAAGTTGGCGATCCGGCCGGGGCAGCCGTTGGCGTTCGGTAAGATCCAAGGCAAGCTGGCTTTCGGACTGCCGGGCAATCCCGTCTCCTCGATGGTGACGTTCGAACAACTGGTCCGTCCGGCCATGTTGAAGATGAGCGGCCATCGCAGCTACGGCCGCCCGGTCGTGCAGGCGCTCTTTCAGGAGCGGTTTTCCAAACGGACCGACCGGCGCCATTTCCTGCGCGGCGTCCTGACAAGAGAAGAAGGCCAGTTCAAGGTCAGGACGACGGGCGACCAGGGTTCCGGCATCTTGACCTCGATGGTCAAGGCCAATTGTCTGGTCGACGTGCCGGTCGAAGTGGAACGGTTGAATCCCGGCGACACGGTGTCCGTTCAGTTGTTGACCGGCGAGGTCTGGGCGAACCAGGCCACGCACACCCACTCGGGACCGCATCGCCAGTCTTGTTGTTGAGGCACGAAAGGACTCCTGCACCATGGCCGTGCCTATCGTCTGTTTCGTCGGCAAGTCCAACAGCGGAAAAACCACCTTCATCGAGCGAGTGATTCCCGAACTGGTACGGGCCGGGTACAAGGTGGCGACGGTCAAACACGCCGGACACGGGTTCGATCTTGACACGGAAGGCAAGGACAGCTGGCGGCATAAACAGGCCGGGGCCAGCAGCGTCGTCGTGTTGTCGAAGGGCAGCATGGCCATGTTCGCAGACGTGTCGGATCAGTTGAAGGTGGAGGATGTGCGCGCCCGGTTTCTGGACGACTCCTACGATCTCATCATCGCCGAAGGCTGGAAAAACGAGGGCTACCCGAAAATCGTCATCGTCCGGGAGCAGGTCGGAGAGATTCCCATCTCGACGCAAGGGTTGCTGGCCGTCGTCTCGGACAAGCCGGTCGATGTGAACGTGCCCATCTTCGAGCTCAACGACGTATCGGCTGTGGCCGCCTTCATCATGAAACAGTTTCCGTTGCGGGTCAGACCGGAGCATGAACTGGACGCGTAGCGCCATCATCGTCCTGGCGCTCGCCGTCGGAGCCGTGGCGCTCGGCGGCGCGGCTATTCCCCTCACGAATCACCCGAAATTCTGCGCCAGCTGCCACAACATCGCGCCTTCGTACGACAGCTGGGTGGCCTCGACGCACAAAGAGGTGACTTGCGTAGCCTGTCATGTCAGACCCGGAATTGAAGGGTGGATTCACGACAAGGCGTGGGCTGGCACGAAAGATGTGGCGATCTACCTGTTTGGTTCACCGACCGATCCGCACAATCTCAAGGCCAAGGTGGAATCCGAGGTGTGCCTGGGATGCCACCGGAACATTCTCCGTGTGTCGGAGGTTGCGCCGCGTGATTTGCCCCAGCCGGTCAAAGACGTCGGATTGGTCATGTCCCATCGCAAACACATGGAGGCTTTCTCCGTTCGAGGCCTGGGAGAAGGCTGTACGACCTGCCACGCCGGTGTGGTGCATGACCGTCCGATCAAAGGCTATCCCAACGTGATTCCCCGCGGGCACGTTTCGGCCGACAACAAGCCCTGGCATCCGGACCACCCGGACGGGTCCTATCTCCGGACGCGGGCGCTCAACGATTGTTTCCGCTGCCATGACGGCAAGGCACAGCATCAGGGCAAGGTGGTCGAGCGAAAATGTGAGACCTGTCACCTTCCTGAAAAGATCAAAGACTTCTTGTCGTTTTGAGCACGAACCGGTTGTCTATGCCCACACCAGTTCTGGAAGCCCGGCACTTGACCAAACAGTTCGGCGATTTTCTGGCCGTGAACGACGTGTCGTTCACGATTCAGCCCGGGGAGATTCTTGGCCTGTTGGGACCGAACGGGGCCGGGAAGACGACCACCATCCATATGCTGTTGGGGGTGATTACCCCCACCGCGGGCCAGATCAAAATGTTCGGCATGGACTTGGCCACGCAGCGCGAGGCCATCCTCCAGCAGGTCAACTTCTCCTCGACGTACATCTCCTTGCCCATGGCCCTGACCGTAGAAGAAAATCTGTGGGTGGTGGCGAGGCTGTATGGCCTGTCCGATATCGGACGTCGGGTGGATGAAGTCGTCAAGAAGCTCGAAATGCAAGAATTCCGGCAGAAGGTGACGAGGAAATTATCCTCGGGGCAGATGACGCGGCTGACGTTGGCGAAGGCCATCATCACCGAACCGAAAATCCTGTTCCTCGATGAGCCGACGGCCAGTCTCGATCCGGACATCGCCCACAAGATCCGCGCCTTGCTCAAGGAGGAGCGGCGATCATCGGGACTGAGCGTGCTCTACACCTCTCACAACATGAAAGAGATGGAGGAAATGTCAGATCGGATCATCTTCCTTCAGAGAGGTCAGGTCGTGGCGGAAGGGACCGCCAAGGAAATTGTCGAGCGATTCGGCCAAGCCGACTTGGAAGAAGTGTTCTTGAAACTGGCGAGGGAGTCTCGATGAACGGGAGCCGGCATGCCTGAGGGACTGATCGATTTGGGGATAGGCCTGTTGGCTGGAGGGCTGCTCATGAGCGCCGCATGGGGCCTTTTTTGGCTGGTGGTCGGAACGGTCGGACTGACGAGAGGCGTTTCCAGCAAGAAGGTGCTCGTGAATGCGGGTGCGGTCACGATCGTCCCGCTCTTGTTGCTCTCGATCATGCTCTGGCTCCGTGGAGCGGCGCCTGGGTCGGCACTGGCCTTGGGTGCAGGCATGAGCGTTATCCCACTGGTCCTTGTGGGGCTCGGCATGCGTCAGGCGCCGGACGGCCGGCGGGCCGGCGCGCATATGCTTGACGGGGTGCGCCATCTAATGGACGAAGTCCTCGGCAAACACCGGGGTTGCGGCGGTTGTGATCACGACCACGGCCAACCGGGAAGCTGCTCGTGAAACTCCACCGCATCGGCGCGCTGGTCGCCCGGCATCTCTACTTATACCAGCGGAGTTTGCCGCGGATTTTGGAAATATTCTACTGGCCGTTTCTCGATCTGGTCATTTGGGGATTCATCACCCTCTATCTGGCGAGATACCAGCCGCAGGTGCCTGGGTTCGTGACGTTTTTTCTCGGCGCGTTGATTCTGTGGGACATGCTGTTTCGCTCGCAGCAGGGCATCACCATCTCCTTCCTGGAGGAACTGTGGGCTCGAAACTTGATGAACTTGTTTGCCAGCCCGCTGACGCCGGGCGAGTTTCTCGCGGCGACGGTCGTTATGAGCCTGTTCAAAGTCAGCTGCGTCTCGCTGGTGATGGGACTCTGCGCCTGGCTGTTTTATGGGTACAACGTGCTGATCATGGGGCTGTGGCTGTTGCCATTCGTCTTGAACCTTGTGGTCACCGGCTGGGTCATCGGAGTCTTGACCACATCATTGATTATGCGGTTTGGGCAGGAGGCCGAAATCCTGGCCTGGAGCATGGTCTTTCTCTTCCAGCCCATCTCCTGCGTGTTTTATCCGATGGAGGTCTTGCCCGGTTGGCTTCAAGTCGTAGCGCAGGCCAATCCGGCCGCCCATGTGTTCGAGGGAATGCGGAACGTGCTGGCAGGACAAGGGAATCCCCTGGTTCACTTGAGCTGGGCGGTCGGCTTGAACGGGATCTTGCTGGCCGTCGTGATCGCCTTGTTCTACAGGACCTTCGCCCATTGCAAGGTTCAGGGTTCGCTGGTTCGGGTAGGGGAGTGATCTTGTTATCCACATGACCCTATGGTAACGTTGACCCAATTCACCGTACGGGCCTCACGGTGAACTGGTTTCAAATCAGCAGGCCCGCAACGTCGATGTTGCCTTGTCCGGGAAGTTCGTCGGAAGTCAGACCTAAGCCGCCGCATTGTTCGCGTCTTCGGCCCGCTCCTTCCCCCGTTCCTCGAGTTCAAGACAATGTCATCATTCAAAGGAGGAACCCCACATGGGTTCGAAGATTTACGTCGGTGGGTTGCCCTATTCGGCGACCGAGCAGCAATTGAGCGATCTGTTTGCGGCCCATGGCGGCGTGGCATCCGCACGGATCATCACGGACAAGTTCACGGGCCAGTCCCGCGGCTTCGGTTTCGTGGAAATGTCCTCTGACTCAGAAGCCCAGGCGGCAATCACGGCGCTCAACGGTTCCGAGATGGGCGGCCGGACGTTGACGGTCAACGAAGCACGGCCTCAAGAGCCTCGCAGCGGTGGGGGAGGCGGAGGTCGTGGCGGATTCGGTGGCGGCGGCGGTGGCCGCGGTGGATTCGGCGGTGGCGGAGGCGGCAAGCGCGATCGCTGGTAAACGAACAGGCTCATGCGTGTTCAGGGGGATGCCGTCTCACGACGGCATCCCCCTTCGTTCTAAAGGGTCCGGCGACGGAGAAGACGGTGAAGCGGGTCGAGGGACGCGTCAAACAGAGAACAGATCGGAGCGATCTCGAGTCGTTCTCCTTTGCGCAGGCGCCGGTGCTGGCGGTCGAAGGATTTTGGTCGGCTGAGGAGCGGCAGTATTTTCGCGACGCCATGGCCAGGGCGTCGTGGAAGCGCCTCCAAGATCTGCCCAAAGTGAGAGACGATTTTCCGAACTCGGGGAATTGGGCCAAAGCTGAGATCGCTCCGGCGGAAGGGCAGCGGTTTTTATCTCGTCTCCAGCTGGATTGCGTGCGGAACCACATCGAGTCTTTTCCCAACATCGTCAGGCGGCATATGGGATTCAGCTATTTCTCGTATGCGGCGGGCGATTGTCTGTTGACTCACGATGATACGGATCAGGGGCAAGCCGTGAACGGCCGCCAGGCCCCGCTGCGCCGTCTCGCAGTGGTGAGTTATTTCCACGAAGAATGGCAGTCAGATTGGGGCGGAGAGCTGATCGTCTACAAGAAACGGGAAGGGCACACGGCAGAGAAACCCGATCTCGAAGTGACCCACTGCATCGAACCGCGTCCCGGTTCGCTCGTTATGTTCACGGTTCCGCGATTCCACCGTGTGTGCCGTGTCGACGAGACGGCCGGCGACCACCGGCGGTTGTCGATTGCCGGCTGGTTTATGACCGAACACGGTTGACCCTCGGTCAACCGAACCATTCGTCGGATCCTTTGGCTTTCTGGCCGGATTCTTTCATCAAGGCTTCAGGGGTGGGGGGCGGCGATTGCAAGGCTCGCCGCACCATGTCGACCATCGCCTGGTGATCTAACGGCTTGACGATGAACGGCACGGTCCCGGCCTTCACTCCGTAACCAGCCAAGTCCTTCTCGACATTTCCCGACATCAAGACGACCCGGAGATTGTCGCGCATCTTGACCGCCCGGACGGCCAATTCGTGGCCGTGCACGTGCGGAAACTCGTTGTTGCCGGAGGCTAGCGAAAAGCCCGGAGGCGGCAGGACCAGATCGGTGACCAGGATATCGATGTTGCCGGGGTGACTCTTGCAGATCTTGAGCGCTTCTGAACTGCCCTCCGCAGAGAGTACGGTGAAGCCGGCCTGCTCAAGCAGCTGCTTGCAGAGCTTGAGCACGGCCGTTTCGTCGTCGACTAGCAGGACGGTCGGTGTGGCGGTACTGTCCGTCGTCATAGGGGCCTCCCATGATCATCGCGGCTGGTACGACTGTTAGAATAGCTCAGGCTCCGGGTAAACCCTAACGAAAGTCGATTTCCAAGATCAGAGATCCCGGGCGGACCGTTCCCGGAGCGCCGCCAGACGCTGTTTGTCGAGAGTGATGTGGAGGGATTGTTCGCGGGTGATGAGTACCGCACCTGTCGCCTGCCCCTTCGCTTTTTTCACCCACTTGCGTCTCGTGTAGACGACATCGCCTTTCCCGCTTTTTTTCAGATCGCTGTAGAGCAGAGCCAGAGTCGCGGCGTCCTTGAGGGTTTCTCCTGGCGGCTCCTTGCCCTTATCCAACCGGACGACGACGTGTGAACCAGGGGTGCCTCTCGCGTGGAGCCAGAGGTCGTCGCTTTTCGCCAAGCCGAATGTCAGTTCGTCATTTTCTTTCGCGTTCCGGCCCACGAAGATCTGCAGGCCGTCGGTCGAGGTAAACCGGCGGAAGGGGCCGCGGCGCTGCTGGGTTCCGGCCCTACGTACCAGCGCAAGCCGGCCGGACGCGGCCTTGCCGGGTACAACAGCGGGAGGTGTCCAGGTGCCCTGGTCGATCGCGGCGAGTTCCTGCCGCAGTGCGGCGATCGTTGTATGGGCTTGTTCGATGCGCGGGCGCAACTCTCGTTCGGCCGCGACATACTTGCGGTATTTGCGGAAGTAGTCGTCCATATTCCCCTGCGGCGATTTCGTCAGGTCGAGCGGAATAGTCACCTCCGGCAGCGACTCGTCGAAATAATCGACGAGCACGATCCGATCCATGCCTTTCCTGAGCGACGCCAGGCTGGCCTTGAGTAACTCTCCGTAACGGGCGTAAGTCTGGAACCTGGCAGCGCCGGCCAAGTCTCGCTCCCAAGCCTCGATCAGACGGTGCTCTTTCTTGAGCGCTTTGTTGATGACGCGTAGTCGGGCATTCCTTGCCGCGTCGAGTGTATGAGAGGTGTCCTGGTCCTGGTAATGAGCCTCGATGACAGCCGAGAGGGGAAAGAGCCCGCTGGAATCGAGATCGCTGAATCGTTGCTCCCCCTTGCTCTGACCAAGTGGCGTATGC
>CAZPYP010000012.1:32417-35150 GCA_964590845.1 uncultured Nitrospira sp.
GCTTGGACAGGAGATGCAGTCTGCTGCTGTCGGGTGCACAGGAGATCAGCAGTCGATGAGTGCGGCCGGGCACTCGCACTTCGAGCACCAGGGTGCGCGCCGCTGGTTGATGAATTTTTTGGATCCATCCGCCGCGCAGGGCCGGCCGAATTTCCTCGAGGACTCTGGCGATCTCTTGAGCAGACAGTGACATAGTCGCTTATCGAGACGACCTCGGTGCAGGCAATTCCAGACAGTGTGTCGACACTACCGCCCGTTCGGTCGGAGTACGTGTTTCTCCTAGGCCTTCTCTATTTGGTCTCATGGGGCCAATTCGGTCACAGAAAGGCGGTTTTCCAACGTGCAGGCCTGAGGCACTCTACGATTCGGCGCGGAAACTGGCAAGCCACGCGCTCGCTCCCGTGGCATCCTCATTGCTTATACCTCCGGCAGGAGGCGCGGAGCCTCCTGTACACCGCAGAGGAGGGTCCCATGCATTGCACCAGATGCGAAGGGCTCATGGTTCCTGACAGTCTGATCGACATGCAGGAGAGCAGTATTCCAATGTGGATGCGGGGATGGCGCTGCGTGTCTTGTGGAAACATCGTCGACCCGTTGATTCAACGTCATCGCCTCATTCAGCAATCCGGCGCCATGGGTCTCGTCAAGGTCGACGCGCCGGTTCGCGCCTTTCATCGCCCCCTGAAAGCCTCCGCCTGACCACTCCTAACATAGGCGCGCCAAGGTGCCAGAACCCTTCGGAGCCGTGCGAAGCCGTACCAGCTGAGAAGCCTGTCTACAGGCCAGACTCGGCCTCCAGCGCCAATTCAGAATTAAATCGCCTCCTTCTCTCTCGCGTGGGATCCTAACTCTGAGGGTACTACTCTTGCTCAATTTGAGCAGCCCAGAGGTGAGGTTGCCATGGGTCGATTTCTCCATAGGGTATTCCGATCCATAAGGGCTCTTGGCTTCGCGGCGGTGGTCCTCTCGCAATCGGGATGCGGGGCGGTGGCTTGGCTTGCCGCGGTGGGCACCGATTCCGCCAGGACAGGTGACGTGCGGTTCGGATCGTTCGAAGAGTCCTGGACTTCCGAGGAACAGGTGGATGGCGGCGGCGAAGGGCACTCTCTGGGCAGTGTGGTGGTATTGCCGGTCGAAGGGGATGAGGACATGGGCGGTCGTCTGGCGCAGGTGCTTCGGGCGCAGACGGCTTTACGCGTCGAAGGAGCGATCGAGGTGGGCGAGGCGAGGATCTCGCGCATGAGCGAGGCGGATCGCGCTACCGAAGCGCGTAGGCTGGCCCAAGCCTGGTCGGTCGATGCCGTATTGTTCGTGTACGTAGATGGCGCAGCGGCCCATCCCAGCGATTGGGGCTGGAAAGAGAAAACACCTCACCGGCTATTTCTCCATCTCGTCGATCGCGACGGGCATCTGTTGTGGAAAACTGAACTGCCCTTCACCATCGTGAAGGGATCGAAGCCTCCCTTGGAGGAAGCGGTTCAGTCTACGTTGGCTCTCCTGTTGATGGACCATGTGCGCGATCTCGGGCTCGACGATCGCGGATACCTGCCGAAGAAAATCTCCTGAGCAGTTCTTGCAGCCTGCGTCTTCCTCCGGTACAGTCGCTCTCGCTTGAGAGGCATCATTCATGTCGTTGTTCGACATTGGCGCGCTGGCGCGCCTGCAAGATGAATTTCGCCAATCCATGGCGTCGCTGCTCCTGGAACTGTGCCGCGAACTCGAGGACCGCTACGCCGACCTGGCGCAGACCCTGAACCTCCCAGTGTCCTATGTGCGATACCTCTCGCAGTCGTTCGACCGCGCGTCCTATGCAAATTGGAAAGTCGTCGGGTGGATCGAAGCGTTGAACGACTTGGTCTATTTTCTCGACATCCGGCAGCAGATCACGGCCGAGAGGAAGGTGGATTCATTCGCCGAACAGCTCTTTGCCGAATGCGAGCAGAAGTTGTTCGAAAACAGTTATCTCGACGAACTCTTCCCGCTGGGGCTCGCGCAGTCCAAAGGTCTTTCCGCACGGGTCCAGGACCTCTGCCTCCGGCTCGCCCGTGACATCACGCAAGAATCGCTGTTCTTCGATCCTCGATGGGCCATGCGATGGAGCGGCAGGCAAGGATTCCGGAGATGGGAGGTGAGGGGCACGCTCGGCCAACATGTCGAACGAGCGGAGCGGAGCTTCACTCTCCCCATCGGAACGACCGGAGAAGTCTTGACCGCGCCGGCCTCCGTCAAGCAGGCGATCGACGAGACCGGCTCGCGGCTCCTGTTCGAAGTCACCGGCCATCAGATTGTGCTCAAGTGGAAGGCCGAGCGGTTTCCGATTTGCTCGTTGCAAGGAAAGGACGTGGATTGGCATTGGCCGAAGCACACGGCCGTGGTGGCGGTGCAGCATGCCGACGGAGACCTCACCGTCGGGCCGACGCTGAAATATGGGAAGGATCGCCAACCGAAGACCGTCGCTGCGACTTCCCCAAAACAGGTGGCAAGAATTGGCAGAGCCTGGCGAGCTATTCAACAGGCTTGGCCGGAAGGCTATGCGCTCCTGGAACTCTTCACGTCGCGCATCGTGCCGCTTGAGGCGACGGGCGTCGTCAGCTTCAGCTATCGCCACAGGCCCGGCTTGTCGTTCATCAACTGCTTCGAGCGGGGGAATCTGGATCTCATCGACGATCTCGTCCATGAAAACAGCCATCACCACTTAAATCTGTTGCTCCGCAAACACGTCATGTATCACGG
>CAZPYP010000013.1:0-13747 GCA_964590845.1 uncultured Nitrospira sp.
CCGATGAGCGGTTTCATCACTAACGGACTGGTTCCGGGGCCGTCGCCTGGGCCGGGACGCTGGGCTCGTCCGACACGCCGAGGAATCGAATGGGTTTGTCTCCGCGGAGATGGTCAGGCGTGATGATGTAGGTGCCGTACATACTCGTCGTCCAGATGCTCTTCGCAGCGTTTTCGTTGCCGCCTGAGAAGGCATAGGCGAGGCCGCCCACGATGCCGCCGCCGATGGCGAAGACGGCTTTGAGGGGAAAATAGAGAAGTGACGACAGGCCCGCCGCCACACCCATGCCTGCGCTCGAGGCCGAGCCCCCTTCGGAGCTGGCGCCCGAGGTTCCTTCCTGACTCCAGGCTTGCGGGGCGATCGTGAAGGTGCTCAGGGCGAGCACGAGCACGATGGCGACGGCCCGAAAGCAGCGGGTGACAACACGACGTTGGGATGAAGATGAATAGGATTTCACAGAAGCTCCTCCTTCCTCATAACAGAGCGAGAGAAGCGGTATAGGAAAATCCGTCACGCGCTCTCACCATTCAGATGCTTGTGGGTTATAACAAATTCGACCGTGATTGCAAACCCCCTGCCATGTCAGGCGACGGTCACGGGGAGCTTGATTCCGTCTGCGGCAGATCCAGTTCCGTTGCGACATAGCTGGTGATGAACTCAGCTCGCGCTGTCACCGTGGAGTCGAACTGTTGAGCCCAGGCGTCGGCCTTGAGGCGTTGATTCTCCTGCGCGATGCCGGCCAGCAGCAACAGATCGAGCTTGCAGCGGGACAGCGCTTCGATCAACAGTTCTTGCGCGCGGCTCTCCTGCGAGGAACGCTCCTCTGCCGGTAATGCAGCCAGCGACTTGGTGACCCAGAGGTTGAATCGGATGGCGGCGCGGCCAGCCTCGATCTGATCGCGCCTCAACTCGACGGCGACCTGAACGCCCCCCTTCCAACTCCGCTTCTTGACGTTGAACACAGTGGAGAAGGTGAAGGGTTCCGCCTCCAGCGCTTGTGGTCCTACAAACAGAGTCACGCGGAATTGAGACAGGTCCGAGACGGCGTCCGACGACATGGCGGGCATTGTACCACGGTGGCTCTCGTTGACGCTGTGGGAGGGCGGCGATAAGATGCCGATGACCATGACGACGAACCATGAGCAACGGGTCATCGCCATCCAACAGGCGCTCCGCGACGAGCATCGCTGCGACGGTTGGCTCTTTTACGACTTTCGCGGCAGCGATCCCTTGAGTTATCGCATTCTCAAACTCGATCCCACCATGCATGTGACGAGGCGGTGGTATTACTGGATTCCCGCCGCCGGTTCTCCCAGAAAACTGCTCCATCGCATCGAACCCCATGTGCTCGACCACCTACCCGGTTCCGCCGACCTCTATGTCTCTTGGGAGCAACAACGGGAGCTGTTGGGGCGGGCTCTGAAGGGGGCGCGTTGCATCGCCATGCAGTATTCGCCGCAAAACGCGGTGCCTTATGTGTCGCGTGTCGACGCCGGGACGGTCGAACTGGTTCGGGCCTACGGTCTGGAGGTCGTCAGCTCCGCCGATCTGATTCAATTCTTCGAGGCGGTATGGACTGAACGGCAACTGGAGTCGCATCGCTATGCGGCGGCGGCGTTGCGGCGAATCGTCGATGAGGCGTTCTCCGAGGTGCGAAGCGCATTGGTGCAGAATCGTTCGCTGACCGAATATGATCTCCAGCAATTCATTCTCGCTCGGATTCGAGAGGCGGGTATGGTGACGTCCAGCGCTCCGATCGCCGCGGTCAACGAGCACAGCGCCGATCCTCATTATGGGCCTGCGCCCGTCGGCTCCTCCGTCATCAAACGAGACGATCTGATCCTCATCGATCTGTGGGGCAAACAGGCCGAACCTGGCTCCGTCTATGCGGACATCACCTGGACGGCTTATGCCGGGCGGCAAGTGCCGGCCAAACATCGGCAGATCTTCCAGCTTGTCAGGCAAGGCCGGGACGCGGCGCTAGAGTTCGTCCGAAGTGAGGTAGCGGCCGGCAAATGTCCCTTCGGATGGGAGGTCGACGAGGCCTGCCGAAGGGTTATTGCCGCGGCCGGCTATGGTGAGCGGTTTGTGCATCGAACCGGGCATTCGATCGGTGAAGAGGTGCATGGCAACGGAGCCAACATCGACGGCCTCGAGACGAAGGACGACCGGCGGGTGCTGCCCAAGACCTGTTTTTCCATCGAGCCCGGAATTTACCTGCCGGGCGAATTCGGCATCCGCAGCGAACTGGATGTCTATCTTGGAGAACGCGACGCACAAGTGTTCGGTCTTCCCCTACAATCGGACCTCTCTCCTCTTCTATAAATCCTCTGCCTCGTTCCTTGACAGTCGCTCCTGGAGGCCTATACAGTGACTTTCATCGTCGGCCGCGTTGAACGGGCCGCCGGAAACGTCAGGAAGGACGCCAGCATGTTCGGGACGATGGGCATTTCGGAACTCATCATTATCCTGGCCATCGTGCTCATCATTTTTGGGGCCGGCAAACTGCCGCAGATCGGCGAAGGCGTCGGCAAGGCGCTGAAGGGGTTCAAAAAGGAAGTGCACGACATTCCGCCGCCGGAAGTCGCACAGGCTGAAATCAATCAGCCGGCGCCGGCCGCGGTGTCTACTTCCCAAGCTCCGACACCGTCACAGGCTGCTCCTGCTGGACTCAGACCGACGGCGCCCTATACCCCGGGGCCGGAGCTGACACCGGGAACGACCGCGGCAATGATGTACAACGTTGCAGCGCAACCTCAGGCTCCCAGACCTACGGCCTCACCGGCCGCACAGCCGGTGCAGCAGGAAGGACAGCGTCCTCCGACGATGGAAGAGCGCGCGGCGGCTCCGACTCCGGTAATGCGGGCGCAGTATCCACCCCTTCCGCCAGGCGCGCAGCAGAAGCCTGCGGCCAAACGTCCGTCTGCCGTCGTCAACAAGGAAGCGGTGGCGCGCGTCCAAGCTCAACAGGCGGCGATGAAGGCAAAACCGGCTCAACCGTCCGGTGTAAGCCCCGCGGACATGCAGAGCCTGGGAGAAGGGTTGGGCGATGCGCTCCGAACGTTCAAACAAGCGGTGGCCGACGTTCGAAACTCCGTCGATCCGGAAATGAGAACGATCCAGGCTGAAATGGACGCCGCGCAAAAGGAACTGCAACAGTCGATCGAAGCGGCTAAAGAACTGCCGGCCGTTCAGGAAGATCCCCCCAGACCAGCGTGAGTCGTTACCTCTCTTCCGGCTCCGACCGAGCGAACCACCGATTTCCCTATCTGACCCGGCGCGTCGTAATCGTCGTAGGGCTCCTCGCTTACGCCGTCGCAGGCTGTGTGCAGGAGTCCCCTCCTTCCTCCGTCGATCAGACCGTCTCGATGTTGGTCGGCTTACTGCAAGACGAACAGGTGGAAGTGAGGCGAACGGCCGTAGAATCGTTGGGCAAGATCGGGGATCCGGCGGCGATCGCAAAGCTGATTCCGTTGACGGAAGATCCGTCGCCCCTCGTCCGGGCGGCCGCTGTGAAAGCACTGGGCCGCTTGGCGTCCGATGGCCGGGACACCGTGGTATCCCACGTCGTCCGCGCGCTCAAGGACGACCAGGGCTTCGTTCGCCGAGCGGCGACCGAAGCCTTGGGCGAAATGGATCCTCCGGCTATCCTGTTGGGAGAATTGCCGCCGTTGCTGTCTTCGGTGAACGTGGAAATCAGGAGGGCGGCGGTGCGTGCGCTCTGGTTGGTCGATGCCTCGAACCGGCTGGAGGTGCTCCAACTCGCGACGAGGGATTCAGACGCCCCGGTTCGACAAGGTGCGGTGGCGGCGATTGGAGAACTGGGAGCCTCCGCCGGGCAAGCAACCCTCGCGGAACGGGCGTTGCAGGACCCTGATGCCGCCGTGCGGACGGAGGCTGTCTATCAGTTGGGGCGATCGGCCCAAGAGGAAGGAAACCGAGTCGTGCTCCAGAAAGTGGCCGAAGAGGATAAAGAGGAAGGAGTGCGGCGCTGGGCTAGGATGTTACGCGGGACCGATTGAGCGACGTGACGAGTTCCACCAGTTCTTTTCGGGCCCCGTCGTCGATATCCGTGAACTGCACGCCCATTCCCGGGAACAGCAGAAAACGTTCCGGCTTGTTGCGAGTCCAGGCGACTTTGGCCTTGGCCTTGTGTTTTTCCCACGGACGGTCCGGGAGGGCGAATTCGACGGCGAGTTCGGTGCCAGGCGCCAACGGCGTGCTGCTCTCGATGAAAAGGCCGCCGCCGCCGATCCCGCCGGTCAGACTGTCAAACTGTTTGCCTTCGGGCGTCGTGTACCGCACTTTCACTGCAAGCGGCGCTCTCGGATGCGCCCTGGCATGGGCGAATCGCGCGTCGTCATCGCTCGAAAGGATCCGCTCGATGATTTCCTGCCACGACAGGGTGCCGAGTAGTTCGCCTTTGGGGCCATAAAGAGAGACGACTTCGTGATTGGCGTCGACCTCAAGGGATTTGCCTTCATGACCGAGGGTTTCCGTGACAGGGAATTTCATCGACTAGATCTTTCTCCCGGACGTTGCGTGTTCGTTCGGATCTTCAGGCGGCGGACTGGCCGACGCGCTGGACGGTTTTCACGAGCTCCAACACCCGGTTGCGAATTTCAGGCGCGATGTCGGTGAAGCGCACGCCCATGCCGGGGCTGAACGTATACTGATCGGCTTTGGGGCAAACCCAGGCCACGAGGCCTTTGGCCGACAACCACTCATGTGGCTGTTCGGGCAGCGAGAATTCCATCGCGAGCTTCGTGCCGACTGGCAGCGGATTCATGCTTTCAATGAAGAGCCCTCCGCCGCCGATGCCACCGGCTCGACTTTCGTAATGATGGCCTTCCGGGGTCCTATACTTGACCTTGAAGGAAAGTGTGACACGCGGTTCGGACCGCGATTCTTTCGTGGCGGGAGGCTTGCGGTACGCGAGAATTTGATCAATGACGAAATCCCACGATAGGTTGCCCATCGGCTCGCCGTTGATTCCGATCAAAGTGACGATCTCTCTCGTCGCGTCCATCTCGATCGCCTTGCCCTTGTGCCTGAGGCTTGAAACGACTTGATACTTCACGACGCCTCCTTCTCTACGCCACAGGGCAAGTATAGCGCGGCATTTCGTCCTGTCGAGAAAAACCGAAGAGTTGGCGCTAGATGACTCTGGACGGAGGTTCGTTGGGGGGCAGTTGGCGCGGTTGGAAACGACCGGCCCCGCCAGGGGGCGGGGCCTAAAGGGACGACATTGCGGGGTTATGCGGTCTTGGCGTCTTTGTCTTGCTCGAAGATTCTGATCGGGGGATGTTTGCCGAGGATGGCGTCCTCAGTGATCAGCACCTCTTTCATCTGTTTCTGCGAGGGGGCGTCGTACATGACGTCCAACATGACTTCTTCGAGGATGGCCCGCAGTCCTCGAGCGCCGGTCTTTTGCACGAAGGCTTTTCGGGCCACAGCGCCTAGGGCGCCATCGGTGAACTTGAGCTTGATCTTCTCGAACGACAGCAACTTCTCATATTGTTTCGTCAGGGCGTTCCGGGGTTCCGTGAGAATGCGGATCAGCGCCCGTTCGTCCAGCTCATCGAGTGTCGCGACGACCGGAAGACGACCTACGAATTCAGGGATCAGCCCGTACTTCAAAAAGTCCTCCGGCTGAACCTGCTCGAACAACTCCCCCAGCCTGATCTCGCCGCGGCCCCGTATCTCCGCACCGAAACCCATGGCCTTCCGGTTCAAGCGTTGTTCGATGATCTGTTCGAGTCCGACGAAGGCGCCTCCGCAGACGAAAAGGATATTGCTCGTATTGACCTGAATGAATTCTTGGTGGGGATGTTTGCGGCCTCCTTGCGGAGGCACGTTGGCGACCGTGCCTTCGATCAACTTGAGCAGCGCTTGCTGCACGCCTTCACCGGAGACGTCTCTGGTGATGGAGGGGCTGTCGCTTTTTCGGCTGATCTTGTCGATCTCGTCGATATACACGATGCCGCGCTCGGCCCGTTCGACGTCGTAGTCGGCTGCCTGAAGCAGCTTGAGGATGATGTTTTCGACGTCTTCACCCACGTAACCTGCTTCGGTCAAGGTCGTGGCGTCGGCCAGCGTGAAGGGAACGTCAAGATACTTGGCGAGGGTCTGCGCCAGCAGTGTCTTGCCGGTTCCCGTCGGTCCTACCATGAGGATGTTGCCCTTTTGGAGTTCAACGTCATCGACGTCCTTTTCTTTCGCGGATATGCGCTTGTAATGATTGTGAACGGCGACGGAAAGGATGCGTTTCGCCCGCTCCTGACCGACCACATACTGATCGAGATGGTGTTTGATCTCCGAGGGTTTTTTGAGCTTGGAGGAAATCTCTTCCTTCGCCTCTTCCCAATCCTCGGCGATGATGTCGTTGCAGAGATTGACGCACTCGTCGCAGATGTAGACCGTGGGACCGGCGATCAATTTACGGACCTCGTCCCGGCTCTTGCCGCAGAACGAACAACGGAGATGCCGATCCATCTTTTCCTGCTTGGCCATGCGCCCTCCTGTGTTACTTATCTTTGGCCCCGTCTTTTCCACCCTCGGACCCACTCACCGCCTTCAGTGACTTCGGCGCGCGCGTGATGACCTCATCGATCAGCCCATAGCGCTTCGCTTCCTCTCCGGACATGAAGTAGTCGCGCTCGGTGTCGTGGGCGATTTTCTCGACGGGCTGGCCGGTATGCTTTGCCATGATCTCGTTGAGCCGTTCCCGGATCTTGAGAATTTCCTTGGCATGGATGTCGATCTCGGTGGCCTGTCCCTGGAACCCACCGAGTGGCTGGTGAATCATGACCCGCGCGTTGGGAAGCGCAAACCGCTTGCCTTTCGTGCCCGCCGTCAGCAAAAGCGCGCCCATGCTCGCGGCCTGTCCCAAGCAAATCGTATTGATGGGCGGTTTGACGTATTGCATGGTGTCGTAAATGCCTAGGCCGGCCGTGACACTGCCTCCGGGGGAATTGACGTAGAGGTTGATGTCCTTTTCCGGATCCTCAGCTTCCAGGAAGAGCAGCTGGGCAATGATGAGATTGGCGAAGACATCGTCGATCGGAGCGCCCAAGAAAATGATGCGATCTTTCAGGAGCCTCGAGTAGATGTCATACGCCCGTTCGCCCCGGTTAGTCTGTTCAACGACGATGGGAACTAACATGCAGGTTCATCCTTTCCGCGTAAAAGTATGTCGCGATCGGTTCGCCCGCCTGGACGGGTTTATCCCTGGATCACGGCGTTGCGATACACGAAGTCCAGGGATTTCTCAGCCAAGATCCTTGCCCGGAGTTCGTCGAGCGAGTCTTGTCCGCCCGATTGGATCATCTTGACCAAATCCGCCTGGGGAATCTTCAACTCGCTGGCGAGGCGGAGCACTTCGTTGTTCAGGTCCTCCTGTGTCACGGTGAGGTGTTCCTGCTCGGCGACCGCTTCGAGGATCAGGCCGACTTTCACCCGGCGCGCGGCCTCATCGCGGTTCTCTTGCCGGAGCTTGGTCAGATCCTCCGACTCCGGTGACTCTGCGTCTTGCAGGTGGGCGCGCCGCTGCCTCTGCTGCATGTGTTGGCGAATGATCGCCTCAAGTTCCCGTTCGACGAGTGTCTCAGGCAACTCGAAGTGATGCGTTTCCACCAAGCGCTTGACGATCGTGTCTTTGTACGTGTCCTCGATCTCTCGCTTCAGCGCCTTTTCCATTTCACCGCGGAGTTTGTCCTGCAATTCGTCCAGAGAGGCGTAGGCGCCGCAGTCCTTGGCAAATTCGTCGTCGAGTGCCGGAAGCACCTTGGCCTTGACCGCATTGATCATCACGCTGAAGACGACGGTCTTGCCCGCCACACGGGTATCGGGATGGCTTGCCGGATAGGGCTGGGAGATCTCGAAGGACTCCCCTTCCTTCTTGCCGACCAAGTGTGAATCGATTTCGAGCCCGAGTACGGTCGCGTTGGATCCAACTTTGTGGAGATGACCGTCTTTCGCCGTCCCCTCGAGCGGAGCTCCGTCGAGCTGGCCGCTGATCGACAAGATGACGAAACTCCCTTCGCCGATCGGCTGTCCGGCTGGTGTTGCGTCGAGTCGCGCATGCTGCTCCCGAAGCACCTCCATCCCCTTGGCGAGTTGCTCGTCAGTGACGGTTCGTTTGTCGGGTTTGAGAGAAATTGGATTGGGAGCCTTGTAATCACGGAGCTCGATCTTCGGCTTGATTTCGACCGTAGCCGTGAAGGTAAAAGCCGAATCCTTCTTGATCTTGACCCGTTCCAGCGGAGGAATTTCGACGAGGACGGGAGAAATGCCCGCTTGGCGGACAGCTTGGTCATAATAATCCGGCACAAGCCCACGAATGACGTCTTCTTCGACGGCCTTGGCATAGCGCTGCTCGAGCAAAGATTGCGGCGCCTTCCCCGGGCGAAATCCGGGCACGTGTACCTGCCGGTTGAGTTCCTTGTAGGCTTGCACGAAGCGGCGGGCGACCTCTTCGGCCGGGACTTCGATTTTGAGGGACCGTTTCATCGGTCCCAACTCGGTCATTTCCATCTTCATGCGTCGAGTCAGTCCTTCTGTATGTCAAGGCACGTGAAACGAGGATCGTGCCGTCACGTGGTCTGGTGCGAGAGGGGGGACTTGAACCCCCACGGTTGCCCACGAGATCCTAAGTCTCGCGCGTCTGCCAGTTCCGCCACTCTCGCAGGGTGGGGCGTTGCCGAAACACCTTCCGGCAATCATGAGCAAACAAGCGAAAATACTCGTTCCTGTCGCTATTTTGTACAGTCGGATGGCTACAGCTGTCAACCCATACTCCCGTGGGGAGAAGGGGCGATTCTCGTCGCTAGGCGGCCTGCAAGTGAGCCAAAGCGATTGTCGGTTGCAGGAGGTTCCGCAAGGGGTATAATCAGCCCGTAGGCGACTTTCCGACTACCTCCCACCTGTTCTCGAGGTGACACATGTTCACCAGAACGATGTCTTGTATCCTGGCCGTCGCACTATTCGGTCTTCTACCGGTCCCCCTTTTAGCCTACCGTGATTATTTCACGGCCGAACAGAAGGCTCAGCTGGAGAAGATTCGAACCGTTCGGATCGAGGCGATTGCGCTGACCGACAAGGGCACCGCAGATTCGGGACCGATCCTGGAAGTGGCCGCCAGCCGCCTCGGTGAACTTGGTTACGAGGTGGTACGGGAGTCCGGCAAGCCGTATGACGTCGTGTTCAGGGTCAAATGTGAACAGCGGAAAACTTGGGAGGGGACGACGGCCGCCGGGGGTGACGCCGATCTGCCCGATGCCCCTTCGCGTTTATGGAAAGGTCCCGCCTGTCAGATGACCTATCTCCTCGGCGACATGAAGGTGAAGTGGCAGAAAGAGGTGCGTACCGACTTCGAAGATGCGCTGCAGGCCGCCCAGTCGGCCCAGGCCGGTGACCCTGGTGCCTTTGCACTCTCCAAGCTGAAAGAAGCGTTGGGAAAATACGAATTTCCTCTCTTACTGGCCGCCGAATGGGGGCACCCGGATCGGCTGATCAAGCTGTTGGACGCCGCGGATACGCCGCAGCCGAGAAAATTCCGCATTATCTCGCTGCTCGGCGAAATGCAGGCGGATGAGGCTTTGCCGAAGTTGAAGCAGATCCTCCAAGATCGGGATCTCGGGAAACAGGCGATCGTCGCGATGGGCAATCTCGGGAAAGACGGCATTCCCCTGCTCATCGATATCATGAACACCTCCACGCAGATCGAGCTGCAAGCCGCGGCGGCGAAGGGACTGGGTCAACTGGGCGGGATTCACGGTGACGCGTCGGTGGTATTGCCCTTGCTCGCCAAACTTAAAGATCCCAAGACGGACTGGGCTGTCTTGACGGAGGTGGCTTGGGCGTTGGGCAAGATCCCGGACAAACGGTCCATTGACCCGCTCTATGAGATCGATAAGAAGCTGCAGGCGATTCGTGATCCGGAAAACATGGCCCTCAAGAGATTGAAGGAGGCGGTGTTCTGGTCGATCAAGCAGTGCGACACGTGGGACCAGTACAGCTAGATTGTCCGATCTGCCGGCAGGCCGCGGCTCATCGGTGAACGACTACCGCTTCGCGCCCTTCCGCTTTCGCTGAAAGTAGGCCGCGACTTTCATGCGGTTCCCGCAAAGCTGCATGCTGCACCAGTTCCGCCTGTGATTCTTCGTCGTATCGTAAAAATAGAGAATGCAGGCATCATTCGCGCACTTCTTGATCAAGACGAAATCGGCCAGGCAGAGCAAGTCGCTTGCGGACTCCGCGAGCGGAGCCAACACGCTCTCCTCTAGCGCCGCGACCGTCTGAAACGACCGCGCGAACCCTCCTTGAATTCTGACAACTTGGGGATAGCCGGCGCACCGTGACAGGAATTGATTGATGGTGTCGATGGCCGAATCAGGTATGGACTTACGAGTGGCGAGTCGCTCGGCTAACACCCGCACCGTGGCGCGGAGCGTTTTGGCCTGTTCAAGCAATGAAGCCGTGTCTTTGCGGCTCAGTTTCGTCCTGACGCTCTCGGATTGAGGCTTGGTCAGCAGTTTCGCCTGAACCAGCCACGACGCAAGGTCCTCGAAACGTTGGAGGAGATCAGTGACCTCGCCTCTCACGATCATCTGGGTGTTGATGAAATCCAACGCCAGATGATTGCCCACAAACAGAAACGGTGAACGTTCCACGCCCATCGCCATCCCCTTCTGCTTGATATATAACCGACTAATCACATCTTGACAAGTTAGCCTCGCTCGGTTATAACCATCAAATAATTGTTTAGAAGGTTATAACTCCGCAGCCTCACGGTTCGTGCTGCTCATCTCAAAGGAGGGATCGATGAAAACCGCTATCGTGATCATGTCGGACCCAAAGAATGGTTCCGAAGAAGCACTCGGCCGGGTCTTTAACGCACTCGCACTGGCGTCAGAATGCAAGCAAAAGGGCGACGACGTTGCGGTGGTCTTCAACGGGGCCGGAACCCGTTGGCCTGCCGAACTCAGTAAGCTGTCGCATCCGGCCAATGGGCTCTACAACGCGGTCCGCGATGTGGTGCAAGGCGCCTCGTGCGGCTGTGCGGAGGTCTTTGGGGCCAAGGACGGCGCGCAAGCCTGCGGTGTGCCGATCGTGAAAGACCATGCACTGACGGGAACGGCGGGCCTGTTGAGCCTGCGCCGGTACGTGGCCGAAGGGTGGAACACCGTCGTGTTTTGAGAAAGCTGGGCGGGAAATCGGCCAGCCCTACAAGACGGTGCAGGCCGATCTGGGGAGGATAGACCATGGCGATGAAATATCTCGACGTCATGCTGACCGACTCGGTCTGTCGGGCCCAGAAGCAGTATTATGGCGCCGCGGGCCAGATTGCTGGAGCCTCGACGCGAGACCCACTGGGTCCTGAGGAGCAGGCGTTTATCAGCGCACGGGACAGTTTCTATCTGGGGACGGTCAACGAAGATGGCTGGCCGTACATTCAGCATCGCGGAGGCCCGGTGGGATTCCTGCGAGTTCTCAATCCGTCCACGCTCGCGTTCGCCGATTACAAAGGGAACCGGCAGCTGCTGAGCACCGGCAACGTTTCAGTGAACGACCGAGTGGCGCTCTTTCTGATGGATTACAAGCATCGCGAACGGCTGAAAGTGCTCGGCCATGCCCGGATTGAAGAGGCGAGCGCCAAACCAGAACTCACGGAGAAGGTGGCGCATCCGCACCTCCGGGCAAACGCGGAGCGCGTGGTTGTGATCGATGTGATCTCGTTCGATTGGAACTGCCCGAAGTACATCACGCCGCGCTACTCGCTGGCTGAAGTCGAGGAACTCGCCGCTCCGCTGCGGGCGCGTATTGCGGAACTTGAGAGACAGCTGAGAAGTGTGAAAGCATAGTGACGGCATGCGGAGACCTAATCCTGAAGGAGGCCGACGATGACAGACTTTTCACGCAGGCGATTCTTGCAGATGTCCGCTGCAGCAGGTGGAGTGTTGCTCGCCGGAGATGCCGTGAGCCAGATCCTCGGGATCGTTTCGAATCCCCGGTTGGCCCACGCGACGGAGCCGATCAAGATCGGCATCCTCGATCCATTATCCAGCCCATACAAGACGTCGTCGATCCATGATGTGCATGGCGCCAACGTCGCCGTGGACCTCTTCAATAAGAAAGGCGGCGTACTGGGGAGACCGGTCTCTATTCTCGAAGCCGATGATGCGTCGAATCCTGATCAAGCGGTGAAGGTCGCGACGAAGTTCATCAAGGAGGACCGTGTGGACGTCCTCATGGGGACCTTCAACGGCGATTGCGCCTTGGCGGTTTCGGCGCTCGCGAAGCAGGAGAACAAGCTATTCATGGTGACCGGGGCGCACCTCCCAGAGCTCACAGGAGCCGCCTGCAACTCCCACACGTTTGTCTTCATGCCGAACGCACTGATGATGTCACAGGCGGTCGCACCTCATCTGGCAAAGGCCTACGGCACGAAATGGCACATGGTTACGACGAGCACGCTCGATGGGAAGGCGATGGCCCAAGCGATGGCCGCGGCTGGTCAAGCTCACAAGGTCGAGTTCGTCGGTGAAACGCTCGTGCCCTTCGGGGCCACCGATTTTGTACCGGCCTTGACGGAAGCCAAGGCGAAGAACCCGACCGCGATGATTCTCAATCTGTACGGGTGGGATTTGGTCAATGCGTTGAAGGCCTATGCCAAACTGGAACTGATGAAGGAGAAGATCGGTGTCGGGGGCATGGTCAGCGGAGAGCAGATCGGGCGGCCACTCGGGTACGCGAGCAACGCCGGTATCTGGGGCCTCATCTGGGACCCCAAGATCAACACGGAGAGTTCAAAGCGGTTCATTCAAGGGGTCATCGACAAGTACAACCACACGCCGACCTCACGTTGCTATCTCGGCTATGCGGCGATGACACAGATCCTCGAGGCGATTCAGCGAGCGGGCAGTACCGACACGGCGGCGCTGATCAAGGCGCTGGAAGGGCACGAGTTTGACGGGCTCAAGGAAGGCAAGTCGGTCTTTCGCGCTTCAGATCATCAACATGTGCAGGATGTGCTGGTGGGAGAAGCCTTCGGGAAGGAATTGGGCCTCGGCCACTACAAGATCCTAGCTACGGTTCCCGGGCAGGCCAACAGCGGCGCCGCCGAGCAACACCTCTGTACGCGCTGACGCCGAAACGATAACGGGGAGTTCTCCTTGGGGAGAACTCCCCGCAGCGGTTACTTTGTCACGCTGATTTCGACGCGGCGGTTCTTAGCCCGACCGGCGTCGCTGGTGTTCGGAGCGACCGGCTTCGTATCGGCCGCTCCCATCGGGTGGGCGGCGGAGAGCCCGCCGTCAGCCAAGGCTTTTGCGGCATTGGAGGCGCGCGCTTCAGACAGTTCTTTGTTGCTGGGAAATCTCTTCTTTAAGGCGCCCTGAATCGGCCGGTTGTCCGTGTGGCCTTCCACGTGAACCTTGTACTCCGGAAAATCTTTCAGAATGGCCCCTACCTGTTTCAGGGCCTCGGCGCCAGCCGGTTTCAGCTGATCTTCGCCGGATCCGAAGAGATACCCCGAAGCCAAATTGATCAACAGGCGCTCGTTGTTCAAGTCGACCGCGATGTTTTTCTTGTCGATTTGCGGCTTGAGCGCGCGGATAAGACCGCGTTGAGCTTCTTTCAGCTTGGCCATCTCCGCGGACAAGTCTCCGCGGAGCGCCGCCAGTTCCCGGTCCTTCTCACCCAATTGCTTCTCCAGAGCCGCCACTTGCTGCTTGCAGGCCGAGAG